>NZ_JAAKUJ010000015.1:0-148500 GCF_049175075.1 Aeromonas sp. 600774
GAGCGGGAAACGAGACTCGAACTCGCGACCCCGACCTTGGCAAGGTCGTGCTCTACCAACTGAGCTATTCCCGCAACTACCTTAAAACAGGCCGTACAGCATTTGGTTGCTTGCGCTACTGTACGGGAGCCGAATTATAAGAGCAGTCATTCCAATTGCAAGGGCTTTTTTGTCTGGTTGCGCGCGTTCGCTCAAAAGCTGGCCGAACTGTCGATTTTAGCAGCCAGCGCATGACAACCCCTTGCCGGGGAATCAGATCTTGAAGACGTGGCTGCGATAGAACTGCAGCTCGGCGATGGATTCGCGGATATCGTCCAGCGCCTGGTGGGTGCCGCTCTTCTTGAACTGCTCCAGCAGTTCCGGCTGCCAGCGGCGTACCAGCTCCTTGATGGTGCTGACGTCGACGTTGCGGTAGTGGAAGAAGGCTTCCAGCTCGGCCATGTGCTTGACCATGAAGCGGCGATCCTGACCGATGCTATTGCCGCACAGCGGGCTGGTGCGCTCCGGCACCCACTGGCGAATGAACGCGAGGGTCTCGGCAATGGCTTTCGCCTCGTCATGCTGACTCGCCTTGACCCGGGCTACCAGACCGCTCTTGGTATGGGTGTTGACGTTCCAGTCGTCCATCTTGGCCAGCTCTTCATCACTCTGATGAATGGCGATGACCGGCCCTTCGGCCAGTACGTTCAGATCCTTGTCGGTGACTATGGTGGCAATCTCCAGTACCACGTTCTCTTCGGGGTCGAGACCCGTCATCTCCATGTCGATCCATACCAGGTTCTGCGCGCTGACTGTCATGATTGCTCTCTCTATTGGGAGGAATGGCGGAATTTTGCCAATTTGCATGTATCATACTGGCTTTGGATCTGTTCATAAACTGGCGAATCGAGTGGCAAAGAAAGCAAAACTCAATCTGGGTCAACAAAGGCGCGTCCAGGCCAACCGCGAACGGCGGCTGCAAAAAGATCACACCACAGTGGTGGATGACACCCTGTTTGGCCCCGCCATTGAAGGGGTGGTGATCAGCCGTTTTGGTCAGCACGCAGACGTGGAAGCGGTCGATGGCACCATCCACCGCAGCAACCTGCGGCGCAGCAGCATCAGCAGTCTGGTCTGTGGCGACAAGGTGGTGTGGCGTCCCGGCCTCAATGCCGCGACAGCGGGCGTCATCGAGGCGGTGCATCCGCGCCACTCGGTACTGACCCGGCCGGACTTCTACGACGGGGTCAAACCCATCGCCGCCAATATCGACCAGATCATCATCGTCTCGGCGGTGATGCCCGAGTTCTCCACCAACATCGTCGACCGCTACCTGGTGGCCGCCGAGGATGTGGAGATCCGCCCCCTCATCGTGCTGAACAAGGTCGATATGCTCGATGATGCCGCCAGAGCGCGCATCGAAAGCCAGCTCGAAACCTACCGCAAACTCAATTACGAGGTGCTGCTGGTGAGCTGCGAGAGCGGCGAAGGGCTGGATGAGCTGAAAGCCGCACTGACCGACAAGATCAGCATCTTCGTCGGCCAGTCCGGGGTGGGCAAGTCGTCGCTCACCAACGCCCTGATGCCGGGGCTGGATGTACTCACCGGCGAGATCTCCGAAAACTCGGGGCTCGGCCAGCACACCACCACCACGGCGCGGCTCTACCACTTCCCGAGCGGTGGCGATCTCATCGACTCCCCCGGGATCCGCGAGTTCGCCCTCTGGCATCTGGAGGCCGACCGCATCACCTGGTGCTTCGTCGAGTTTCGCGACTATCTGGGTGGCTGCAAGTTCCGCGACTGTACCCACAAGGACGATCCCGGCTGTGCCCTGCGCGCCGCGGTCGACGCGGGCGCTATCAGCGCCGATCGCTTCCACAACTATCACCGCATCCTGGAAACCATGCAGGAAGCCCGTCACGGTCGCCAGCAAGCGCGCCTGTGACCCTAATAAACCTACGTTGATGATGAACATGAGCATTACTGACAACCTGAAAATTGCCGGTCAATACTGTCTGCCCAAGCACGCCCTCTCCCGTCTGATCGGCAAGTTTGCCGCCGCCGAAGCGGGCAACATCACCACCAAAGTGATCGAGGCCTTTATCAAGCAGTATCAGGTCGACATGAGCGAGGCGCTGCACGAGAGCCCGGCCCACTACAAGAGCTTCAACGAGTTCTTCACCCGCGAGCTCAAGCCCGGTATCCGCCCCGTGGTAGAAGATGCCCTGACCCTGGCGCTGCCGGTGGATGGTACCGTCAGCCAGCTCGGTCCGATCCAGCAAGGTCGCATCATCCAGGCCAAGGGCCACGACTACAGCGCCCGCGAGCTGCTGGGCGGCTATGAGGATCTGGTTGCGCCGTTCAAGGATGGCGACTTCGCCACCATCTATCTGGCGCCCAAGGATTACCACCGCATCCACATGCCGCTGGACGGCGTGCTGGAGAGCATGGTGTTCGTGCCGGGGGATCTCTTCTCCGTCAACCCGCTCACCGCCGAGAACGTGCCTAACCTGTTTGCCCGCAACGAGCGTGTGGTGGCCACCTTCCGCACCCCACACGGCCCGATGGCGCTGGTGCTGGTCGGCGCCACTATCGTGGCCAGCATCGAGACCATCTGGGCCGGCAATATTGCGCCGACCAAAGAGAAGAAGGTGGTGCGTTGGGACTACACCGGCGACGAGGCCATTACTCTGCAGAAAGGCGCCGAAATGGGCCTGTTCAAGCTGGGCAGCACCGTGGTCTGCCTGTTTGGCCCGGGCATGCTGGCCGGTTTCGAACCTCACTTGGCCAACGGTGTCACCACCCGCATGGGTCAGCCCTTTGCCAAGCTGGCGGAACAGGCATGAGCGAGCAACCGAACGCCTCGCAGAAGAACAACCCGCTGCACGGGCTGACGCTGGAAACCATCGTCACCGCGCTGGTCGAACACTACGGCTGGGAAGAGCTGGGGCAGCAGATCAATATCCGCTGCTTCACCGATAATCCCAGCATCAAGTCCAGCCTGAAGTTCTTGCGCAAGACCCCCTGGGCTCGGGAGAAGGTCGAAAGCCTCTACCTCTACGTCCAGCGCAAGCAAGCCAAATCGAAGAAGGAAGGGCAAGATGGCCTTTAAGATTACGTATACCTATAAAAAACAGGCCAAAGAGATCGGCTACGCGAACGACAAGTTCCGCAGCATCTACGACGCCATCGCTGCTGCCGAAGGGCTGGATCTCACCAGTTTTCACGCCATGGAGGCCCAGCTGGCTCAGGTTTGTCGCCGCGACAAGAAAAGCGTGAAGGATTACCAGGAGAACTACTTCAAAGAGTTGGGATTCTCCAACATCGTCATCGAACGGGATCTGCAGGAGTAACCATGCGCACCTTGACCCTGATGGCCGCCTCTCTGCTGCTGGCGGCATGCAGTACACCGGAACAACATCTGGTGGGCGGCGATCGCGACAGCCACGGCTGTATCGGCAGTGCGGGCTATCAGTGGTCAGCGCTGACTGGCAAATGTGTGCGCCTGTTTGAAGAGGGTATCCGGCTCAATCCAACCGATGCCAGCCAGACCAGCAGTGCGTTCGTGCTGTTCAACACCGATCAGAGCAAGGCCGAACTGACCCTGCCCACCGGTGAGCAGCACCAGCTTGCCCGTCAGGGGATGGAAGGCAACTGGTCGTGGCAGGGCAGCGGTTACACCCTCTTCCCCTGGAAGGGCTATGTGCTCAAATCCGGTGACAAGGTGCTCTATCAGGGGGAGTAACCCGATCGCCTGATATCTTCCCGATATCCGCCAAATAAAATGCCGACCCAAGGGTCGGCATTTTTATATCTGAAACAACCGGTTATCAGGCGCGGCTAAGGTAATCGGCCTGCCCCACCCATTTGTAGCTGGTGAGCTCGGTCAGCCCCATGGGGCCACGGGCGTGCAGCATCTGGGTCGACACCGCCACTTCAGCCCCCAGCCCAAACTGGCCGCCATCGGTGAAGCGGGTCGAAGCGTTCACATAGACCGCCGCCGAACCGGCCCCGTTGACGAAACGCTCGGCGTTGGCCAGATCGTTGGTCAGGATGGCATCGGAGTGGCCGGCGTTGTGCTCGCGCATATGGGCCAGCGCCTCGTTCACATCCGCCACCAGCTTGACTCCCAGGGTCAGTCCCAGCCACTCGGTATCGAAATCCTCCGGCCCCGCCTCGCACAGGTTGTCGGCACCCGCCAGCAACGTCATGGCGTTTGGCGCGGCCACCAGCGTCACCTTGCGCTCGTTCATCAGAGCGACCAGCTGCGGCAGGAAGGTGGTGGCCACCTTCTCGTGTACCAGCAGGGTATCGAGGGCGTTGCAGGCGGAGGGGCGCTGCACCTTGGCGTTGTCGATAACCGCCAGAGAGCGCACCAGATCGGCGCTCTCGTCGACGAAGATGTGGCTGATGCCGAACCCGCCGATGATGACCGGAATGGAGCTGTTCTCCTTGCACATCTTGTGCAGGCCGGCACCGCCACGAGGGATGATCATGTCCACGTAACGATCGAGGCGCAGCAGCTCGGCCACCAGCGCCCGATCCGGGTTGTCGATGTACTGCACCGCAGCCTCGGGCAGGCCGGAGGCCGCCAAGGCATGCTGGATCACCCGCACCAGCTCCAGATTGGAGTGGAAGGTCTCGCGCCCGCCGCGCAATATGCTGGCGTTGCCGGTCTTGAGGCAGAGGCTGGCGATATCGATGGTGACGTTGGGACGCGCCTCGTAGATGACGCCGATAACCCCGATGGGCACCCGACGACGGGAGAGGCGCAGGCCATTCTCCAGCACCCGGCTATCCATTTCGGCGCCGACCGGATCGTCCAGCGTGATCACCTTGCGCACATCGGCCACGATACCGGCCAGCCGGGCCGGATTAAGCAGCAAGCGATCCAGCATCGCCTCTGACAGGCCCGCCTCACGGCCGGCGGCGATATCTTTCGCGTTGGCGGCGAGGATCTGCTCACTGCGCGCCTCCAGCTCGTCGGCGATGGCGGCCAGCGCCCGGTTCTTCTGCGCCGTGCTGACAGTAGCCAGCTGATAGGCGGCTTCACGGGCCGCCTGCCCTATTTTCTCCAGACTCATCTCATTTCCCTTTGTTCATGCCGTGCCGCCCTGATTAGAGCAGCACCATGTCGTCTCGATGGATAGCCACAGAGCCGTAGCCATAGCCCAATACCTGCTCAATCTGGTCCGAGTGGACGCCGCGCAGCTTATCCAGCTCCAGATGGTCGTAACGGCAGATGCCGCGGGCCAGCTCGGCGCCCTTGGGATCAAGAATGCGCACCACATCGCCTCGAATAAAGTCGCCCTTGACTGCGACAATCCCCTTGGGCAGCAGGCTGGAGCCTTTATCCTTCATGGCGGCGACAGCCCCCTGATCCACATGGACTTCGCCGTGAGGGGGCGGGCCTGCCAGGATCCAGCTCTTGCGCCCTTCCAGCGGGGAGGCCAGCGCCGGGAAGAGGGTACCGATACGCTCGCCCTTGGCGAGACGGCCGATCACCTCCGGCATCTGGCCGGTCGCAATCACCACGTTGACGCCGGCGCGACGTGCCACATCGGCCGCCTGCAGCTTGGTGGCCATGCCGCCGGTACCGAGGCCGCTGACACTGTCACCTGCCAGCGAGCGCAGGGTATCGTCAATGGTCTGCACCTCTTCGATGAGCTGGGCATCGGGATTGGTACGCGGATCGGCGGTAAACAGCCCCTTCTGGTCGGTGAGCAGGATCAGCAGATCGGCATCGGCCAGGATGGCGGCGCGGGCGGAGAGGTTGTCGTTGTCGCCCACCTTGATCTCTGCGGTCGCCACTGCATCGTTTTCGTTGATGACCGGAATGATGCGGTGATCGAGCAGAGTGCGCATGGTGTCGCGGGCATTGAGATAGCGCTCCCGATCTTCCAGATCGGCGCGGGTCAGCAGCATCTGGCCGATATGCAAGCCATAGAGGTTGAACAGATCCTGCCACACCCGAATGAGCTGGGTCTGACCGACCGCCGCCAGCATCTGCTTGTTGGGCAAGGTTGGCGCCAGTGGCGGGTGCCCCAGATGCTCACGCCCGGCGGCGATCGCCCCCGAGGTGACCACCACGACCCGATGGCCGTGACGGTGCAAGGCCGCACACTGTCTGACCAGCTCGACCATATGGGCACGATTGAGCTGGGAAGACCCCCCTGTGAGCACGCTGGTGCCCAACTTGACGACTATGGTTCTGTTTTCCATGGGAGCATAAAGGCTAAAAAAGTAAGGAATATCTTTATACCCACGGCCATGGAGCCCTGCAAGGCAATTAACGCCGGGGGTGAGGAGATGAAGCAAAGGCCCGGATGATTGCGGTCGGAAGGGGAGATGGCTGACTGATGGCCCGGCAAACAGCGGGATGCTGCTCGCCGGGCATCAGGGATCAAGCCGCGGTCACGGTCAACTCATTGGTGACCTGATCCGCTGGCGCTAACTGGCACTCCAGTGCCGTCAGTTTGTCGCTGATGAGCTTGTAGAAACGGTTGAGGGTCCGTTCCACTTCTACCTGGTGCTTCTTGGGGATCGGCTTGTCCAGCCACTCACCATCAGCATTGTAGAAACCGAGCTGATAGTGGTAACGGAAATGGTGATCGTCCTGCTCCAGCACCAGCCACCAGCCCCAGAACTCCCGCTTGTCCGGCGCCGGCTTGGCGCTGACACAGACCGACAGGCAGTCGAAACGATAACGCCCCTCTTCGCAGAGATCTTCGCGCAAATAGGGGCCAATGGCAGCAAACTGCCTCAGCAGTCGCTTGTAGGTCACTCTTTCAGACATGCTAACCTCCCTGTTAAACAAGCCGCACCACCTCGGGATGGCGTCAGTTCTTTAGCGCAATATCAGGTACACAAATGCTGTTTCAGCCACTCGACGATTTCGTCCAGTGCCTTGTCATACACCTCCAGCAAAGGCTGTTTGTCGAATACGATGGCCTTGCCGTTACGACTGGCCGCCGCCAATGCCCGTACATCCTGCTCGGGACAAATAAAATCTCGCTTGTGTCCAATACTCAATATCGGCACTGAGGTGCGAGTCCCCAGTAATCCTTGAGTTTTAAGTGAAAAAACCTGGCACTTGGTACGCATGCCGTCCCACTGCGCCGCATCAGCCCCCAACCGGTTGGCCAGACTGTCCCGCATCATGCGCGGGCACTTGGCAAACAGCTCCTGATTGGTAAACACCTGATTGACCCCGGCGCCGACACAGACCACGGTGCGCAGCTTGAACGGTTCGATAAAGGCCAGTCTGGCTGCGATATTGCCCGCCAGACGCATCCCCACCATGGCGATACGCTGATGATCGACCCAGGCCACTTCGGAGAGGTAATGGAGCACCGCCTGATGGAGACGGCTGGTATCTTGCACCAGCGGCCAATGCTCGGCATAGCCAACCCCGGGCATATCGAGGGAGAGCATGCCGATACCGTTGGGCTCGAGCCGTTTGAGATAGAAGTTGAGGAAATCGAGCTGCAGGGAGTCGATCCCGCCGCTGATGATCACCAGCGGCACCGGTTTTTCGGTCGTCGGCAGGTGGAGATAACCCTGAATATGCTTGCCGCGAAAAGGCACCTGGATCTCTTTGAGCGGCACCTTGAACAGGCGACCCGCCTCGCGATAGGCCATGTTACCGAGCAGCTGGGCCTGATCCGCCAGCTCGTCATCCTTGAGATGGGGATAGCTGGCGATGGAGTAGTAGCGCACCGCCTTGAGCAGCTGTCTCAAAGCACCAGAAGGATCACCCTTCTCGCGCAGTTCGCGGCCCTGCTTGAAATAGTTGCCAGCCACCTGGCTCCACTCGTAGATCCAGTTGCCAGGCACATAGCCCTTGATGGTATCGAGATAGCAATCGTGGGTGCGCTCGCCGGTCGCCATGGCGATACGGGCCAGGGTCTGCTCCACTTCGATGGGATCAGCCCCCTGCCAGGTCCAGGAGGGTCGGCGCAGCAGGCGATACCAGCTCTTTGACATGGAGCCGTCGATAAACATCTCGTCTGACTCGGCTTGCGCCAGATCAGCCGCACTGGAGTTGGAGATCTCGGATGTTTCCAATACCTTCTTGACGCGGGTAAAGAGCTGTTCGGTCAGGTTTAGGTCTTCGTTCAAGTCCAAGATAGTGTCCCATTCATATCAGGCAATAGCTCATCTTAACCACTTTTACTGTCCATCAGCCACCCTGCAACAGATTGATACACAAAAAAACAGGGCTCCAAATTGGAGCCCAGTGAAACCATCATTGCCGGTTGCGACCAATGGACGCAGCGAGCGTCACATCCCGATCCCGTTACTTTTCGTCGCAGATCGGTGTGGCGAACTCCAGTGCCATATCCCAAGGCTGTTCGATCCAGGTATCCTGCGGGATCGCCACTTCGAAATCGTCCAGCAGCGCTTCGCCCATCGGCTTGGCGAAAATCGCGATGAACTTGGCTTTCGGGTAGAGCTCGCGGATCGCCTTGGCGGTAGTGCCGGTGTCTACCAGATCTTCCACCACCAGCCAGCCTTCGCCGTCACCGGCGGTGGTGGCAGCCTTCACGACCACCAGCTCGCGCTGGCTGTCATGGTCATAGCTGGAGATACAGAGGGTTTCCACATTACGAATGCCAAGTTCACGGGCCATCAGGGCTGCGGGCACCAGACCACCACGGCTGACCGCGATGATACCTTTCCACTGGCTGACAGGCAGCTGACGACGGGCCAGACGGCGAGCTTCACGTTGCAGGTTGTCCCACGACACATAGAACTTTTTCGGCATGTTATCGATCTCGAATAGTTATTTAAAACAATCACTTAAAATAAAAACACCCGCAATTATCCCTGCGAATGCCAGTAAATGACGGCCCTTGCCCGACTGAATTCAGATTGCACTTCGGCTGCCTCAGGGCTAAGCCTCGGCAGCAAATCTGATAACAATGGAAGCAAGATGGGCTTATCCGGCGATCGGTTAGATGAAGTGTCCAAACCGCGGACAGGCTGTTGGGCCGATATGATAGCACCGTTTGCAGAGAAAATGCCTGGCAAACGTATGCCAAAAACAGGAAAAATCGGCATCACCCTCTCCATTCGGCCCATCTCGAGCGCCAAACGACTAACCTGCCGTCCCTGCTGCCGAGTCCAAATGGGCTGTGCGGCAAATCGCAGATAAAAAAATAGCAGGGGGAGGATTTACCTCACGCACCTGCTGCTTTCTCGCCTCTGCCTGGTTGGGCAGCTCGTCTTAGCGACGAGTGACGAAGGGGTTAGGGTAGCTGAAACCCTGGGTATACAAAGAGGGGGCAAACCAATAGGTTGAGTTGCTGCCTGGCATATTGAAACTCCTGATTGCTTAACAAGTTACGTACCTTTATGCGGGCTCAAATCCTTGAACGAACACTCGGTTCCATGGAGGCGCACTTGCTTTGCTTCGGTTCCCTGGAGGCTTTCATCGTCATCCTGACGGGTGGCGAACCACGGGAGCTAATTTACCAGTCGGTGCGTTAAATTCAATATTTTTGTGAGATCGGTCACACATTTTCTTTTCTATCGGTCAGCGTCGTCCGAACCTGACGATCGTACTGCCTGGTTGCCATCAGCCAGCACAAGCTGCCTGCGATTTGCGCTGATTGCTCACATTTTTGTGTGATTGACTGTATTATCGTTATCCTCTTCCCCGGCCCGCTGATGGGGCCCTGTTAATTCCGTGCTGGTAAGGAGTCCCGACGTGGCACAGCTTAGCTCTCTCTCTCCCAAACTGATTTGGCATTTCTTCGAACAGATCTGCTCCATCCCCCACCCTTCCAAACATGAAGCCAAACTGAGCGCCTGGATCATCCAATGGGCTCAAGGGGAAGGTCTGGCGGTCAAGCAGGACAAGGTCGGCAACATCATCATCAAGAAACCGGCCACCCCGGGGATGGAAAACCGCAAAGCCGTGGTACTGCAGGCCCACATCGATATGGTGCCGCAGGCCAACGCCGACACCAAACACGACTTCGCCAACGATCCCATCGATGCCTATGTCGATGGCGAGTGGGTCACGGCCCGTGGCACCACCCTGGGTGCCGACAACGGCATCGGCATGGCCGGTTGTCTGGCCGTACTGGCTGACAAGACCATCAAGCACGGCCCGCTGGAAGTGCTGCTGACCACCGACGAAGAGACCGGTATGACCGGCGCCTTCGGTCTGGAAGCGGGCTGGCTGGAGGGCGAAATTCTGCTCAACACCGACTCCGAAGAGGATGGCGAAGTCTATATGGGCTGCGCTGGCGGTGTGGATGCCAATATCCGCTTCCCGCTCGAGCTGGTTGATGCTGCTGAAGGTGAAGCGTTCGAACTGGCCGTAAAAGGGCTGCGTGGCGGTCACTCCGGTTGCGATATCCATCGCGGTCGTGGCAATGCCAACAAGCTGCTGGTGCGTCTGCTCAAAGCAGCCGAGCCGCTGGGTGTGCGTCTGACCGAGATCCACGGCGGCACTCTGCGCAACGCCATCCCGCGCGAAGCCCGTGCCACCCTGCTGGTGCCTGCTGTCAGCGTAAACGAGTTCAAGGCGCTGGTTGACCGCTATACCGGGATCTACCAGACCGAACTGGCCGCCACCGAGCCAAACCTGACCGTGCTGGTCAACAGCGCCCCTAAACCGGCCAAGCTGATGAGCGTCTCCCTGCAGCAGCGCCTGCTGGATGCCCTGATGGCCTGCCCGAACGGCGTGATGCGCATGAGCGATGCCATGCCCGGCGTGACCGAAACCTCTACCAACCTGGGGGTCATCAAGACTCAGGATGGCGAAGTGTACGTCCAGTGCCTGATCCGCTCCCTGATCGACTCCGGTCGCGAGAGCATCGAGCAGATGACCCGCTCCCTGTTCACCTTGGCAGGCGCCAGCTGCGAATTCACCGGTGCCTACCCGGGTTGGGCGCCGAACGTGGACTCCCCCGTCATGGCGCTGGTACGCAATAGCTACCAGACCCTGTTCGGCACCATGCCCAACGTCATGGTGATCCATGCCGGTCTCGAGTGCGGTCTGTTCAAGAGTGCCTACCCGGAGTGGGACATGGTCTCCTTCGGCCCGACCATCCGCGGTGCCCACTCCCCTGACGAGAAGGTACACATCCCGGCAGTCGA
The DNA here is from genome assembly GCF_049175075.1 of Aeromonas sp. 600774. NCBI lineage: Bacteria > Pseudomonadati > Pseudomonadota > Gammaproteobacteria > Aeromonadales > Aeromonadaceae > Aeromonas > Aeromonas sp. 600774. The sequence continues at coordinate 11,092 of NZ_JAAKUJ010000015.1, forward strand.
GCGTTTCTGGCAACTGCTGGTACACGTACTGGAAGCCATTCCGGCCAAGTAAGACGGCCCGGATAAAACAGGCAAAACAAAAGCCCCGCACTGCTGCGGGGCTTTTTATTGTCTGTTCCAGCCTGACTTTGGCACTTAACGGATACCGCGGGCCTCACGGATCCACTCCCAGGCTTGCTGGATCTCCTGGGTTTTCTCCTTGGCCATCTCCATCATCTCCGGCGGCAACCCCTTGGCGGCCAACTTGTCCGGGTGATGCTTGCTCATCTCCTTGCGGTAGGCGCGCTTGATATCCTGATCGCTGTCGCTCTCGCTTACCCCCAGCAGCTGGTAGGCATTCTTGAGGCGATCCGCCGAGGGAGGCGCCTGCCGATACTGCTGGCCACCCGCACCGCCCCCCTGATACTTGCCATGGGCCTGATTGAAGAAGTTCATCTGCGCCTCGGCCATCGCCAGAATGCGGGCCAGCTCGATGCGGCTGAATCCCAGTTCATCAGCAATGGTGTGCAGGATGGCACGTTCACCATCCTCTACCCGACCATCGGCAAAGGCGGCCTGCAGCTGTACTTCCAGAAAGAAGCGCAGGATATCGCGCTGCCCCAGACTGGCACGGCGGAACTCGGCCAGGGTCTCGCGCAGCGGGAAGTCGGCCTCTTTACCGAGACGAAATGACTCCTGTGCCCGGGCACGCTGTTCGCCCGCCAGCCGCATACGATCCATCAGGTTGGAGGCAACCCGGATCTCCTGTTCGGTCACCTGACCGCTTGACTTGGCGATGTGACCCATCACCGAGAAGGTGGCGTGGAAGAAGACGGCTTGCTGCTCCTGACTCGGGCCGCGACGAAACGCCCCCTGCAACCCCATGCCACGGTCGAAACGGTGGCCGATCCAGAGGCCAATCAGGGCGCCGATGATATTGCCGAGCAGAAAACCGAAGAAGGCGCCCAGCACCTTACCCCAAATACGCATGGTTCAAGACCTCTTGAAGTTAATGAGTGCGGGCCTGGAGCTGGTCATCCAGCTCGCGCAGTCGATCGACCGTGCCGATATCGCGCCACTCGCCAGCGAGCAGGCTGCCGCCTACCCGCCCTTGCGCCATCCAGTCACGGAGCAGGGGCGCCAGCTTGCGGGCACCGCCCGCGAGACCGGCAAAGGCCGCCGGATCATATAGTCCGACCCCGCTGAAGGTAAACGCTGGCGTATCCATGACTCGCCCCCCTTGCAGGGCAAAGTCCCCGCTAGGGTGCTGGGGCGGATTGGGCACCAGCCAGAGATGTGCCAGATCATCGCCAAGGGGCTGACTGACCAGAGTGCGATAATCGAGATCGAGCCAGGTATCGCCGTTGATCACCAAAAAGGGTTTAGAGCCCAGCAGCGGCAGCGCCTGCACGATGCCGCCCGCAGTCTCCAGCGCACTCTCTTCGGCTGACCAGTGGATGGTCACGCCAAGCGCACTGCCATCACCAAGGCTCTCGACCAGCTTGTGGCCGAGCCAGGCGTGGTTGATCACCAACTCGGTCACCCCGGCGGCTTTGAGCTTTTCGATATGGTGGACGATAAGCGGTTTGCCCCCCACCGCCAGCAACGGCTTGGGCAGCAGGTCGGTCAGCGGGCGCATCCGCTCGCCACGGCCAGCGGCCAAGATCATCGCCTTCATGGTTTAACCCCTGCATTGGCAATCCCCGGCAACACAACCTGCTCCAGCCACTGACCAAAACGGGCCAGTACCGGATAGGCACTACCATGAGTGCGACAGACATCCACCACATAGCCGAGAGTACGGGGAATATCCTTGAGATAGCCAGGCTTGCCGTCGCGATGATAGAGCCGGGTGAAGATCCCCGCAGCTTTGAGGTGGCGCTGCATGCCGGTCAGGTCGGCATCACGACGGAAACTGGCATAATCGAGCTCACCAAGCAGACCCGCCTGTTGCAGGGTGGCAAAGCCGTGCCGCATCCCTTCATCGATCACCTCGTCTGGCCAGCGTACGTAGCAATCTTTCAGCAGGGAGACCAGATCATAGGTGAGCGGCCCGATGACCATATCCTGAAAATCGATGATGGCAAGGGTGCTGCTCTCGGGGGTATCTCCGCCACATACCATCAGGTTGCGACTGTGGAAATCCCGGTGCATGACCCCTTGCGGCTGAGCCAGATTGCAGGTTGTGAGACAGGCAAAGGTCTCATCGAGCAACTGCTGCTCTTCATCGCTCAGGGTCAGTTTTAGATGGTGGCCCAGCAGCCACTCGGGAAAAATACTGTTCTCCCGTGCCATAAAAGCGGCATCGAAGGGTTCAAGTGCCAGGTCGACTGCCCCCAGTCGGGGCAACAAATCAATGGCCTTGCCATACCAGGCCAGCACGTTGTGCTCGTTCAGGCGGCTGATAAGCTGGGTATCGCCCAGGTCACTGAGCGCCAGCAAGCCCTGTTCGTAGTCCACCGCCTTCACCTCTGGCGCCAGCAGCTGACGCGCCAGCAAGGCGGCCGCGTTACGAACAAATTCATGATTTTTTTCGGTTTTCGGATTGGCATCTACCCATATCAGCCCTGCACCACGGTAGTAGCGGCGGAAACTGGCATCACCGGAAATAAGGGTCAACTGAAGGGTGGCATCGCCTGATATCTGGCGTGCCCACCGCAATAGCAGGGAATCGCGATCGTGCATAAGTCGGGGACCAAGGTGGAAAGCAGCACTTGGCTGTTAGCCCTGGCCGCAATAATGCTTTATCATTGCCGGCTAACATAAAGCAATGACATGCAATGTCAACTCGATGAAACCTGTCGTAAAATGCATGCCTTGGATCAACCGTATCTATCACGGATTGCACGAGTCTTTCACATGACCAAATGGACACTGGGGTACCGCTATCCCATCGCCCTGACTATCAGTCTGGCCCCCGCACTTGCCCCTGTGATGGTGCAGGCGGCTCCGTTCGAAGCGCCGCCAGCCACCGGCATTCTTGATAGTCTCTGCTATGACTATGTTCCCAAGATAGAGAAGCCAGCATCGGATCAGGATGCCAACGCACAGCCGGTCGAGGTTGATGCTGACCGTCTCGAGGCCAAACAGGGCGGCACCGCCGTCTATGAAGGTGACGTCAAGGTTCGTCAGGGTGTTCGCAAGTTTGACTCCGACTATGCCCAGCTCGATCAGAAGAGCCGGGATGTCATCGCCATCGGCAACATCTATTACAACGACGGTCAGGTGACCGTCACCAGCGACAAGACCCTCAAATCCAATCTGGATACCAAGAACTCCGAGCTGGAAGAGGGCAAGTATCAGGTGCATGGCTCACCGGTGCGCGGCTTTGCCAAGCGCGTAGTGATGACCAACAACAACCAGAACATCACCATGGAGGGGGCCCAGTACACCACTTGCCCCCCCGGTCAGGAGGTGTGGACCCTCAAGGCAGGCAACATCGATATCGACCAGAAAGAGGTATTCGGTGAAGCCTGGAACGCCAGTCTCTGGCTCTATGACTACCCGGTGTTCTATTTTCCGTACATCAACTTTCCCATCAAGGATGAACGGAAGACAGGTCTGCTCTATCCGGGTTACAAACAGAGTTCCGGCAATGGCATGGAGATCACCCAGCCCTTCTACTGGAACATTGCCCCCAACTACGATGCCACCATCACCTCTCGTTTCATGGACAGGCGAGGCCTGATGGAACAGGTGGAGTTCCGCTACATGCCGGATCCCGCCCATATCGGCACCCTCTATTTTGAAAATCTGAGGGATGACAAGCAGTTTGACTCGGGCAATCCAAGCTTTACCAACCCTTCAACAGGAACGCCGTACCTCTCTGATGGCCATCGCTATCTGCTGAACGTCCGTCACGGCTCCACCCTGATGGATGGTTCGCTACGCTTTGGTATCGATTACACCAAAGTCCGGGACAAGGATTACAACTACTTCAATGACTTCAGTCCGCAAGTAGGTACCCAGGTCGACAGCCAGTTGCAGCAATCCTTTACTGCTGGTTACTACCAACAAAACTGGAACCTCACCTCGGAGATACGCCGCTACCAGATATTGTTGCCTGGTGCTTTGCTGCCTCACGAGATGCTGCCACGCATCAACTACAACTACTACCAGCAGGGTCAGTGGTTCGATCTGGCCTGGAACAGCGAGCTGACCAAGTTTGGCTATGACAGCGGCAGTGCCACTGCCCAGCAAGCCGGTGAACGCTACACTGCCACCAGATTTCATTTAGCGCCCGCCCTGACAATTCCTCTGGTGGATGCGCCCGGCTATTACCTCACCAGCCAGTACAAGCTGATGTTTACCTCCTACAACCAGGAGGTTCCCAAGGATCTGGTAGCCACCGATCGAACCCGCTTCACCGATGTTGAAAGCAAGCAATTGACCCTGGCGGATGGAACCGTCAATCGCACCCTTCCCTCCTTCCGACTCAAGGGCGGGCTCAACTTCGATCGTTCGATTGACTGGTATGATGGCAAGGGCACCCAAACGCTTGAGCCGGAGTTTCAGTATCTCTATGTACCCTATCGGAATCAGGATGAGATCGGGATCTACGACTCCACCACAACCCGTCAGGATTACTACAGCCTGTTTAGCGATCGCCGCTATGCCGGTCTCGATCGCATTAGTGATGCCAACCGGGTTACCGCTGGCTTGACCAGCCGGGTCTATGACAATGTGGGTGATGAAAGGTTACGCTTGGCGGTGGCTCAGGCCTTCGAAATGACGCCCCCCAAGGTACGCCTCTATTCATCGGATCCCAAGAGCACCAATTCGCGCTCACTGCTCTCGTTCGAAGGTGATGCCCGGATCACCGATGAGTGGTTTGCCCATGTAGGGAGCCAGTACGACACCTCCGAGGGTGATTTTACTGCTGGCAACGGTGCGGTCGAATATCGGGCCGGCAAGCTGACCACCCAGGTCAACTACCGTTATATCCAGGACGGCAACCGGGACTATCGCTACCCGAGCAACCCAAATCTGGCCGAAGACCTCAGCCAGGCTGGCCTGGTGATGATGGCACCGATCGCCGATCAGTGGCAGATGTATGGCGGTTACTACCGTGATATCAAGCAGGATGTGAACATTGACCGCAAAATCGGTGTCAAATACGACTCCTGCTGCTGGAGCATCAACATGAGCCTGGAGTGGCACAACCAGCCGGACAATATCACCCTGAAGCCAACTTCGGAAAAAGTCATTGGTCTGCAGTTTGAAATGAAGGGACTTGGCAGTGTGGGTACCGGTGGCCGCAGTGTCACACTGGATACCGAGCTGTTGCCCTATGTTCGCCCGTTTAATCTGAAAGACCAGCAATGATGCTGGTCCAGCCTTGAGAGATGGATATGAAAAAGAACCTGATTGCCCTGCTGACCGCGGGAATGTTCGGCGCCATGAGCCAGGCCGCTCTGGCTGCACCCGAGCTGATGGACAAGGTGCTGGCCGTGGTCAACAAGGACGTAGTGCTGTCCAGTCAACAGGACGCACTGGTCAACAAGGTAAAACTCTCCGCCCAGGAGAGCGGCCAGTCCCTGCCTGACGATGCCACTCTGCGCAAACAGGCGCTCGACCGTCTAATCCAGGAGAGCCTTCAGTTACAACTGGCGGATCGCCAGGGGCTGAAGATCAGCGATACCCAGCTGGAACAGGCTATTCAGGGCATCGCCGCCGACAACAAGATGACCCTGGATCAACTGCGTGCCCAGCTCGCCCGTGAAGGGATGACCTATGCCCAGTATCGGGAAGAGGTGCGCCGCGAGATCCTGATGAACGAGGTACGCCGCAACCAGGTGCGCCGTCGCATCAACATCTCCGAGCAGGAGGTGAAGCAAGTGGTGGAGATCCTGAAGAAACAGGGTCAACAGCAGAACGAATACCACGTCGGCCATATCCAGATTGCACTGCCGGACAACCCGACCGCCGCCCAGCTGGATGCAGCCAAGAGCAAGATCGAGCGCATTCTGGCCGCCCTCAAGCAAGGTGCCGACTTCCGCAAACTGGCCATTGCCGAGAGTAACGGTCCCAAGGCGCTGGAAGGGGGTGACTGGGGCTGGATGAGCCCGCAAGAGATGCCGACCCTGATGGCCGAAGCGGTACAGGGTGCCAAGAAGGGCGATATCGTCGGCCCGCTGCGCTCCGGCGCCGGTCTGCACATCGTCAAGGTGTTCGACACCAAGGGCCAGCAGCAGGTGATGCAGACCGAGGTGAAGGCCCGTCACATCCTGATCAAGCCTTCCATCATCCTGAGCGAAGAGAAAGCCAAGGGGATGCTGGACGGCATTCTGCACGACATCAAGAGCGGTAAGGCCAGCTTCGCCAGCATGGCGGAGAAGTACTCCGAAGATCCGGGCTCTGCGGTGCAGGGTGGCGAACTGGGCTGGTCTGACCCCAACGTCTATGTGCCGGAGTTCCGCGACATGGTTAACCGCCTGCAACCGGGCCAGATCAGCGCGCCCTTCCGCACCAGCCACGGCTGGCACATCGTCCAAGTGGAAGATCGTCGCAGCCTGGATGCCACTGACAAGGCTCTGGAACAGCGTGCCTATCAGCTGATCTACAACCGCCGCTTCGTGGAAGAGTCCCAGGCGTGGCTGGATGAGCTGCGTGATGAGGCTTACATCCGTGTCGAAGGATCTGCGAGCTGATGAGCTGCCGTCGCCTTGCCGTTACCCCGGGCGAACCGGCCGGGATCGGCCCGGATCTGGTGCTGCAGATTGCCCAGCAGGATTGGCCGCACCAGTTGGTGGTCATTGCCGATCCAGCTTTGCTGCGCGAGCGGGCGGCCCTGCTGGGGCTGTCCATAGAGCTTGAGCCCTACGATGCAGGAGTCCCTGCTCATCCGCAGCGGGCGGGCACCCTGACCGTCTGTCCGGTCCCCCTCGGAGCCCCAGTGGTACCGGGCGAGCTGAACGAAGGCAACGGCGCCTATGTGCTGGCGACCCTGCAACGCGCCTGCGATGGCAACCTCAGCGGCGAATTTGCCGCCGTGGTGACCGGACCGGTGCACAAGGGGATCATCAACCAGGCCGGCGTCTCGTTCAGCGGCCACACCGAGTTCTTTGCCCAGCAGTCTGGCACCGCCGATGTGGTGATGATGCTGGCAACCGAGGGACTGCGGGTTGCACTGGCGACCACCCATATTCCGCTGGCCTATGTAGCGATGGCCATCACCGAGGATCGCCTCGGCAAGGTGATCCGGATCCTCAACGAGGATCTCGCCACCAAGTTTGGCATCGCCAAACCCCGTATTTACGTCTGCGGCCTCAACCCTCATGCCGGGGAAGGTGGCCATCTCGGACGTGAAGAGATTGACGTGATCGAACCTGCTCTGGCCACACTGCGCCAGGAGGGGATCGATCTGGTCGGCCCATTGCCGGCCGACACCCTGTTCCAGGAGAAATACCTCAAGGATGCGGATGCGGTACTCGCCATGTACCACGACCAGGGGCTGCCAGTGCTCAAATACAAGGGCTTCGGCAGTTCGGTCAATATCACCCTGGGGCTTCCCTTCATCCGCACTTCGGTGGATCACGGCACCGCACTGGATCTGGCAGGCAAGGGCCTCGCCGACTCGGGCAGCCTGATCACCGCGATCAACCACGCCATCAAGATGGTAGAGAAAAAAAGATATGAGCAGTAAGGTGCAGAGCAACAAAGTGCACATGGGCCACACCGCCCGTAAGCGTTTCGGTCAGAACTTCTTGCACGATCGCTACGTGATCGATCAGATCGTGGCCGCCATCAATCCGCAGCCGGGTCAGAACCTGGTGGAGATCGGCCCGGGTCTGGCCGCGCTGACCGAGCCGGTCGCCTCCCAGATGGACAAGATGACCGTGGTCGAGCTGGACCGGGATCTGGCGGCACGTCTGCGTGAGCACCCGACCCTCAAGGACAAGCTGACCGTTATCGAAGCGGATGCCATGCGTTTTGACTTCGGCACCCTGATGGGTGAAGGCAAGGGGCCACTGCGTATCTTCGGCAACCTGCCCTACAACATCTCCACCCCGCTTATCTTCCACCTGTGCGAGTTTGCCGACCGGGTTGAAGACATGCACTTTATGCTGCAAAAGGAAGTGGTTCTGCGTCTGGCCGCCGGTCCCGGCAGCAAGGCCTATGGCCGCCTGAGCGTGATGACCCAGTACTACTGCCAGGTAGTGCCAGTGCTGGAAGTGGGCCCTGGCGCCTTCAAGCCGGCGCCGAAAGTGGACTCTGCCGTGGTACGCCTGATCCCGCACAAGAATCCCACCATAGTCGCCAAGGATATCCGTTGCCTGAACCGCGTCTGTACCGAGGGCTTCGGCCAACGTCGCAAGACCATTCGCAACAGCTTCTCCAACTTCATCACCGACGCCCAGCTGACCGAGCTTGGTATCGATGGCAACCTGCGCCCGGAGAATCTCTCCCTCGAGCAGTTTGTCATGATCGCCAACTGGCTGGCAGATCAGCCAAAGGCCTGATCCTGTGGCACTCCCGCACATCGAGATCCGCCCATACCCCGTATATGTGGCGGAATCCAAAGACCCTTACCAGTTTCACTATCTGATCGAGATTGAGAATCTGGGACCCGGCCCGGTGCAACTGCTGCACCGGCGCTGGCTCATCACCGATGCCAATGGCAAGATGCTGGAAGTGGCAGGCCCGGGCGTGGTCGGGGAACAACCCGTCATTGCCGAAGGTGAGACCTACCGCTACCAGAGCGGCGTGCCGCTGGCGACCCCGCTCGGGGTGATGGAAGGGAGCTATACCCTGCAAGATGGCTCTGGCCAGCAGTTCGAGGCGTCCATCGCCCCCTTCACGCTGGCCATCCCCAATATTATCAACTGAGGTTTCATGGCGAACTGTTTTGTCGGTGACATCCAGGGCTGTTACGACGACTTGCGCCGTCTGCTGGATCTTGCCGCGTTCGATCCCGATAAAGACGTGCTCTGGCTCTGCGGCGATCTGGTCGCCCGCGGCCCGGACTCCCTCAATACACTGCGTTTTGTCAAAGGGCTGGGCAATCGCGCCGTCACCGTGCTCGGCAACCACGATCTGCACCTGCTGGCGGTCGCTAATGGCGTTGCACCGCTCAAGAAGAAAGACAAGCTGCAAAGCCTGATGGATGCGCCGGATCGGGATGAACTGCTGGAATGGCTGCGCCACCGCCCGCTGCTGGCAGAGCATCCGGAGCTGCCCATCATGATGGTGCATGCGGGGATCTCTCCTGCATGGGATGCCCGTACCGCCCGCAACTGTGCCCGTGAGGTAGAGAGCCTGCTGCGCGGAGACCAGTACAGCTGGCTGCTACATAACATGTATGGCGATCAGCCCGATGGCTGGAAAGATGAGCTGATCGGGATCGACCGCTACCGCTACATCATCAACACCTTCACCCGAATGCGCTTCTGCTATTTCGACGGTCGTCTCGACTTCAAATGCAAGAAGGGACCCAAGGAGTCAACTCCGGGGCTGCGTCCCTGGTTCGAACAGCGGGAGCATCACGTAGATGACCCCATTCTGGTGTTCGGCCACTGGGCGGCGCTGATGGGCAACACCGGCAAAAGCGATATCAAGGCGCTCGATACCGGCTGCGTCTGGGGCAACAGCCTGACCCTGTGGCGCTACGAGGATGATGCCCTGATCGCCACCCCCTGCCCGGTTCACGCCAGCTAGTGAGTGGGCGGTCGCTGTCATACTGATTGCCACAACCCGCAGTAATAACAAAGCCCGGCAATCTGCCGGGCTTGCAGTTTTGTGTTCTCTGTTTCAGGCGAATGAAGTTACAACTTGCGCCCCAGCCGCTTCTCGATCTGGCGCCGCTCCCACTCGGGGCCAAACAGCTTGAAGGGCTGAAATACCCGAACAGCATGGGAGGCAAGCCCCAGCCCCCAACCCAAGGTTGGCCACCAGGCCCAGATGTACTCCGGATTGCTCAGGTAGTTGATGACAAACAGCCCGCAGATCACCACTACGTAGCTGGCGACATGGTGATAGAAGCCCTTGAGCTCCTCCACATAGCGCATTGCCGCCCGCTCCTCTGCCGATACCTGCACCGCATCCTGACCCATAGTGTCACTTCCTCTCATCTCGCGCTCCTGTTGCTCTGACCCATCCAGTTGAGCCACATCGAGTTCAAAGACGGCGGCCAGGGCCTTGAGAGATTCCAGTCCGGGTTGCTGCCCCTGCTCGATCCGCTGGATAGTGCGGACACTCAAACCAGTCAACGTTGCCAACTGATCCTGAGACCAACCCCGTTGCAATCTCAACTTCCTGACGATCATCTCGAACTCCTTGTGGTCATTGACAGGGCCAGCATAGGGGCCGGAGGGTTGCATGCGACACGACAGCAGCCTGACACCAACCTGACTTTCCTTTTAATTCAGTGCGTTAGTTCAAAGGTAGTGCTGAGTTACAGTCCCCCGACAGTCCCTTTGCGATAACCTGACATCAGGACGACAGACGCACTTTGAGCAAGATAGCGCCTTTGTATTCGGGGAGGCGAGTTATAGATCCTGCATCAACCCGGCGGCAATCTCGAAAGAGCGCAGTCGGGCCTGATGATCAACGATGGGGCCATTGAACATCAGCTCATCGGCTCGGGTTTCCGCCAGCAGCGCCTTGAGACCGTGACGAACCTGCTCAGGATCGCCCACCAGAGAGCGGGCAAGGGTCTGCTCCATCGCCATCAGCTCACGGGGCGTCCACTCGTCGTCAAGCCGGACGACTGGTGCGGGCAGCTTGCCCGCATCACCGCGATGGAGGCGCAAGAACTGCTGCTGCACGGTAGTGAACTGGAAGCGGGCCTCCCGCTCGCTGTCGGCGGCAATCATGTTGATGCAGACCACCGCATGGGGCTTGGGCCAGCGAGCGGAGGGGCGATACTGGCTACGGTAGATCTCCAGCGCCTGCAGCAACATGGCGGGCGCGAAATGGGAGGCAAACCCGAACGGCAAGCCCATCGCCGCTGCAAGTTGCGCGCTGTAGAGGCTGGAGCCCAGCAGCCAGATAGGAAGATGTAACCCTTGACCTGGCACCGCCTGCACCGCGCCGATCTCGTCGCCAAAGTAGCTCATCAGCTCGCGCACATCGGCCGGAAAATCATCCACCTCACTGCTGCGTTGGCGCCTGAGCGCCCGCATGGTGCGCTGATCGGTACCAGGTGCCCGACCAAGGCCCAAATCGATGCGATCCGGATAGAGCGAAGCCAAGGTGCCAAACTGCTCGGCAATCACCAGTGGCGAGTGGTTCGGCAGCATGATGCCACCCGCCCCAATCCGCAAAGTGGTGGTGGCTTCGGCCAGATGGCCGATCAGCACCGAGGTGGCGGCACTGGCAATGCCCGGCATGTTGTGGTGTTCGGCCAGCCAGTAGCGCTGGTAACCCCAGCCCTCGGCATGGCGGGCTAGATCCCGCGAACGGCGAAATGACTCGGCAGGTACGGAACCTTCGGCAACAGGCACCAGATCGAGCACGGAATAGGGGATGGCAGACATGGGTCACTCCATTGATTTACAGACCAGTAACAAGTGGGGCAATGTAGCACGGGATACCTGAATGAATCACTATCTCCTGCCAAGCTCTGCCTGGCAGTGGGCAACCATGGAAAAGCACAGATATCAGGCCATTATTGTCATTTCTGTTATCGTATTGACACACTGCTGACAGATCGTCTCCGCAAGCATCACTGTGACAAGGAAATGTCCATGATCACTGCCAGATCCGGGCGCAAGCCCTTCTACGTTCACATTGCCACCCTGTTTACCCTGCTGTTCAGTGTGCTGGGCATGCTGCTGATTCTGCTGCAGTTCCAGCAGGGCTCTCGCCAGATGCTGGAACATGAGCGCCACAACTTCAAACAGTACCGGGAACAGCTGGCCCTCGCTCTGCAATTGAACGAGCAGCCAGCCCGCATGTCCCTCAGCCTGCTAGCCAGCAGCCGACTGGCCGACATGAGTGATCTGGCAAGCCGACTGGAGTATCTGCCGCAGTTGGCAGAGATCCTGGCCAATCGCGACAGCTATGGTGCCGTCTACATCGGCTATGAGAGTGGCGATTTCTTTCTGGTACGAAAACTCACGGAACGGGCCCGGGCCACGTTGCAGGCTGTGCCTGAAGGCAGCCAGTTGCTGGTTCAGAGCCTGAGTAGCGGGCGGGGAGAGTTCCTCTATTTTGACGAGCAGCTGCAACTTTTGGCACGGCGAGCCATGGCGGATTATCGATTCGATCCCCGCAGCCGCGACTGGTACCGGCTGGCTCGCGGTTCATCAAAGATTGTCGCCACCACCCCCTATCTCTTTTTTACCACCAGGGAGCCAGGCATGACGCTGGCTGTCACCAGCCATAGCCAACGCGCCGTGATCGGGCTGGATGCCAGTGTCGAGGGGCTCTCGGCCTTGATTGGCGAGCTGCAGTTGCCGCTCCAAAGCCAGGTAGTGTTGTTCGATCGCTCCGCGACACTGCTGGCGGCCGACCCTGTACATCTGCCAGCCTATGATCAGCTGACCCGGCTGCCAGCGATCACGGCTCTGGGCAGCCCAGTCATGGCCGAGCTGAAAACTAGGCTAGAGAGAACGCCTGTGCTGCTGGATGGTACTCCCCAGGAGCTGACCCTGACCACAGGGGAAGAACAAGAGTGGCTGGTCTATATCTCTCCCCTCGGCAAGGACACCCCTTTTTACGTCGCCCTGCTGCTCTCGGCAGATCTGCTTTATCAGCAGGCACGCAACGAAGCGCTGGTCAATGTGGCATGGGCGCTGGGCAGCCTGCTGTTGTTGCTGCCGGTGATCTGGCTGGTCTCCCGCCGTACCGCTACCCCGCTGCTGGCCCTGACCCGTGAGGCTGAGCGGATCCAGCGTTTCGACTTTGGCGAGGGTCAGGTTCCTGAATCAGCCATCCGGGAAATAGATGACCTTGCGCGCACCATGTCCGGCATGCGCCAAACCCTCGGCAACTTCATGAACATGGGTAGAGCACTGGCTGCAGAGCACCGCGTCGACTCCCTGCTAAGCCGCATCCTGCATGAAACCATCGCCGCGGTACAGGCAAAAGGGGGATGCCTCTACCTGGCCCAACAGCAAAAGATGCAGCCGGTCCAGGCCCGCTGGCAGCAAACCGAACTGCCCCTAGGGCAGGTTCCCTGGCCACAACCATTGCTATCCGGCCTGGCCACTTCCCAGCGCATCTCCCTCAGCCTGGATGAGGCGGCCTGGAGGCAACACCTGGACAGTTGGGGTTCCTTTCCCGGCCTATGCCAGCTGGTAGCTGAGCCGCTCTGCAACCATCGTCAGGAGCTGATCGGCTACCTCCTGCTGATCCTGCCACACTGCAGCGAACAGGAGCTGGCATCGCGCATCAGCCTGATCGAGGCGCTGGCGGGCACTTCGGCCTCCGCCATCGAGAACCAGCGCCTGCTGGAGGAGCAAAAACAGCTGCTCGAATCCTTTATCGAGCTGATGGCCGGCGCCATCGACGCCAAGAGCCCCTACACCGGCGGCCACTGCCAACGTGTGCCCGAGCTGACCAAGATGCTGACCGAGGCAGCCTGCGCCCAGCGACAGGGCCCCTTTGCCGATTTCAGTCTCAACGAGGAGGAGTGGGAAGCCATCCATATCGCCAGCTGGCTACATGACTGTGGCAAGGTGACCACCCCGGAGTTCGTGGTCGACAAGGCTACCAAACTGGAGACCCTCTACGACCGGATCCACGAGATCCGCACCCGTTTTGAAGTACTCAAGCGGGATGTCTATATCGAGTGCCTCGCAGCCCGCCTGTCATCAGAGATCAGAAGTGCCTGCCGGGAAGAAGCAGCCCCGCGCTGGGCCGAACTGGATCAGGAGTTTGCCTTCATCGCCGAGTGCAATCTGGGCGGCGAGTGGATGGCCCCCGAGAAGATTGAACGGCTCGACGCCATCGCCAGCCGCACCTGGCTGCGCACCCTGGACGATCGACTCGGCATCAGCCGGGAGGAGCTCAAGCTGCGTCAGAAAGAACCGTCTCCCGAGTTGCCCTGCCTCGAGCCACTGCTGGCCGACAAGTGCTGGCACCTTGTGCCTCGTCCGGATGGAGATCGGTTCGACGAGCACAATCCCTGGGGCTTCAAGGTCAAGGTACCGCACCATCTCTACAACCGGGGGGAGAGATACAACCTTGCCATCAGCAGGGGAACCCTCACCGAGGAGGAGCGCTACAAGATCAACGAGCACATCATCCAGACCATACGCATGCTGGAGCACCTCCCCTTCCCCCGTCATCTGCGCTGCGTGCCAGAGATTGCCGGCGGTCATCACGAGCGGATGGATGGCAAGGGTTACCCACGCCAGCTGACCGGAGCACAGATGAGCGTACCAGCCCGCATCATGGCTATCGCCGATATTTTCGAGGCTCTGACCGCCAGTGATCGCCCCTACAAATCTGGCAAGACGGTCTCCCAGGCTCTTGCCATCATGCAGAGCATGGTACGTGAACAGCATATCGACCCGGATCTGTTCGTTCTGTTTGTCAGCAGCGGTATCTGGCGCGATTACGCCAGACGCTTCCTCGAGACCGCCCAACTGGATCAGGTGGATGAAACCGCACTGCTGGCCGCACAGGCCTAGCTGGGTCATATCTTCTTACATTTGCGGGCTGGCCTGAACGCCCCGGGCTGGTTATAACGGTGCCCCTATAGCGAAGGGGGAGCAATAGACTCCCCCTCACTCTTTGTCACACCACACTGTTCAGGTTATCTATGTCAAAACATCTCGTTCTGCTGGGCGCGCTGACGCTCTCCGGCTGCTCCCTGTTGTCTCCCCCCACCCCCACCGTCACCCCGGTGCGCCTTGCCGATAAGGGCCAGCTCGGCTTCTACATAGAGTGCAGCAGCATGACGGCCTGCTTTCAGCAAGCCAACCAGACCTGCCCACAGGGCTACAAGGAGACAGATCGCCGCCAGCAGACGCTATACAGCACCCAGTATCTGGGAGGAAGCTACGACGAAGATAAGAAGGTCTACAAGGCGGCCAAGCCCTATCGCATCGCCAACACGGTCCACTCCCTGACTATCCAGTGTCCCGTCACTAGAGGCTGAACCAGCCTAAGGGCGATGCTCTCCCATTACCGCGGAAAAGAAAACGGTCAACCCAGGTTGACCGTTTTTCACTATGGAGTAGTCCTTAGAACAGCAGATGCGCTACACCGGCAATCACCGGCAGGGTAACCAGGGTGCGCATCAGGAAGATCACAAACAACTCCCACAGTTTGACCGGGATCTTGCTGCCCAGCAGCAGGGCCCCCACTTCGGACATATAGATCAGCTGGGTCACCGACATGGCGGCAATGACGAAGCGGGTCATCTCGCTATCGATGGTCGAAGCCAGCACAGCCGGAATAAACATATCGGCAAAACCGACCATGATAGTCTTGGATGCGGCTTCCGCCTCCGGCAGTTGCAGCAGTTCCAGCAAGGGGACGAAGGGAGCGCCAAGCCAGTTGAAGATGGGGGTGTGTTCGGCCAGCATCAGGGCACAGGTACCGATCGCCATGACCACAGGCAACACGCCAAACAGCATGTCGAGCGCATTTTTCACCCCTTCCCGGGCGACGGCACCGAGACCGGTCATCTGCTCTGCCTTGGTCAATGCACGTTCGAGACCATAACTCATCACACTGTGCTGGTGGGGCACCGCCTCCTGCTTGCGACACAGGGGAGCGCCATCGATATAGATATCCTTCTTCCAGGATAGCGGCGGCAGACGTGGCACCACGATAGCGGCAACCACCCCAGCCAGACAGACAGTCAGATAGAAGGGAACGAACATGTGTTCCAGCTTCACCTGGGAGATCACTACCAGACAGAAGGTGATGGAGACGGCGGAGAAGGTGGTGCCAATAACGGCCGCTTCCCGCTGGGTATAGAACTTCCCTTCGTACTGCTTGCTGGTCAGCAGGATGCCGACACTGCCATCCCCAAGCCAGGAGGCAAAGCAGTCCACGGCAGAGCGACCCGGCAACCGGAATACCGGACGCATGATGCGAGTCATCATAGTGCCGACAAACTCCAGCAGCCCGAAATCGAGCAGCAACGGCAGCAGCAGGCCGGCAAAAATGAAGACTGAAAACAGCACTGGCAGCAGATCATTAAGCACCAGGCCGCCGGTTGCGCCTGAATAAAGCACCTCTGGTCCCACCTGGAAGAAGGTCAGCAGCACGAAAATACCACCCACCACCCGCACGCAGGCCCAGAAAGGAGAGACGTTGAACAGGCTGTTGAGGAATGGTCTACGCACCAGAATCGCCGGTTTGAACAACCAGGTGATGATAGTCATCAGCATGGTGGTAGTGATCACCGCACTGACCATGGCAACCAGATAATCGGCAAAAACCCGCTGCACCAGCTTGGCCAGCACTGCGACGGGGATGGTGACGTTACCGTCATAGACGACCGGCGTCATGAACAGCAAGATACCGATCAGTGACGGTATTAGAAACATCAACAAGTTACGGCGGGTATTAACCGCAGATGCTTCAAGACTCTTTTCCAGCATGATAAGACTGCCCTAATGTTACTTTTCCATAGCCCGGCCTACCTGCGTATTCATGCATTAACCGGAAAAACGGGCGCAAGAATACTCCAAAAAAATGCACAAACAAGCCCATAAGGCATAAATCTGCGCATAAAAATTTTTACAGGTAAACCTTCCATCAAAACAATCAGATACAGAAACGCATATCGATTCAATCGACATCGCCAGACGATTGTTTCATTACTGTTAATTTTGATGGGCAGTATAAACAGTTATCAACTGCAGGCAATAAGTGGCATCACAAATATACCTAATGAGCCACTACTCGACAGGCATAAAAAAACCGGAGCCTGTTCAGGCTCCGGTTATCAATGAAATGGACAGACAAGGGTATCAGTCACGGACGTAGATCACTTCCACACCATCATCATCTTCGTCATCCCAATCATCATCGTCGAGACTTTCGTCAAAGGCCATGGAGGCGGCAAGCGCTTCCGCTTCGGCTTTAGCCAGCTGGTTCTTGTGGTAGTCGTCCCACTTGAACTCCACTTTCTCGATCGCCTCTTTGGCATCCTGCTCCAGCTGACGGGGCATGGTATCCAGCAGATCCAGGATGTCGTAGCAGACCTTCTTGGTCCCTTCCTTGCTGATGGCAGTGATGGCGTAGACCGGCCCTTCGTGGTTGAGGGCGGCTTTCACGCGATCCATCACTTCCCGAGCCTCTTCTTCCAGGATCAGATCCATCTTGTTGAACACCAGCCAGCGCGGCTTGCCAGCCAGTTCCGGGCTGTACTTCTCCAGCTCACGCACGATGGTCACGGCATTTTCAGCCGGATCGGAGCCATCAATGGGGCAAATATCCACCAGATGGATCAACACGCGGCAGCGTTCGAGGTGCTTGAGGAAACGGATACCAAGACCTGCGCCTTCGGCTGCCCCCTCAATCAGGCCCGGAATATCGGCGATCACGAAGGAGCGGGAGTTCTCACCACGCACCACACCGAGGTTCGGCACCAGGGTGGTAAAGGGATAATCAGCGACTTTCGGGCGGGCGGCAGAAACAGCGCGAATAAAGGTAGATTTACCGGCGTTGGGCAGACCCAGCATACCGACGTCAGCCAGCAACAGCAGCTCCAGCTTCAGGGTACGCACTTCGCCCGGGGTGCCGTTGCTCTTCTGGCGTGGAGCCCGGTTGACCGAACTCTTGAAGCGGGTATTGCCCAAACCGTGGAAACCGCCCTTGGCAACCAGCAGCTTCTGCTCGTGGTGAGTCAAGTCGCCCAGCAACTCGCCGGTATCGTCATCGGTTGCACGGGTACCGACCGGCACGCGCAGGATCTTGTCCTTGCCACGACGACCGGTACAGTTGGCACTCTGGCCATTCTCGCCACGCTCGGCAGCATGGAAACGCTCAAAACGGTAGTCGATCAGGGTGTTGAGGTTCTCATCGGCAACCAGATAGACGTCACCACCGTCACCACCGTCACCACCATCCGGACCACCGTTGGGAATATATTTTTCACGGCGAAAACTTACACAACCGTTACCACCGTCACCGGCATCGACTCGAATCTGGACTTCATCAACAAACTTCATAGGTAACCGTCACCTTAATTCGAAAAACCGATACGCAATTATAGTGGTACAGACCCCTGCGGGCGATACGCATCTTGCCTCTCCGGGCAATCTCGGTACCCGGGTCATCTGCGTTCCGTTTTTTCGTCATTATTTCGGAAAAACAAAAGCCCCGCCTGTTGGCGGGGCTTCGGATCCTTGCGGTCCGTAATTACTCAGCAACGATGCTAACGTACTTACGATTCAGCGGACCTTTAACTTCGAACTGCACCTTGCCGTTCGCGGTAGCGAACAGGGTGTGGTCCTTGCCCAGACCAACGTTCTCACCAGCGTGGAACTTGGTACCGCGCTGACGAACGATGATGCTGCCAGCCAGAACTGTTTCGCCGCCGAAACGCTTCACGCCCAGGCGTTTAGCTTCAGAATCGCGACCGTTGCGGGATGAACCGCCAGCTTTTTTGTGTGCCATCTATCGGACTCCTCTAATTAAGCGCTGATGCCAGTGATTTTGACTTCAGTGAACCACTGACGGTGGCCCGCTTGCTTACGGTGGTGCTTACGACGACGGAACTTGACGATAGTCACTTTCTCGCCACGGCCGTGAGCCACAACTTCAGCTACAACCTTGCCACCTTCAACGAAAGGAGCACCTACTTTAAAAGTGTCGCCTGCAGCAACCATCAGCACTTCGTCGAAGTCGATGGTAGCGCCAGTCTCAACGTTCAGCTTTTCCAGACGAACGATTTGACCTTCGGCCACACGGTGTTGTTTTCCGCCGCTTTGGAATACCGCGTACATTTGATTAACTCCGTAAAGGCATGTCTTTTGCTCAAGGCTAGACATGCGCAAAAACCTATAACAATGGGCGGGCATTCTACGCAAATCGATCTGCTCAGGCAAGGCCAATTTAGCAAAAAGTTTATTTTGTGCGCATATCTGCCGCCGTGGATAAACGCCTAACTGTAACCCATTGTGAAATCGTGTAGAATCCCTGCCATTACTAAAATCGCAGTTATTGCTGCTGTCACGTTACGAGACTTATGGACCAACAGACTATCCGTGCGCTCTGTGCCGCCGACATGACGGCGGTCAATGAACTGATCCTGGCCCGACTCCAGTCCGACGTTAGTCTGATCAATCAGCTGGGTTTCTACATTGTCAGCGCCGGCGGGAAACGGATGCGCCCCATGCTGACCGTGATGGCTGCGCGTGCGCTGGGCTATGAAGGTGAGGATCACCTGAAACTGGCCGCCATCATCGAATTCATTCACACCTCTACCCTGCTGCACGACGACGTGGTCGACGAATCCGACCTGCGCCGTGGCCGGGAGACCGCCAACGCCATGTTTGGCAATGCTGCCAGCGTGCTGGTCGGTGACTACCTCTATAGCCGCTCCTTCCAGATGATGGCCGAACTCTCCAACCTGCGGGTGATGGAGATCCTCTCGGATGCAACCAACACCATCGCCGAAGGGGAAGTGCTGCAGTTGATGAACTGCAACGATCCGGATACCACCGAAGAGAGCTACATGACGGTCATCTATTGCAAGACCGCCAAGCTGTTCGAGGCCGCCACCCGTCTCGCCGCCGTGCTGACCCATCAGCCGGAGCCTGTCGAGCAGGCCATGACCGACTACGGCAAGTATCTGGGTACCGCCTTCCAGATCATCGATGATGTGATGGATTACTGCTCCCAGAGCGAAGAGATGGGCAAGAACGTCGGTGACGATCTGGCCGAAGGCAAACCGACCCTGCCGCTGCTGCGCGCCATGGAAGTGGGTAGTGCGGAAGAGCGCCAACTGGTGCGTGATGCCATCGAGCACCGCAACGGCATGGAGCATCTCGACCAGATCCTGGCCATTCTCGACCGCACCGGTGCTCTGGAGTACTCCCGCATGCGCGCAAGGGAAGAGGCGGACAAGGCCATTGCCGCGCTCGCCATCCTGCCTGACTCCCCGCACAAACAGGCGCTGGAAACACTGGCCCACATGGCGGTGCAGCGCAGTGCCTGAGTAAACGACATGCATGAAAAAAGAGGCCTTCTGCCTCTTTTTTATTGTCTGCTATCTGCTGAGCAGTGCATTTCGCCAGACTCAGCGACTCACCATCCAGAGGATCACGCTGCCAGCCACCACCAGCGAGCCGCCGATACGGCGTAGCTGCTCCGCCGGTTGTTCGCTCAACAGCCGCAGCATCTGCTGCCACACTCTTGGCATCAGAAACGGCCCCAACCCTTCAAACAGCAACAGCAGACCCAGCCCCGTCAGTATGGATGTCATCATTCTGCCCCTCTCCCGTCAAAAACCATTGACCCCGTTTGTTTGGCAGACAAATAAAAGGGCCTGACAAAGCAGGCCCCTGGCAAAACAACTCCCGACACTTACTGCTTGGTGCCTTCAGGAGACTTGAAGTAACGGAAAAACTCGCTATCCGGCTTGAGCACCATCAGGTCATTGCCACCGGCGAAGCTCTTGCGATAGGCCTCCATACTGCGCACGAAGCTGAAAAACTCGGGGTCTTTCTTGTAGCTGTCAGCATAGATTTTGGCGGCTTCCGCATCCCCTTCACCGCGCAGTTGACGAGCGTTACTCTCTGCATCAGCGATCATCACGGTCACTTTGCGATCGATATCGGCCCGCAGGATCTCGGCCTGCTCACGCCCCTGGGAGCGATGCTCACGGGCCACGGCAGTACGCTCGGCCCGCATCCGCTGGTAAATGGAGTTGGACACTTCCACCGGCAGGTTGATCTGCTTGATCCGCACATCCACCACCTTGATGCCGAGCTCGGAGGAGCGCGCCATCTTCATCAGAGCATCTTCCATCACGGTACTGCGTTCGCCGGAGACGATATCCTTGATGGTACGATTACCGATCTCGGAGCGCAGACCGTTGTTGATTTTGCGCTTGAGCAGATCCTCGGCCTGCAACTTGTTGCCACCACCGGTTGCCAGGTAGTACTTGGAGAAGTCCTCGATCTTCCATTTCACATAGGAATCGATGATCAGGTCTTTCTTCTCGGAGGTGACAAAACGGTCAGCCTGGCTGTCGATGGTCTGGATGCGTGCATCCATTTTGCGAACCTGGTCGATGAGCGGCACCTTGAAGTGCAGGCCCGGTTCATAGAGGCGGGGTTCACCGGAGTCAACCCGCTTCACCTTGCCGAACTGCACCACAATCCCCTTCTGGCCTTCATCAACGATAAAGACAGAGGAGAAGCAGACCATGGCCGCGACAGCGATTACACCAATAGCTAGCTTTTTCATCTATCAGTTTCTCCCTGAGCTGAAGCGGTCACCGCTACGCAGCGGCGTCGGAGTGGAGTTGGCGCCCTCGTTGGAAGCTGGCGTGGACTCGATGGTCGGCGCAGCAGCTGGACGCCCCTGCTGGACGCTCGCCTGCTTGCCAGCCAACTTGTCGAGCGGCAGATAGATCATGCTGTTGTTGCCAGCCGGCATGTCGACCACCACTTTATTGGCCTGCTGATAGAGCTCTTCCATGGTCTCCAGGTAGATACGATTGCGTGTCAGATCGGGCGCAGCTTGATACTGGGGCAGCAGCTCGTTGAAGCGGGCCACTTCACCCTGGGCTTTCAGCACAATCTGGGACTTGTAGGCTTCCGCCTCCTGCTCCAGACGCTTGACCTGACCACGGGCCTTCGGCTCGACTTCACGGGCATAGGCTTCGGCCTCGCGGATGAAGCGTTGCTCATCTTCCTGAGCGGCAATGGCGTCATCAAACGCATCCTTCACCTCTTCCGGCGGACGAGCCGGCAAGAAGTTGACGTCGACGATCTGCAGACCCATCTGGTAAGGCTCGATGATGCCATCAATCACCTGCCAGGTCTCCTGACGCACCTTCTCACGACCGGTGGTCAGCACGTCGTCCATCTTGGTGTGGCCCACAACATAACGCAGGGCACTGTCGGTGGCCTGACTCAGGCTCTCGTCAGCATTCGTTACGCTAAACAGATACTGCTCGGGGTTGACGACACGGTACTGCACGTCCATCTCGACCCGCACCACGTTTTCATCCTGAGTCAGCATGAAACCGGAAGCAGGCAGGGAGCGCACGGACTCGACATCCACAGGGATCACCTTGTCGATAAAGGTGGGATTCCAGCGCAGACCCGGCTCGACAATATGGGAAAACTTGCCAAACCGCAGCACTGCACCACGTTCCGCTTCACGAATGGTGTAGAAGCCGCTGACAACCCACACCACCACAGCGATCACCAGTGCGATGGAGATACCAAAGCGACCGACATCACCACCGGATGTGCCACCACCAAACAGGCCCCCGAAGCGACGGCTCATCTTGCGCAGCATTTCGTCCAGATCAGGGGGCCCCTGATTCTTGCCGTTGTTCCCCCAAGGGTCACGGTCTTTGCCGTTGTTACCAGGCTCATTCCAAGCCATCAGCGTCTCCATTAATACTTGCGGATGGATATCACCTCTATCAGAACATCAATGTCTGATAAAGCGTTGTAAACTCTCACCTTCCTGCTTTACGAGGCGGTTCCAGTCGGCCACTTGCAAGCGGACTTCCAGCACGAAATCTCCCTCCTCGCTAAAGCCTTCCTGCTCAATGCCCTTCAACTGATAAAGCGCACTGCGCAATCTTGCTGCCGAGGGTGGCAACTGCAGGGTGTGGTGCACCATGGAGCCGGCCAGCAGTTCAGTCAGCGCCGTAAACAGATGCTCACAACCTTCACCAGTCTGAGCCGACAGCCAGACGCGCAATGGGCGCCCCTCGTCATCTCGCTCCAGACCAGCAGGACGATCCGCCAGCTTGTCGATCTTGTTGCAGATCATCAGCTGAGGCCTGTCGTCAGCTTCAATTTCGGCCAGCACCTGCTGCACGGAGTCGATATTCTCCTGCATCTGCTCATCGGCACAGTCCACCACATGCAGCAGCAGATCCGCTTCGCGGGTCTCCTGCAGGGTCGCTTTGAAAGCCGCGACCAGATCATGAGGCAAGTGCCGAATAAATCCAACCGTGTCAGCCAAAATCACATCACCCACATCCCGGATCACCAGTTTTCGCAGGGTCGGGTCCAGTGTTGCGAACAACTGGTCGGCAGCATACACGCTGGCAGCTGTAAGTTGGTTGAACAAAGTGGATTTTCCGGCGTTTGTGTAACCAACCAGAGAAACTGTCGGTACTTCGTTGCGGTTGCGGGCACGACGTCCCTGCTCCCGCTGCTTGGCTACCTTGTCGAGCCGGCGCAAAATCGCCTTGATGCGTTCCCGCAGCAGACGTCGGTCAGTTTCAAGCTGGGTTTCACCCGGACCACGCAGACCGATCCCGCCCTTTTGACGCTCAAGGTGGGTCCAGCCTCGCACCAGGCGAGTGGAAAGGTGGCGTAACTGGGCCAGTTCGACCTGCAGTTTACCTTCATGGGTTCGGGCGCGCTGGGCGAAGATGTCGAGGATCAGACCGGTTCTGTCCACCACCCGGCACTGGAACAGACGTTCCAGATTTCGTTCCTGGGCAGGAGTCAGGGCATGGTTGAAGATCACCACATCCGCATCCAGCATCTGGACCTGGGACGCGATCTCTTCAGCCTTGCCGCTGCCGACAAAAAATTTGGCACTGGGCGCACTACGACTGGTGGTGATGACCGCCAGCGCATTTACACCGGCAGAACTCACCAACATCTTGAGCTCTTCCAGATCCTCCCGCTCACCCTCATCACTGAAGTTGACATGCACCAGAACGGCCTGTTCGCCAGCTTCATAACGGTCAAACAAGCGCTTGCTCCTTAACAGGAATCATGATGAATCTGAGTTGGCGAGTCGACTCGCCCAGGGATATCACGCCTCGGCATCACCCTGTTCATCAGCCGCGCCACCCGGAGTGGGCTGGTGATGATTGACGGCACGGGCCGGTACGACAGTCGAGATGGCGTGCTTGTAAACCATCTGGCTCACGGTGTTTTTCAGCAGGATAACAAACTGGTCAAAAGACTCGATCTGACCTTGCAGTTTGATGCCGTTCACCAAATAGATAGAAACAGGAATCCGCTCACGGCGCAGCGCATTCAAAAACGGGTCTTGGAGAGATTGCCCCTTAGCCATTTTTCTTTTCCTTATAGTTTGTTGTTTTTAAACACCGAATATCAATATAACAACCTGATTATACAGGGAGTGTCAAGCCGCACCAGCGCGAGCAAGCACGAGGTCAAGATTGCCAGACTCACCAGATTCCAACCAGGTCACGTCGGGCCAGCCGCGCAACCAGGTCATCTGTCGTTTTGCCAATTGGCGTGTGGCAACAATGCCACGATAACGCATCTCATCATACCCCACTTCACCGCACAGGTAGTCCCACATTTGGCGATAACCCACACAGCGAATGGAGGGAAGATCCGGGTGCAGATCGCCGCGCGCCATCAGCGCACGAACCTCCTGTTCAAAGCCACCTTGCAGCATCTTGTCAAAGCGCTGTTCGATCCGCTGATGCAGCAAGGCACGATCGCTCGGGGCGATGGCAAACTGCAGCACCCGATAGGGCAAGCCCTCCCCCTGCACCTGCGTCAGCTCGGTAAGGGTCTTGCCGCTGATGCGGTAGACCTCCAGCGCCCGAGAGAGTCGCTGCGGATCATTGGGGTGGATCCGCGCCCCGGCCACCGGGTCGATGCGTACCAGCTCATCGTGCAGCGCCTGCCAACCGAGGCGGGCAGCCTCTTCCTCAATCCCGGCTCGAATGGCGGGATCGGCGGAGGGCAGCGGAGACAATCCCTCCAGCAACGCCTTGAAATAGAGCATGGTACCGCCCACCAGCAGCGGAATGCGGCCGCGATCGGCGATCTCTTTCATCTCCCGCAGGGCATCCTTGCAAAAATCGGCCGCAGAATAGCTCACTGCGGGATCAAGAATGTCGATCAGCCGGTGCGGGGCCCGTGCCAGCTCATCGGCAGTCGGCTTGGCCGTACCTATATCCATGCCACGATAGATCAGCGCAGAATCGACGCTGATGATGTCGCAAGGCAATGCCTGACACAGTTCAATGGCGAGATCCGTCTTGCCGGAGGCCGTCGGCCCCATCAGAAAAATTGCGGTCGGCAAGTCACTCGCCATGTTCAAACTCCTCCAGCACGGTCGCCAATGAAAGCGGGCGTACCATGCGAATATCTGTCAGTTGGTCAGCGTGAGCGGCTACAAGTTCCGTCAGCAGACGACTGGCAGTTGAAAAATCGTATATCTTCTCGCGGCTTATCCCCTGCTCCACCAGCCATTGGCATAATACTTCAGCCTGCTGACCAGCATCACTGTCAGATCCGCCCTCGATAATTTGCAGCAATTCGGGTAACAGACGCACCAGATCGGTCTGGCGCAGCAGAGCCGGCACCCGAGTCAGGATCATGGTGTCGCGCCCCCCGCTTTTCAACTCCAGCCCCATCCGTTTCAGCAAACGTTCCTGCTCGGTCACCAGCGCGATCAAATTCTTCGGCAATTTGAAGGAGACCGGCAGCAACAGCGGCTGGGCAGCCAGTCCCTGGCCCCAGGTCTCCAGCAGCCAGTGGCGCAGCAGTACCCGCTCGGCGCGTACCAGCGAGAGCAGCACCAGCTGATTATCCCGCTCGATCAACAGGTAGGCCTGCTCCACCAGTGTCAGGGCACGACATCCCCCCTGTTTGGGTGACGGCACTGGATCAGTGGGCTGCGCAGGAGCAGCCTCAGCTGCGATAGGAAGCGTAGTGAGCAGAGCGCCCATGCCGCGCATCGCCTCCCGGCTTGGGGGCTCGGGCGGTTGATAGTTGCTGGCTCGGCCTGCACCACCACCGTTCCCTTCCCGCACCTGTGCAGGTGCCCGGTAGCTGTGCTCGGCACCGTACCACTCGGTACGCGGAGCCTGACCGGGATATTCGATCTGCGGGCTGACCGGCAGCTCGACCAGGGTTTCGGCCAGCGGAGTGTCCTGATGAGCGGCGCTGACCCCTTCGCGACGCAGCGCAGTAAACAGCGCCTGAAAAATAAAGTCGTGGATCAACCGCGCCTGATGAAACCGTACCTCATGCTTGGCCGGGTGGACGTTGACATCCACCTGACGGGGATCCAGCTCGATATAGAGCACATAGGCTGCAAAACGGTCAGCGGGCAGCAGCTCGTCATAGGCCTGACGAATGGCATGATTGATGAGCTTGTCACGCATCATCCGACCGTTGACGTAGGTGTATTGCAGGTCGTTCTGCGGTCTTGCCCCCTCCGGGGTTGCCAGCCAGCCCCACAGACGCACGTCGCTATGCTCGCTCTCTACCGCCAGCGCATGGTGCATGAAGGGGGTGCCGCAAACGGCGGCGAGACGTCGCTCCTGCTCCGGCACGGTATTGGCGGCCTTGTACTGGCGCACCACCTTGCCATTGTGGCGCAGGATCAGGGTGGCATCGAAGCGGGAGAGCGCGATGCGGCGCACCAGCTCGTCAATATGGGCAAACTCGGTCTTTTCGCTGCGCATGAATTTGCGCCGCGCGGGTGTATTAAAGAAGAGATCCACCACCTCCACCGTGGTGCCCACCGGATGGGCCGCAGGCTTGATGGTGACGCTCATCTCGCGCCCTTCCGCCTGGGCTTGCCAGGCTTCGGACTGCTCGGCGGTGCGGGAGGTGAAGGTGAGACGGGAGACAGAGCTGATGGAGGCGAGCGCCTCGCCACGAAAACCGAGGCTGTTGATCCCTTCCAGATCATCCAGCGTGGCCACCTTGGAGGTTGCATGACGCGACAGCGCAAGTACCAGCTCATCTTTGGCGACACCGCAGCCGTTGTCACGGATGCGGATCAGCTTGGCGCCCCCCTTGTCGATGTCGATCTCGACCCGGTCGGCCCCCGCATCCAGGCTGTTCTCCACCAGCTCTTTCACCACAGAAGAGGGCCGCTCCACCACCTCTCCGGCTGCAATCTGGTTGGCCAGAATGGGTGGCAAAATACGGATCGGCATCATTTACTCCTGAATTTCAATCTTGCGGATAGGGAGCCGTTCCACCACCTCTCCACCAACCGGAATCTGGTTGGCCAAGATAGGGGGCAATATACGGATCGGCATCACTTACTCCTGAATTTCAATCTTGCGGATAGAGAGCCGTTCCACCACCTCTCCACCAACCGGAATCTGGTTGGCCAGGATAGGGGGTAATATACGGATCGGCATCACTTGCTCCTGAATTTCAATCTTGCTGATGGTATTGGCTAACAGCGAGAGCAGTATCACCCGCTCCCGCGCGTCAGTTTTGCGGAATGTAGAGTACCTGCCCTACCTGAATATTCCGCGATTTGAGCTTGTTGATCTCTACCAGTCGCGCCTGACTCACCCCATGCTTCTCGGCAAGGCGGGAGAGACTCTCCCCCCGCTTGACCACATGGCGGATCATCTGCGACTTGTCATCACTGCGAACGGGGGCGGCAGCGCGGCTCTGCCCCTGCTGGGGAATATAGATGGTCTGACCAATCTGAATATCCCGGCTGCGCAGCTGGTTGATCTCTACCAAAGTGGATTGACTCACTCCATGCTTCTCGGCAAGGCGAGAGAGACTCTCGCCACGTTTGACCACATGGCGGAGCATCCGAGATTTGTCATAGTCGCCCACATTGCTAACCGGCGCACCAGAATCTTGCGCAGCCTCAGAATAGGGCTTGATCACACCGGCACCTGAACCGGTCGCAGTAGCGCCGTCACGCACTGTAGCCGGCATCTTGTTGGTCACCACCGGCTGCGACTGCACCGGCTTGGGCTGGCTCACCGGCTGCGAAGCTACCGGTGCAGAGCGAGTGGTCGCAGCAGGCCTGCTCGCCTGTCCCTTGCCGGTCAGCATGGCCCCCTTGGTCGGGTGGGCGCGGTAATAGTTGCGGATCCCCTCGAAAATGGCGCGGGCCAGCTGATCCTGATAGCTTGAGGTGGCCAGCAGCTTCTCTTCCGCATGGTTGGAGATAAAGCCGGTTTCGACCAGCACCGAGGGAATATCCGGCGCCTTCAGCACAGCCAGACTGGCATGCTCCGGCGCCTTCTTGTGCAGTCGGGCAACCTTGCCCAACGAGCGCAGGATCTGACGGCTGACGTCGTAGCCTTCGGCACGGGACTTGTCCATTGAGAGGTCGAGGAAGGTCTGCGCCAGATAGGGGTTGGGATCGGATTCCGCCAATACCTTGCCAACCCCGCCCAGCAGCTCACCCTGCTTCTCCTGCTTCTCCAGCCAGCTTCCCATCTCGCGGTTGGCACGGTTGGTCGAGAGGACCCAGACAGAGGCGCCACGCGGAGTGGAGTTATGGAAGCTGTCCGCATGGACCGACACCAGCAGATCCGCCTTGGCCTTGCGGGCAATCTCGGAACGCTTGTTGAGGTCGACGAAATAGTCGCCACGACGGGTCAGCACGGCGCGCATCCCCGGCTCGCGGTCGATCAGCGCGGCCAGCTTCTGGGAGACCGCCAGCGTCACTCGCTTCTCATAGGTACGACGTGGACCGATGGAGCCCGGGTCTTCCCCACCGTGGCCTGGGTCGATGGCAATCACCACCCCCTTGCCCTTGCCACCCACTGGTGTGGCTTGTACCGCAGCAGCCGACCGCTTCTCTTCATAAGGTAGATCGATCACCAGACGGTGACCATAAGGCCCGGCTGGTGCCAGCGGAAAGACCACCGGCGTGATGGCGGAGCTGAGATCCAGTACCAGCCGCAGGCCACCCTTCTCCAGCGGAGTGCTCTCACGTATCTTGCGCACCAGCTCGCTGTTGTTCTCGACCCGGGCCAGATTGGCAGCGTTGCTCGCCCCTTTCAGATCGATCACCAATCTATCGGGGCCAGCCAGGGTGAAGTAGTTGTAGTTGGGGGCACTGCTCATATCGAGCACCACCCGGGTATTATCCGGTGATGGCCAGATTCGCACACTCTTGAGCTGATTTGCCCAGGAGGGGAGCGCCATCAAGGAGAGAGCAATAACAAGGATCAAGCGCACGTAGATGACAACCGTTCCAGAATGGCTTCGCCAATAGCAGTGCGAGCCTCTATCAGAACCTCGCGCTGCTCGCCTACATAGGTGAGGGTAATTTCCAGGTCTGGGGCCGGTAACCAGCCCTCGCCCTTCTCGGACCACTCCACCAGACAGAGAGTATTGGCGGCAAAATAGTCCCGAATGCCCATGAATTCCAGCTCTTCCGGATCAGCCAGGCGATAGAGATCGAAATGGTAGACCTGCCAGCCATCGAGTTCGTAGGGCTCGACCAGGGTGTAAGTCGGGCTTTTTACCTTGCCCTGATGGCCAAGGCCCTGCACCCAGCCGCGGGTAAGGGTGGTTTTACCGGCGCCAAGCGTGCCATGCAAAAACACTGTAGTCGCCTGCTGGCAGGCCTGTGCCAGACGGCCACCAAGTGCCACGGTTGCTGCCTCGTCCGGCAGTGTCATCATCAACTGTTTTGCCATGTTCTTCTTTTTAACTTGTAATGGTGTCGGGATTAACCAGTTTGCGGATCAGCGGCAGCAAGTCTGACGCCAGCATGCCCCGCTCGCCGTCAGCGGCGGCCTGATCTGCAGCCTCGCCGTGGATCACGGCGCCCAGCCAGCTTGCCATGGTGGCAGACCAGCCCTGGGCCAAAAGGGCGGCGATTATACCAGATAACAGATCGCCCATGCCGCCACTTGCCATGCCGGGATTGCCTTCACAACAGAGAGCGACCCGCTCGCCGTCATAAATAAGTGTTCCCGCCCCTTTTAACAAAACCACACCGCCATAACGCCGCTGCAGTGCCTGCACGGCGGCAAACCGGTCGGTTTCAATCTCGGCAATGGAGCATCCCAGCAGGCGCGCTGCTTCGCCGGGATGGGGCGTGAGCACCCAATTATCCTGATGGCGGGGAGATTGCGCCAGCCAATTCAATCCATCGGCGTCCAAAACCAATGGCAACCGATCGGTGAGATAACGGGCAATTTGCCCCCTTCCCCAATCATCCTGACCGAGCCCGGGGCCAATGACCCGCACCGACGCCCATCCCTCGTCATCAGCGGTGATAAGACTCATTAGTTCGGGTTGATAAAGACTGACCGGCGAATGTTCCGGATGCTGACACACCCGCACCAGCCCGGCCCCCGCCCGCAGGCAGGCGCGAGCCGCCAGCACGATGGCCCCCTGCATGCCGCGATTGCCCCCCACTAGCAGCACCTTGCCATAAGAGCCCTTGTGGGAAGCGCGCGGGCGCGGGGTCAGCAGCGTGCTGAGCTGCGGATAATCGATACGCCAGGCGGCGGGCAGCATAGCTTCATCAGGCGTCACGCCTAGGGGATCACAGTCGAGCTGGCCGACACAATCCACCCCGTCGCCGGTGAGCATTCCCTGCTTGATACCGATAAAGGTGAGGGTGCGAGTGGCCTGCACCACGGCCCCCATGGCACGGCCGGTATCGCCGTTGAGGCCGGAGGGGAGATCCACCGCCAGCACGGGCACAGCCAAGCCATTGATTGTTGCGACGATCTTTGTCAGTAGTGGCGAGAGGGACGTGTTGACGCCGGTGCCAAGCAGGGCATCGACCACCAGATCCGGGGTGGTGTGCTGGTCCTTATCAAACTGCTCGGCCAGCCAGACCCGGCCACCGGCCGCCAGCCACTCATCGGCGGCCCGTCTGGCATCCCCCTTCAGCTGGTCGGGTGCTCTGGCGGCAATCACCACCACCTCGATGCCAATCTGGCGGGCAAGGCGGGCCAGCACATAGCCATCACCGCCGTTATTACCGGGGCCGACGAAAATCCACCAGCAGCGACTGTCGGGCCAATGCAGGGTGGCATAGGTGCGCAGCGCGGCACCGGCTCGCTCCATCAGGGCATAGAGAGGTTGCCCCTCACGCGCGGCCCAGTTGCGCTCCAGTGCGCGGATCTGTTCAGTCTGCCACAACCCCTGTGGTAAACTGCTCCCCTCTTTTGTGCCCAACGCGCCCCTGATGATCTCTACCATGACGGCTCCCGCCTCTTATCAATCGACCCACGCCAGCAAACACCGGCCAGGCCAAGCCGCATGAGCGCACCTGACTTCCACCAGCTGGCCCACGATATCAAGCTCTGGGCACGGGAGCTAGGTTTTGACCAGGCGGGCATCACCGACACCGATCTGCGTATCGAAGAGCCGAGATTGCAGGCCTGGCTGGATGCGGGCTATCACGGCAGCATGGATTACATGGCGCGCCACGGCATGATGCGCGCGCGCCCCCACGAGCTGCTGCCGGGCACGGTGCGGGTGTTGTCGGTGCGGATGAACTACCTGCCGTTCGAGGCGGGTTTTGCCGCCACCCTGCGCGATCCGGCCCTCGGCTATATCAGCCGCTATGCTCTCGGTCGCGACTACCACAAGGTGCTGCGCAACCGGCTCAAACAGCTGGGTGATCGCATCGAAGCGCGCTGCGCCGAGCTGTTTCAAGGCACTGAAGAGACCTTGGGTGAGTGGCGCCCCTTCGTCGACTCCGCCCCCATCCTCGAGCGGCCACTGGCGGCCAAGGCGGGCCTCGGCTGGGTTGGCAAACACTCACTGCTGCTCAACGAATCGGCTGGCTCCTTCTTCTTTCTCGGTGAGCTGTTGATCAACCTGCCGCTGCCGCTCGACCAGCCAGTGGAGAAGGAGCTGTGTGGCAAGTGCGTCGCCTGCATCAACATCTGCCCGACCGGCGCCATTGTCGCCCCCTATGTGGTAGATGGCCGCCGCTGCATCTCCTATCTCACCATCGAGAACGATGGCCCTATTCCGGAAGAGTTCAGGCCCTTGATGGGCAACCGCATCTATGGCTGTGACGACTGCCAGCTTATCTGCCCCTGGAATCGCTATGCCGATGCCAGCCCGGAACCCGATTTCAGCCCCCGCCCCAGCCTGCATCGCCCGCCCCTGCTGGACCTGTGGTGCTGGAGCGAGGCCGAGTTCCTCAAACAGACCGAGGGGAGCCCGATCCGCCGCATCGGCTATCAACGCTGGCGCCGCAATCTGGCGGTAGCCCTTGGCAACGGCCCGGCGACCCCCGAGGTAATCGCCGCCCTGCAACTGGGACTGACCACCGCCGAGCCTATGGTGGCCGAACATATCGAATGGGCGCTGGCCACTCTGGCACTGCGTCAGGATGAGGAGAACAAGAAGACCCGTTTGCTGATCCGCTGCATCGAAAAAGGTTTGCCGGATCACGCATAAGTGATCTGCCCCTTGCCGGATTGCAGCACTTTTTTCATGCTCTGCCGACCCGTCGTGATCAACACTGCGATCAAGACAACATGGTCGGCACACTAAAAGGACATTACAGATGCAAATGTTGGGAGTGGATATTGGAGGCTCGGGGATCAAGGGTTGCCTGGTCGACACCGAAACAGGCGAACTGATCGGCGAGCGTCATCGCATTGCCACACCGCAACCGGCCACCCCGGCCGCCATCGCCCATACCCTCAAGGCACTGGTCGAACACTTCGACTGGAAAGGGCCGGTGGGCTGCGGTTTTCCAGCCACCATCCACAACGGGGTTGCCAAGAGTGCCGCCAACATCGACAAGAGCTGGATTGAGACCGATGCCGAACATCTGTTTGCCGATGTCACCGGCAAACCCTGCTATGTGCTGAACGATGCCGATGCAGCGGGTCTGGCCGAGATGCGCTTTGGCGCAGGTAAAGATCGCAAGGGGGTCATCATCCTCATCACGGTCGGCACCGGTATCGGCACCGCCATCTTCGTCAACGGCCATCTGCTGCCCAACACCGAGCTGGGTCACCTGATGCTGGAAGGAATGGTCGCCGAGCACTACTGCTCCGATGCGGTGCGCAAACGGGAAGATCTCTCCTGGAACCGCTGGGGCAAGCGCTTCAACAAGTATCTGGCCCGCCTCGAGTTTCTCTTCTCCCCCGACCTCTTCATTCTGGGGGGCGGCAGCGCCGCCAAGCTGGATAAATTTGTCGATCGCATCGAGACCCGGGCACCGCTGATTCCAGCGGCCAGCCTCAATCAGGCAGGAATTATCGGAGCCGCTCTCTACGCAGCCGAACGGCATCAGGGCTGATTGCCCAGCAACACAGTCCCTTATAACCCTCCTATAAAAGAAGGGCCCGGCATTACTGCCGAGCCCTTCTTTTTATCTGCGTACCAATCCTTCCGGTTTCCTACATATCATCAAGCCGATGCACCCCATGCACCAGACGGTGCAGGCGCGTCTGTTCCAACGCAGCCAGATTGTCGAGCATGGTTGCAGTAGCAGGCGTCGGACACTCCCGAGCCAGATGACCCAACTCACCGACCAGCTGCTCCTCCCAGCGACAAACCAGCGCAAGGATCTCCCCGGTTTGAGCCGAGGCTGGCAGCTCGCAACCGGTAATGGCAGGCAGCATATCCTCGCTAAAACCCTGCTCCAGCCAGGTTTCCCTGACCGCCTCTCCCAGTTGAGCGGCATATTCGTGCAGATGGGCACTAGCCGCATCCTCACGCCCTTGCAGATAGACCAGCAACATCCGGCTGCGTTCGCTGTCCACCTGACTGGTCAAACGCCCGTAACAGAGTCCGAGCTGGTGATGAACCTGCTCAAGATAGTGCAGCAACTCTTTGATCTGTTGGAATCTCATCGCACTGCCCTCCATGCTTGTCGACAACATCAGTATAAAAAACCGGCGCCACCGACCCAATCCCTATCCGAGCCCCTCTTGCGCTGCATCAAGGTTGACACCGACAAAGTGGCGATCAGGTGATCCGGTCACGAATAGGGAACGATTTGTGCAGCAATTTGTGTAACGATGGAGGAGCATTAAGCTAGACAGCAGATGTGAACAGAAACGGGCTAACACACTAATAAAACCAGCCTTACCCGGCATAAACCATCTTTAATTCGGTTATCTGCCGCAGGGACGAAACAGGATCTGGATGAGCAACAATACCATTCTGATCGTTATCCGCCTGACAGAAATCCTTATCACTTTTTTAGACGTCTAGACGTAAAAACATGCGTTGACATGGCCATCCAGACATCTTAGCATCATCCTCCATGATGACAGAGTAACCCAGTGGAACCTCTGCCCAATTTTCCCGCCTGTAGCGCCCTGTGCTTTAAGGCTGTTAGCACGGAAGAATCCATGATTAAGTTGATCGGTCTCAACAAAGTCTACGGTACAGGCAGTGATGCCGTGCACGCCCTGCGTGATGTGAGTCTGCATGTACCCCAAGGCAAAATTTTCGGGGTGATCGGTGCCTCCGGTGCCGGCAAGAGTACCCTCATTCGTTGTGTCAACCTGCTGGAGCGCCCGACAGAGGGTCAAGTCATCGTTGATGGCCAGGATCTGGTCGCCCTGAGCGAACGGGATCTGACCCAGGCTCGCCGCCAGATCGGGATGATTTTCCAGCACTTCAACCTGCTTGCCTCCCGCACCGTCTCCGCCAACATCGCCTTTCCGTTGGAGCTGGCAGGCTGGAGCAAAGAGAAGATCCAGCAACGGGTTGCCGAGCTGCTGGCGCTGGTCGGGCTGGAAGCCCGTGCCCAGGCCTATCCGTCCGAGCTTTCCGGCGGTCAGAAACAGCGCGTCGCCATTGCCCGCGCACTGGCACCAGCCCCCAAGGTACTGCTCTGTGACGAGGCCACCTCGGCCCTCGACCCGCAGACCACCCGCTCGATCCTGACCCTGCTCAAGGAGATCAACGTCAAGCTGGGGCTCACCATCCTGCTCATCACCCACGAGATGGACGTGGTGAAGGGGATCTGTGATGAAGTGGCCATCATCAGCGACGGTCGCCTGATCGAACAGGGCGAAGTGGCCTGGTTCTTCAGCAATGCCAAGACCCAGCTGGCCCGTGACTTCATCCACTCCACCATCCATCTGGAGGTACCGCAGGAGTATCAGGATCGGATGAGTGCGGAGCGGGTGCCGGGCAGCTACCCGCTGGTGAAGCTCGGCTTTACCGGCAGCACGGTCGATACGCCGCTGATTTCCGAGGCGAGCCGCCGTTTCAATATCGACATCAGCATTCTGAGCGCGGACATCGAGTACGCCGGTGGCGTCAAATTCGGTTTCCTGCTGGCCGAGCTGTTCGGGGATGAAGCCCAGTGCGAGGCGACCCAGCAGTTTCTCATCGACAACCACATTCAGCTGGAGGTAATGGGTTATGTCCGAAGCCATGATTAACCTGCTCATCACGGCCCTGGGCGACACCCTTATCATGGTGTTTGCCTCCGCTCTGTTCGGCTGTCTGCTGGGTCTGCCGCTCGGCGTGGCACTGCACGTGACCAAGGCGGGCCAGATCCTGGCCAACCCCTTGCTCAACCGTACTCTGGGTATGGTGGTCAACGTGGGTCGCTCGGTGCCCTTTATTATCCTGCTGGTCGCCATCATTCCGCTAACCCGGCTGATTGTCGGCACCAGTATCGGCACCATCGCCGCCATCGTGCCGCTGACTGTCGGCTGCATCCCTTTCATCGCCCGTCTGGTGGAAGGGGCCCTGATGGAAGTGCCGGACGGCCTGCTGGAAGCGGCCAAGGCGATGGGCGCCAAGCCGCTGCAAATAATCACCAAGGTGCTGCTGCCCGAGGCTCTGCCCGGCATCCTCAACAGCGTCACCATTACCCTCGTCACTCTGGTGAACTACTCGGCCATGGCCGGGGCCATCGGTGGCGGTGGTCTGGGGGATGTGGGTATTCGTTATGGTTATCAGCGCTTTGACCCGACCGTCATGCTGGTGACCGTGGTTATCCTGGTAGTACTGGTTCAACTTATCCAGAGCGCGGGTGAGCGCCTGGTCAACAAATGTGATCATCGTTAATCGTCGATTTCTGACAGGAGGTTTTATGAAATTTGGCATCAAATCCGTTGCGGCTGCCCTGCTGGCTGGTCTGGTTCTGGCCGGTTGCGGTCAAAAAGAAGAGAGCAAGGTTCTGAAAGTGGGCGCTATTGCCGGCCCGGAGACCGAACTGGTTGAAGTGGCTGCCAAGGTAGCCAAAGAGAAATACGGTCTGACAGTCGAGGTGGTCAACTTCTCCGACTACGTCACCCCGAACGTGGCGCTGAACGATGGCAGCATCGACGTCAACGCTTTCCAGCACAAACCCTATCTGGATGCACAGGTACGTGATCGCGGCTTCAAGCTGGTGCCGGTTGGCAACACCTTCGTCTACCCGATTGCCGGTTACTCCAAGAAGATCAAGACGCTGAGCGAGCTGAAAGATGGCGCCCAGGTCGCGGTGCCGAACGATCCGACCAACCTGGGCCGCTCGCTGATCCTGCTGGCCAAACAGGGTCTGATCACCCTGAAAGATGGTGCCGGTCTGGAAGCGACCGTGCTGGATATCGCCAGCAACCCGCGCAACTTCAAGATTGTGGAACTGGAAGCAGCCCAACTGCCGCGCTCGCTGGAAGACGTAGACTTGGCCATCATCAACAACACCTTCGCCGGCCAGATTGGTCTGACCCCGACCGAGAACGGCCTGTTTGTTGAAGACAAAGAGTCCCCGTACGTCAACCTGATCGTCGCCCGCGACAACAACAAGGATGACGAGAAGGTCAAACAGTTCGTACAAGCTTTCCAGACCGATGATGTTTACAAGAAAGGTCTCGAGCTGTTCAAAGGCGGCCTGGTAAAAGGTTGGTAATTGCTCACTCGGCAAAAAAGGCCACGCAATGCGTGGCCTTTTTTATTGGCGCCGCTATCATATCCGCGAGCACGGCAACACGAACATACTCATAACATGAAAAAATGGTATCTGGCCTACTGCAAGCCAAAAGAAGAGGCCCGCGCCCGCGCCCACCTCGATGCCCAAGGTATCGAATCCTATTACCCCATGGTGGAGATCGAGAAGCTGCGCCGGGGCAAGCGAGTTCCGGTACGGGAACCCATGTTCCCCAACTATCTGTTTATCTTCGTTGATTTGGAAGAGGTGACACCGGTCACCCTGAAATCGACCCGCGGCATCAGCCGGATCATCCACTTTGGCAGTGAATGGACCCCCATCAGCAGCAAGCTGGTCTATCAGCTGATGAGCCGTGATGACAGCGACGAGGCAAGAGCCAGCTACGCCAATCTGCCCTGCTCGGGCGACAAGGTGCTGATTGAAGAGGGGCCGCTTGCTGGCTTCGAAGCCATCTATATGGAGCCGGATGGAGAGAAACGGGCGATTTTGCTGGTCAGCCTGCTCAACCGGGAGACCACCAGCAGCTTCGACAACCACACCTTCAGGCGTCTGGACTAAACCCACGGGCCAGACGGCCCGGTGCATGGCAATAGCAATGGCGGGATACTCCCGCCATCTCACGCATCAAGATCAAAGCGGGCGATGACCGCCTTCAGCTTGCCGGTATCGCCAGCCAGTCTGGCTACGATCTCCTCCCCCTGCTGACTGCGCTGACAGGATTGCCGACTGAGCCCGGCAATGTCGTCGACCGTCCCGGATACCTCGGCGGCCACCCGCGACTGCTGCTCGGTTGCCACCGAAATGGCCTCCAGCTGGCCCGACAGCGACCGCACCAGCTGGTTCATGGCACTCAGGGTATCGGTCACCAATCCGACTGCATCCCGCCCTTGCTCTACCAACCGGGTGCCGCTGCTGACGGTGCTCACCGTCTGGCGAGTCTGCTGGGAGATGGCCACAATAGTCTGGCTGATCTCGGCGGTGGATTGATGGGTGCGGGTCGCCAGCTGGCGCACCTCGTCGGCCACCACCGCAAAACCGCGTCCCTGCTCACCTGCCCGCGCCGCCTCGATCGCCGCATTGAGGGCCAGCAAGTTGGTCTGCTCCGCTATCGTGGCGATCACCTCGGTGATCTGCCCAACTTGTTCGCTCTGATGTGCCAGCAGCCCCATGGCCTCGTTGGCCTGCCCAATCATGGCCGCAATCTGCTGCATGGCGTCGGTCATCCGCGCCAGCGCGGCCTCTCCCTGACGAGTCTGGTGTTGCACCTGCTGGGCGCCACCTGCCGCGGCGGCGATATGGCCGGCCACATCCCGGGCGCTGACCGACATCTGATCGATAGCCGCCGCCACCGCATCGACCCGCTGATCCTGCTCCGTCAGATCCGCCACTATGGCTCTGGTGGTGCTGCCCACATCGAGACAGGCCACCTCGACCTGCCCCACTGCCCCCTGCAACTCCCCGACCAGATGATGTAACTGGGCAGACATCCGGTTGATGGAACCAGTCAATTCTCCCAACTCATCCTGCCCCGTGATGGGCAGGGGATCGGCCGCCAGTCGGCCATCCGCAACCTGTCCTGCCCTGGTCACCAAGCTGGCAATGTCACGGGTCAGACGACGACTGAAGAGCCAGGCGACTACCATACCAAGCACAATGGCGCTGCCGGTAGCCAACAGCAGTGTCTGGTTGATGGCACTCCCGGCACGAGTCATTTGCGCCGAAATCTGATCCACCTCGGCACGGGTTTTCCCCACCTGCTGGACCAGCTGCTCGCTGAGGTTGGACTGCATCGGTTCGATGTCGGTGGCCATCAGGTAATTGGCCTGATCCCAATCCGGTGCCTGGCGCTTCTCGATCACCTGCTCAACCAGCTCGGAGAAGGGACTCGCCATCTCTTCAAACAGCTGCCAGAGGCCGCGCTGGGTCTCGGTAAAGAGCGCGGCTTGCTGTTTCACCTCAGCCACCCGCTGCTGATGGAACTGGTAGTAATCCTGATATTTGCTGCGGTATTCGGGATCGCCGGAGATGAGAAAATCCCGCAGGGCAGAGAGTGCGTTGGCGAGGCTGTTATAGGCATCCCCCACCTGTTTGAGCAGCATGCGGCGATCCCCTGTGAGCTGCTCCTGCGGGGTTGCGACCTCCTCATTGGCAAAGGATTGCAGCTGATCGAGCGCCGCCTCCGCCAGTGGCCCAGCCTCCTGCAGCATCAGGGTGTGAGCGGGCAGATTCTCTTCACTCTGGGCGATGGTCCACACTTTCTCCTGATGGCTTTTGAAGGTCTCGAGAGACTTGGCGAGCGCCTGACTGAACGTCTGATGGGCAATCGCCTGCCAGGCCGAGTCCCACTCCTGCTTGAGGCGAGAAGCCTGAACCGGATCCTTGCCGAGGATAAGATAGCCACGCAAGGCAGAAACGGTGGCAACCAGCGCCTTCTGACTCGCCTCATCCCGCTGCAGGGCGGGCAGCGCCTGCTCCAGCAGGGTGTGTTGGGCCTGATTGATCTGGGTCAGCCGGTAATAGACCAGCGTGGAGGAGAGCAGGATCAGCAGGTTGATAAAACCGAAGCTGAGCAGCAACTTGTTTGAAATTTTCATGAACATCCTTGTTCAAACGGAGGATCCAGCCAACAGAATCAGATAGATATCAGTGTAGGCAATCTATCCTGCCAAGTTCGATTCCATGTTTGCAACTCACTGCGTGGCATAGGTCTGGCAGAGAAGAACCCCTGGCAAACATCGCAACCCAGCGTTGCCAGCAACCGCCAGGTCTGCTCATCCTCCACCCCTTCAGCCACCGACTTGAGGCCCAACTTCCGTGCCAGCTCGATGCTGGACTCGATAATTGCCAGACGGGAGGGGTCTTCAAAACAGCGATCGACAAAGGATCTGTCCAGCTTCAATTCGGTAAAGGGCAGAAGCGCCAATTGCTGCATGGAGGAGTAGCCGGTACCGAAGTCATCAATGGAGAGACCAAAGCCGTGCATCCGCAGCCGGGTCAGCACCTCCAGCGACTTGCCCAGATCCTGCACAAAGGCGCTCTCGGTCACCTCCAGGGTGATAAGCTCGGGGTTGATACTCCAGCGTTGACACTGATTGATTAGGGAGTTGCACAGATCGCCCTCGATCAGCGAGGTGGTGGAGAGGTTCATCGACAGATTCAGTGAGAGCCCGGTCTCTTCCCACAAGTGGCCATCACTGAGAGATTTGCCGATGATCACCTCAGTCAACTGATCGATCAGGCCGTTGTGCTCCGCCAGCGGAATAAAGCGCCCCGGGGAGATTAGGCCATACTCCGGGTGCTGCCAACGGGCCAGCGCCTCCATTCCGACCCACTCGCCGGAGGCAAAGCTCACCTTGGGCTGATACCAGGGCAACAGTTGATCCTGCTCGAGCGCCCGACGCAACTCATCCAGCCCGATTCTGTGTCCCTCTTCCTCCCTGGCAGGCTCCTCCCGGGGTGACCATGCATCGATCAGTTGCTTGAGCTGCTGCTGGGTAGATGGTTTATCTATGCGGCCGAGCACCTGCAAGCCATAGGCAGCACTCATTCGCAACACGGCTTCCACCACATCGTCTTCAAGGGCACTGGAGAGAATTATCCCTCCCCGAAAACCGCCCAGTGACAGGCGGCGCAGCAGCGCCATGCCATCCATACCCGGCATCCGCAGATCGCAAAACAGGATATCAACGGCGTGTTGCTGGCTCAGTGCCAGCGCCTCGGCACCATCGGCCGCCTCCAGCAGATTCTGGAATCCCAGGCTGCGGACCTGGTGCAGCAGCGCCTTGCGCTGAAATCCATGGTCTTCCACGACCATAATGACTAACTCATGTTGTGCTTTTTTCATCGAGCCATAATCCAATGTCGTGGGCGATCGCCGTCATCAATAGCTGCACCTTGCCGGTGAGCTCCTCCAGTTCATCAAACTGTTTCAATCTGGCAGCCGACTCCAGCCTGGCTGCCTGGCTGGCCAGCTCCTGTAGTCCGACCATGCGGGCCGCGCCCTTGATCCGGTGGGCAGTCTCTACCAATGCACCGAAGTCGTGGCAAACCAAAGCGGCCTTCATATGAGCTCCATCCTGACGATTGGAGTCGAGATATTCCGCCGCCATCACCCGCGCCGTCGGCTCATCGCCAAACAGGGTCAACCAGCGTTCTGCCTGAACGGCCAGTCCGTCATCAATCGCCGCCCCCACAGCACTACCCGCGGTTACCGACTCGGCAAGCCAGTGTGCCAACAGCTGGCGCAGGGTATCCAGCGGGTAGGGCTTGAACAGCATATCGCTCATGCCCGCCTCCACCATACGAGCATGGGCCTCTTCCGAGGTATCTGCTGTTACCCCGATAATGGGCGCCGTCACCCCCGCAGCCCGCAGCGCCTTGGTCAGGGCATAGCCATCCATCACCGGCATGTGGCAATCGGTCAGTAACAAGGAGAATGACTGCCCCTGCCAGGCCCGCAACGCCTTCTCGCCATCCTCTACCACTTGGGCTTCGATCCCGAGGATCGCCAGTTGTCGTGCCAGCAGGGCACGATTGACCGGATGATCATCGGCCACCAGTACCCGTCCTCCCAGCTTGTCAGCCAGCGCAGGCAAGGCAGGAACAACCCGCTCTTGCAGCAACTCGAGGCAACTTTCCAGCAGCAGATCCGGATAGAGAGGGGAGAGCCCCAACCGCCACCACTGCTGACCGCCAACACGGCCACGCAGGGCCTCGTTCGGTGACGCAATTATTCCTCTCAATGCAACATGTTGTAACCAGCCCTGCCACTCACTGCCAAGAGCTTGCTCCAACCACTGCTGGTCAGCCAGCAGCAATCCTTCCAGTGAGCGGTTGAGCTGGCCGGCATCCAGATGCTTGAGCCTGGCCCCCAACCGCAGCATGGCCGACTCGAGATTGGCATCGGCGCTAAAAAACCACCATTCGGTGCCAGTCAGCGGGGGCGCATCCCATTGAGGATGGGCCAGCGGCACAGTAAAGCGGAAACGGGAGCCCTCTCCCGCCTTGCTGGTCAGGGTCAGTTCGCCGCCCATTTTGCGCACCAGCTGATCACAGATCGCCAGCCCCAGACCTGTTCCACCAAAGCGGCGGTTGATATCGGACTCAACCTGCTCAAACGGGGTAAATAACAATGCCTGTTTCTCTTCGGCAATCCCGATGCCGGTATCACGGATGCTGATGGCAAGATGCTCGCGCAGGTAGCTGACCCGGATAGAGACTGCCCCCTGCTCGGTAAACTTTACCGCATTGTTGAGCAGGTTGGAGATCACCTGGCCGACCCGAACCCCATCGATATCGGCCCAATCCGGCACATGCTGACCCCACTCCAGCGTCACGTTAAG
This sequence comes from Aeromonas sp. 600774, assembly GCF_049175075.1. NCBI lineage: Bacteria > Pseudomonadati > Pseudomonadota > Gammaproteobacteria > Aeromonadales > Aeromonadaceae > Aeromonas > Aeromonas sp. 600774. The sequence goes on from NZ_JAAKUJ010000015.1 coordinate 53,076, forward strand.
CCCTTTGTTATGGGCAAGGGTGGCGTGACCACGAATCGCATCGCAGATCACCGTCTGCAACCGGCTGACCTGACAATGCAGTTGCAATTGACCTGCTTCGATCTTGGAAAAATCGAGAATATCGTTGACCAGATAGAGCAGGTTGTTAGTCGAGGTGACAACATTGCGCACCATGTAACGCTGATCGTCGTTGAGCTCGCTCATTTGCAGCAACTCAAGCATGCCATGCATACCGGAAATAGGGGTACGCAACTCGTGGCTCATGGTGGCCAGAAAGCGGCTACGTGCCTGCATCGCCTGCTCGGCATAGGCGCGCGCCTCGCGCAGTTCATGTTCCTGCTGTTTGAGGGCCGTGATGTCCTGAATAACGCCGTTGAGGATCAGAGCTTGCTGCTCCTGACGTACAAAATTGCCACGAACTTGCAGATAGCGATCTCCCTCAGGACGCTCCACCTTGACTTCCAGATCGAGGGGAGCCAGCGTCTCGGCATGATTGGCCACCTTGCTGACAAACTCCTGCAGCGCCTGTTCGGTAAAGCCAAATACCGCACCACCCGATTCAGCGTTAAATAAATCCTGATGAGATACCCCCAGGATTTCACTGGCCCCCTGAGAAGCGTAAAGAAAACGCCCCTTCCCCGGTCCCTGCCACAGATATTGATAGACGACGCCAGGCATGCTGTCGGTGATCTGTGTGAGGCGAGTTTCTGCCTGACGGGCACGCTCCTCCGCCGCCTTGATCCGGCTGACATCGGTCAGCACAGTCAACACCCCCAGCATATTGCCATCGGGGTCCCGGTAAGGGCGCTTGGCATAGATCACATGAAAAGGGGTACCATCAGCACGCAAGCTGTTGCCAGCCCCCTCCAGCTCCTGCCCGCTTTGCCACACCCGGCGATCTTCTTCAAGCACGCTCTCGCGCAAGTGCTCTGGAATGCCTTGCAGGTCGTCGAGCGCTTCACCATTACCATCAACGAGGAAGGCGTCCCGATAAGCCTTGTTGCAGAGAGTGATCCGCTGCCTGCTATCACGCAATGCCACCATGGTCGGTAACGAATTGAGCAGGGTCTGTACAAACAGCAATTGCTCGTTGAGTTTTCCCTCTGCGATTTTCCGTTGCGCAATCTGGCGACGCAAACTGCGGGCCCAGAGCATCACCAGCAGACCACAGACCAATAAGGCAACACCGCCTAACGCCAGCCACTTGTAGACCAGGCTGTAATCAGATTCGATATTTACCGAGACATTAAGCCAGCGACGTTCCAGCAGCTGCCACTCCTCATCCGTGATGGTCAGCAACAGCTTGTCCATGATCCGCCGCAGCTCGGGCTGCCTGATGTCAATGGCCATGCTGATGGGCACGGAAAACTCGGGAGAACTCAGCACCACCTGATACTTCTCGTTGAACCCCTTCATCGCCTGTTGCCCCAGATTGGTCATTGTCAGCAGCACATACTCGGCTTTTCCCGTGTCAAGCAGGGTGAGCAACTCGGTATCCTTGCCCACTTCGATGACGTTGCCACCGTGGGCCTGTATGAGGGAAGCCTCATAAGAACCGGTCACGCCACCGATCAAACGCCCTTTCAGCTCCGCTAGCGACTTCAGCGGGCGGGCGCCATGGCGAGCCACCACATAGCTATCGAACTTGAGATAGGAAGAGCTGAATGACGCAAATGTCTCGCGATCCCTGAGTGCTGTCATCAAGGGGATCAGATCAACCTTGTGCTGTTTCAGCAGCGCCAGTGACTCTTGCCAGGTGCTGGTGGGTTCCAGTTCAAAGCGGATCCCCGAGCGCAGACTCAACAGTTTCATCAAATCAGCTGCATAGCCGTGCAACACCCCTTCGTCATCGATCTCGCTGATACCGGCAAACGATGGCGCAACGGCAAACCTGACCACCTTGTTCTTCTGCTTCAGCCAAGCCACCTCGTCAGGCTCCAGCAATAAACCCGCTTTGAAGCGATTGTCCTCCTGACTCAGCCTCAATCGGGAATCCGCCACAGGGATCCGCTGGTAAGCCTGCCAGATGCGATCTGTCAGCACCGGGTCATTGGCATTGGTGGCAATAGTTAATGCACTACCGGGAATCCAGTCAGGAATCACAATCCCCATCGACTCTGGCAGCCGCTCCATCTCCATGGCAATGATCGGCCCCAGTGCCAGATAAGCATCGGCCGCCCCAAGTTTGACCATATAGGTAGCCTCATCACGACTCTCCAGCTCGGTCACATGGGGCATCTCCAGTCGTGCCAGCTCATTGCAACTGCCAAAACCGCGAATACAGACCCAGCGAAGCTTGCGTGCCTGCTCCAGGGTCAAATGTTGATCCGGGTGGCGCATCAAGATGGCGCGAGCGTAGGATCCCAGATACCCGATATGATTCATCCCCTCGAGCTCGAGAGCATCGAGCTCGACCCCGATCAAGGCATCAACCTGACGGCTGTTCAGCGCAGCATGGGCATCCACATAAGAGTTGTAGGAGACATAACGCAGAGAGACCCCCATTTCTGCCGCAATGCGCGAGGCCAGTTCCTTGAGTGGACCGGCATAGCGCTGATTGGGCAGTTCGTAGAGAAACGGGGGATAACCACCACGGGGCACCCCGACCACCAGCTCTTCATCAGCAGTCTGGTTGCCCGCCAGTGCCTTTCCCAATTGGGGAACAGCAGCAGCAGGGATGCCGGAAAACAGCAGCAACAGGGGAAGAAAAAGCTGACGAAAGAGTGACATGAAGTCTTGTCCTGATGAGTAAAACAGATCGGCCACCATCTCTAATTTTGCCGATCCTGACGGCACAAGGCGAGAAAACATACGCATCTGTCACAAATGGGGCAAAGAGGATAGTGCCGGGACAAAGAAAAGTGAATAAAAAATCAACCTGCAAACACAAAAATGGCAGGCATTCCGCCTGCCACGTCACCACGGGGAGAGCGTTTACCCTCCCCTGTGGATCAGGTTATTCGATTCCCGAGGCGGAAGCCGGTTTGATACTCCCGCTCGCGAACGAGGGAGATCTGACCCTGATATCCTTCCAGCCCGATATCCCTGAGCAGAGCGGGTGACAGATTGACCTGTACGAGACGACGCTCGACCCGGGCAATCCGTCTCTGGACCAGGGATTCAACACTGCGCAGTAAAACCAGTTCGATAGACATGACATTCTCCAGTAGAACATGCGGTTCTCCCGGAGAAAGTGGATATCACCCTGCGGGACGAACCGCGGGTGATAAAAAGACAGGGGTTACCTGTTTACGCCACGCGGTAAAAGAGCACGAGATTTCACGCCGCACGCAGTGCCGCGAGAGAATGCAATATTGAGCATCAGATGTTGCATTTTCGTCTCCTTACCGGATAAAAGTTGAACAGGTTGCAGAAGTCTAAAAAATATCCGAATTTAAAACAAGCCTCTTGCGACTCCTTTTTAAACGTTTTTACGGCATTTTATGCTGCCCGAAAAGGAGCTTGGGGTATCAGATCCCCGAGAGCAGCCGGTACTCCTCCAGCACATAGGTATCTGTCATGCCGCTGACATAATCGAGCAGCAGCCGCACCCGGTAATACCACTCCTGCTCATGCAGGCAGGCAAAGCGTGGATCAGGGGTGGCGATCGCCAATCGATAGGCCTTGAGATGGCGGGCCGAAAGGCGGTGATAGAGGCGGCGCGCAAAGAACAGCGCCTGACTCCCCTCCCCGGCCAGCAGGCGAGCAAACTGTGGTGCTGGCAGCGCCAACAGACAGGAATAACTGGTCAGCACCCCGCGCAGCGCCGCATACCCTTCCAGTTCGAGCGCCTCGACTTCGGGTCGCATAAAGACCTGCTCGCGGGCCACCTGTTTGAGGATGTCGAGCACCCGCGCCGCCGGCGCCTGGCCGTGCAGCAGCGCTTGCGGATAGGATCCCTGCAAAATTGCCTGATGTTCGCTGACATAGCTCTGCGCCGCCAGCGCCACCAGATCCCGGGTAAGCTGCTGGCGAAAATGGGGGAAAAAGCCTCGACCACTGGCAAGCGCGTCACCCAGCAAGGTACCCATGTAGTCACTCTGGTCAGCTGCTCGCAGCGCCGCCAGCAATTCACCCTGAGTCAGGATCCGCCTATCCACCGCATCTTCCAGATCGGCGATGCAGTAGGAGATGTCGTCTGCCGCCTCCATGATGTAGACCAGCGGATGGCGACAGCCGGGGGCCAGCCCCAGACTCTGGCCGAGGGCGCGGTAGAGCGGCTGCTCGCTAAAGAAGATACCTCGTTTGCTGCTCCAGCCATGATGCTGGCCATAGCTCACCCCGGGCTGGGGCTGCTGCGGGTATTTGCAGAGTGCCGCCAGTTGTCCGAGCGTCAGGTTGAGCTCGTGCAGGCTGTGCACCAGCCGAAGACTCTGGGCGTTGCCATCAAACAGCTGCAGATCCTGACGTAATTCAGCCCACTGGGCCGAGGGGGGCTGCGCCAGCGCCTGCTGATAGAGGGGATCGAGCATCTCGCCGAGCCACTGGCTCATCACCTGCTCGCCAAAATGGCCAAACGGCGGGTTGCCCACGTCATGAAGCAGGCAGGACATCTCCACCAGATTGATAAAAGCGCCTTCACAGACCATACCTGCAGGCAAGGCAGCCAGAATGCGGCGACTGATCTGGCGGCCAGTCTCCTGTACCTCCAGCGAGTGGGTGAGGCGACTGCGCACCGAGGCCTTCACATCGAGTGGAAAGACCTGGGTCTTCTGCTGCAACCGGCGCACCGGTGCGGCCTGCACGATACGGGCGCGATCCTGCTCGGTCGCCTCCAACAGCTCCTCATCCCCCCAGGAGTGGATGCGCGCGGGGGTAATCAAACGGCTATACATCTTGCAGCTCCTTGCCAGCAACTTCCCTCAGACTCAAGACAACCACCAGTCTCAAGACAACAACCAGCGCCGCAGACGGGCGATATCGCCGGGATATTCGCGGCGCAGCGTCTCAATCCAGTCTTCCACGTTTTCCCACCAGGCGGGATGATCCGGGCTCTGGATCAGCTGGGCCGTCTGCTGCAGTCGGCGCAGGCCGATGGAGCCTGCCGCCCCTTTTATCTTGTGGGCCTCCTCCACCACCCCCGCCTGATCCTTGGCAATCATGTTGGAGTCGAGCACCGCCATGTAGTCCGGCATCATCTTCTCGAACAGATCGACGCTGGAGAGCAGCACCGGCTTGCCCACTGTATCGGCATAATCAGTGAGGAAGGGGATATCCAGCAGGGCATCCTGATTGCCCGCATCCGCCTGCTCATCCGCCTCATCCTCGGCGAGATCGGCAAACAGGTGACCAATAACCTCCCGCACCGCTTTGGAGCCAAGTGGCTTGTTGATCACATCCTGCATGCCGTGATCCCGGTAGTACTGGCGATCACCGGTGGAGTTGGCGGTGAGCGCCACCATGGGCGGCAGGCTGTCGCCATAACGCGCCAGCAGCTTTTCAGCCACATCGAAACCGGTCATGTCCGGCAGCTGGATGTCGAGCAAAATGAGGTCAAAATCATCCGGATTGGCCATCGCCAGCGCCTGCGCACCATCACGTGCCACCTGCACCTGATGACCCAGCTTGTTGAGCAGGGCACACGCCACCGTCACGTTGAGCTCCACATCCTCCACCAGCAGGATATCGAGGGATGGCATCTCCTCCTCTTGCTCCGGCAACACAGGTTCGGCGCAAGCGACCTCCAGCTCGGCGGTGAAGCAGGAACCTTCGCCCGGATCGCTGTCCACATAGAGCTGCCCGCCCATCGCCTGCACCAGCTGACGGGAGACAGCAAGACCAATGCCGGTGCCGGTGGCGTGCTTCTTGCCCTGCACCTGATAGTACATGGCGAAGATTTTCTCCTGCTGGGCACGCGGGATACCGACACCGGTATCCTCCACCTCGAAGTGCAGGGCCAGCTTGCCGGGCTCGTCGGCTGGGTGAGAGAGGCAGCGCACGGTGACGCCGCCCTCATCGGTAAACTTGACCGCATTACCCACCAGATTCCACAGCACCTGACGCAGCCGGGTGCCGTCGGCCATCACAAATTGTGGCATCTCGCCATCACGATCGAAGTGCAAATAGAGCCCCTTCTGCTCAGCCTGGATGCGCGACAGGGTCTCAAGCTCATCGAGGAAGGCGGGCAGGTCGATACGGGTCGGTGCTATCTCGAGACGGCGTCGGTCGAGCTTGTCCAAGTCGATGATGTCATTGAATATATTGCCCAGGGTCACCGCACTCAGGTGAATGGTCTTGAGCTGTTGGCGCTGGGTCGGGTCGAGGGGGGTATCCATCAGCATCCGGCTCAACCCCACGATGCCGTTGAGCGGGGTCCGCAGCTCGTGGCTGATGGTGGAGATAAAGGTGGTCTTGTCGCGACTCGCCTTCTCCAGTTTGTCCTGATACTGCTTGCGCTCGGTGATGTCGCGACCAAAGCCGAGCAGACCGAGCCGCTTGCCGAAGCGATCGAAGAAGGGCACCTTGCGCAGCTCGAAGTAGGCCTTGCGGCCATCGGGATACTCCAGCCACTGCTCGTAGGTGAGCGGTTCGTTGCTGGCAAAGACCTGCTTGTCGGTCTCCACCACCTTGTTGGCAATCTCCTGCTTATAAACATCGAACGGGGTCAGACCGATCAGCTCGCTCTCCGCCTTACCAGTCAGCTCCTCCATGGCGCGGTTGCAGCCAGAGAACTGCTCATCCTCGTTGCGGTAGTAGACCAGATCCGGGGAACAGTCGATAAAAGAGCGCAGCAGAGCGGTACGCTCCCCCAGATGGAGCTGAGCTTTCTCCCGCTGGAACACCTCGTTTTCGAGATCTTCAATGGCCTGCAAACGCAGGCTCTCGGCCCGGTTGGTCTCGGCAATCTGGGCATTGAGGCGACTGATGTTCTCCTGCAACTGGCTGTTAAGCTCCAGATCCCGCTCACGCATATCTTGCAGCTTGCGCACCATCCGGCTCAGTCGCTGACGGGAATCCTCCAGCTGATCCACCACGATGGAGAGAAAATAGACCGCCCAGGGGGTCACCAACAGGCCAAAGAAGACCGAACGCACGAAGTCGATCACATCGATATTGCCGCGCAGAAACAGGGTTACCCCCATCTGGATGGCGACCGCCAGCACTATGATGCCGGCCGCCAGAAACATGCTGAATCGCACCAGTCCCAGCTTGGTCATCAGGTCGACGTAATATTGCGCCCAGGATTTAATCTGCTTCATCTTGTTATTTTCTCCCCGATATTCGCGAACAGAATACCAGCACAGAGAATTGAACTCTTCTTATCTCGCACAATTAATTAACGATTCGCCGTGTAAAATGAGTGAGTTAGGATATTTGATGAAATTCTGTCAGTTGCCATTAAGGGTGGCCCCCTATAATCATCCACCCGTCAATTTAAACACGTTTAATTCAGGAGTTATCTGATGCGCAACACCACCCTGCTTGGTCTGGGCCTGCTGGCTGCAAATAGTGCATATGCGGATTTGGGAACCATTCCCAACGAATCGGGCTGGTCTGGTTTCCTGCTTGGCGGAGTCAATGTCATCAATTACGAATCTAACTTTTACAGCGGTGATGACGAAAACCGTCGACTGGGCGGGCTGGGCAGTGCCGAGAGCAGTTCCGCCGTCGCCCCGCTGCTCAACGCTGATATCCGTTATACCTTTGCCGATACCCGCACCCAGGTCTTCCTCGGTAACCTGATCCAGGATGCCATCCGTTTCGACTTCACCCAGCAGCTCGGTATCCGCCAGGAGATGAGCGACAAGGGTATCGTGGCTGGCTCCGTGGTCTTCAATGCCATGCCAACCGAACAGTGGAGCGATCCTTTCGCCGTAGGCGTCGATCGCCAATCCACCGATATCAAGTCAAAAGGGGTTCGCTTCGCCTGGGACAACATCTGGGGTAGCAACTTCAATGGCAGCCTGACCACCCGCAACATCGAAGTCGATGAGGAACGCAGTGGCAGCCAGTATGGCGCCGACACAGCGGCCAAGCTGGATCGCAACGGCAAGATCCACGCCCTGGATTTCTCCTACAAATGGCAGCTGGCACCCGGCCAGGTGCTGGAACCGGCTTTCATTCACCGTCAGGCCGATCTGGACGGCAGCGCCCAGAGCTACAAGAGCAACGGCCTCCAGTTGACCTACGGCAAGCGGGCATCCCAATGGTCCTTCGTCAGCAACCTCTATCTGGGTCAGACCAAATATGATGAGGCCAACCCGATCTTTGGCCAAAATGCCGACTCCGACGAGTTTGCCCTGACCGGCACCTTCTTCTGGCACCGCCTGTTCGGTATCGCGCCGCTCTCGGCAACCTTTACCGCTGGCTATGCCAAATCCGATTCAGATATCGACTTCTACGACTCCGAATCCATGGTGTTCAATACCGGTCTGCTCTACAACTTCTAACCCGCCACCCACTGGAAAAGAACAAGGCCACCTGAGTGGCCTTGTTGCTATCTGCTTGTCGCCCGTCAGATCCCGAGGGAGTCGAGCAGATCATCGTGATCATTACTGGCAGGTGCAGCGGCTGCCGGTGCCGGTTTGGTCGCATCCTGTTTGGCCTGAGCGATCAGGGCATCAGGATCCAGCTCCTCATGCTCCATCCCCTCATTGTGGATGCGGATGAACTCGGTCTTGTCCATCGCCAGCTCCAGATAGAAGATGTTGTTGCGGGCGGTGAAGAAGGTCACGCGTCGGGACTCCGGACTGTCGAGATTGGTATCGACGCTCAGCATCACCTGCTTGTTGAGGGCCAGCATCTTGGGCTGGTTCTGGGTGATGTGAGTCTGCAGATCACGGCCCACCTTGACGGTAAAGCTGCCAACGATCTGGTTCATCAGCTCGCCCATCACGTTGCTCACCTCGTCAGAAGTATGGGAGATGGCAAGATCCTCCTTGGAGAGTCCCATGCTCAGCATGTAGCTCTCATAAAGCTCCATGGCGGCTGCGGCAGAGAAATTGATCACCACCAACCCCGAGAAGCCGCCATCGAACAGCACGAAACAACCGATATCCGGCTTGAGGCAGGTCTTGCTGATCCGCTGCACCATACCGGAAAAACGCACCTGACTCTGGGTGGCCGCACTCAATACATCCGTTACCGAATGACACAGACTCAGTAATACATCCTCTGTGGTCAATACGGCATCATCGTCGGCTCTTGTCACTATCATGGGACCTTCCTGCACATCGAAAATGGGATGATCTATACCATAACTCTAACAGATGGCGCGGCCCACAGACTGAAATAGCGACACAGCTCTCAGTTGACGCCGTTGTCAGTAGCCGCAGGGGTGAAACCACTCAGCTTGGCGAGCCGATCACGCCATCTGTCGGCCTGCTGCACCAGGAGGTCTAATTCATAAGGTACGGCTGGATGAGCCCCCCAGATGGGACCGGGCCAAGCGGGGTCTGTGGCGAAACGGGCAACATGGTGAATATGCAACTGCGGTACCAGATTACCCAGCGCCCCTATGTTGATCTTGTCCGGGCTGAGGGAGTGTTCCATCAGGGCTGCGATGGCACAAGACTCCTGCATCAGCTGCTGCTGCTGCTCCGGTGCCAGGTGATGGATCTCGCGCAAATTGACCACACGCGGCACCAGAATGAGCCAGGGGTACTGACTATCTTTGGCCAGCAGGACTCGACAAAGCGGCAGATCGCCGAGCCAGCAGGTATCCGCCTGCAGGCGTGAATGCAGTTCAAACATGAACACCTCGTTGAGTAAGATGAAGAGGGCATCCAAAAGGGAGGGCCCACGTTACTGCAACGGGCGAAAAACTTAAAGCTGTGGCACGGCCCAACCGATAAAGCGCTTGCGCAAAGCCGGATCGGCCTGGAGGAACAACTGCTGCAACTGCCCTTCCAGCTCGCTGGCAGCCACACCGGGTTGCACCCCGCTGGCAAGCATAGCCACTGGCGGCGCAGCAACAGCGACGGCCGTCAGCGCTGCCTTGCCGCCGCTGCGGTTGTATTCAGCCAGTTTGCCATTCCAATCCACCCCAAGCAGCATACCACTGGTCACCAGCGCATCCTGCTGGATGGCCAGCGCGCGACCATTCTCCTGCAACGCCACCACAGGAGCCTTGGCATACGCCTGCATCCCCCGCTCATCGGCCGGTACGCTGGCCGTCAGCTGCAAATGCTGATTGCTGCCCTGATAGCGCACCACCTGTGGCTCGGAGCGTACCTGCCGATCATTCTCGCTGCTGCTGCGACTGGGGATCACCCCCTCGAAGCGCACCAACAGTTGCTGTTCGCCATCCGCCAGGGTGGCATGCTGCTCATCCTGCAAGGTGCCGTTGCTCACCGCGAGGAGGCGGAAATTATCCGGCACCTTCACTTCCACCATGGCCTGCGCACTGCCAGCCCCCAAGACTGCACAGAGCAGCACAAACCCGGTCAACCCTCTATTGCTCTTCATTCCCGCTGATCTTCCTGATGCCGATGATGGGCGCAGGGTAGCAGCCGAAGATGACAGAAAAATAACGCCGCTCAGAGCAGGTAGTTGGGTCGCTCGGCAAACCACTGGGCCAGCACTTGCTTGAACAGCCGGATCTTGCGCGGTACCCGCCGCTGCTGGGCATGCAGCACATGAAGCTGATGCAGACCGCTCTGCCACTCGTCAAGCACGGTCACCAGCTCCCCCGCCATCAGCAGCGATTCCACCAGCATCAACGGGCACTTGGCATAGCCCATACCAGCGCGCGCCAGTTGCAACACTGTGCTGTAGTGGTTGGCCCGCACCTTGCCCTGCACCAGAATGTGGGCCTCTTCCCCCTCATGGATAAAGTGCCACTGCTCCCAGGCCGGATTATGCCCCTGCAACAGGCAGTTGCGGCCGCTCAGCTCATAGGGAGTGGCAGGACGCCCCTCTCTCGCTACAAGCGCGGGGCTCGCCACCACCACATCCTTGAGCCGACCGAGCGGCAGGGCCACCAGAATGTCCGGCACCTCGTTCATGGCGCGCAGTGCGATGTCGTTCTCACCCTGACTCATGTCGACCATCTGGTTGGTGAAGTTAAGTTCTACCTCAACCCCCGGGCAGAGTGCGGCAAAGCTGGTCAGCAGCTCGCTCACCATGCGATCGCCGGTGCTGACCGGGCAGGTAAAACGCAGGCGGCCACCATCCTCTTCAGTCAACGCCTGAATATCCTGCTCCGCCTGCCGAGCCAGCGCGAAGATCTCCCCCGCCTGCCGGTAGAGGGTCTTGCCCGCCTCGGTCAGACTGAGGCGGCGGGTGGTGCGTTGCAACAGCTGGGCATTGAGTGAGGTCTCCAGCGCGCTGACGTGGCGACTCAGCATCCCCTTGCTGACCCCCAGCGTATCGGCCGCAGCCGAGAAACTGCCGCGCAGCACCACCTCATAAAAGCTGGCCAGATGGGCGATATCCATCATTAGCTCCAATATGGAAACAATGGGTTTATTTTACGCGCTTTTTCACATTTTCTGTTGCGCTAGAATCAACACATCCCAACCAGGAGTGATGCAGATGAAAATTGTGATTGTGGGTGCCTCCGGCACCGTCGGCTCCGCGGTCAGTGAACTGCTTGCCAAAGATCATCGGGTGATCCGGGTCGGCCACAGCCGCGGCGATGCCACGGTCGACATGCGCGATCCCGCTTCCATCAAGGCGCTGTTCGCCAAGCTGGGCCAGTTTGATGCACTGGTTGTCGCCAGCGGCAGCGTGGCCTTCAACGGCCTGACCGAGATGACCGACGAGCAGTGGCAGGTGGGACTGGAGAGCAAGCTAATGGGCCAGATCAACCTGACCCGCGCCGCCATCCCCAATCTGACAGACAAGGGCTCCATCACTCTGATCAGCGGTATTCTGAGCGAGGAGCCGATCAACTGGGGCGTGAGTGCCAGCACCGTCAACGGCGCCATCGAGCACTTTGTGAAAGCCGCCGCCTGCGAGCTGCCGAGGGGCCTTCGCATCAACGTGGTGAGCCCCACCGTGCTGGAGGAGTCGATGGACAAATACGCCGACTTCTTCCCGGGCTTCGTGCCGGTGCCCGCCGCCAAGGTGGCGCAGGCTTACAAGAAGTCGGTGCTGGGCATCCAGACCGGTCAGGTGTTCAGGGTCAACGGCTGATCGCCGCCCGCTAACCGCCAGACCAGCAATAAAAACGGGCCCCGCAACGGGGCCCGTCTGTTTATTTGCCTCTATCTTTCACCACCAGCAAACGTTTGTTTCTAGGCAACAAAAAAAGAGCAACCCTTAGTCGATCAGACCGTACTGATCGCGCAGCACCTCGATGATCTCCTGCTTGGGATTGGCAGAACGCGCCAGCTTGTGGCCGATGATCTTCTCGGCGATCCCGACGTAAGTGTTGGAGATATCCATCATCACTTCGGTCGGCAGCTTGTTGTCGCGGGCTAGGGCAAAACGTTCCGGCATGCGGTTCTTGTTGAGCAGGATGTCCGGATCCGGGAAGTGGTTGAGCAGCCACTGACGGAAACCCTCTTTCGACTTCTCGACAATCTGACCGTCGCGCAGGGCAGCGCCATCCCAGATACGAGAGCTGTCGGGGGTGCCCACTTCATCCATGTAGATCAGCTTTTCGTTGCCGGCGGCATCGTGGACGTAACCAAACTCGAACTTGGTATCGACGAAGATCTGATCCAGCCCGGCCAGCGCGTCGCTGATGACGTTGAAGCCCTCTTTGAGCAGCACTTCGTAGCGGTCGATGTCGGCCGGTTTGCTGAAGTTGAAGCCCTTGTAGTGGCGCTCGATATCGGCACGGGAGACGTTGACGTCATCGGCTTCCGGCACGCCATCCAGCCCTTTCAGCACGCCCTTGGTGGACGGGGTGATGAGGATTTCCGGCAGCTTCTGATCCTTTTTGAGCCCTTCCGGCAGGGTGATGCCGCAGAACTCGCGCTCGCCATCCTTGTAGGCACGCCACATGGAGCCGGTGATGTACTGACGGGCAATCGCCTCGATCATCACCGGACGAGCTTTTTGCACGATCCAGACGAAGGGGTGCGGAATATCCAGAATGTGGCTGTCGGCCAGTCCCTTCTCCTTGAACAGCTTGAACCAGTGGCTGGAGATGGCGTTGAGCGCCGCCCCTTTGCCCGGCACGCCGTTCAGGCCATCCACACCTTGCCAGATGCAATCGAAGGCCGAGATGCGATCGCTGATCACCATGAGGGCGAGGGGCGCATCGGCCGGCACATCATAGCCTTTCTCTTTTATGAGCCGGGCACTGTCTTCGGGGGTCAACCAGTAGACGCTGCGCACTTTGCCGGAATGGACAGGTTTATCGGTACGGATCGGCAAATCGTCATTCACCGCCAATACTTGATCTGCAAGACTCATGGCTAATAACACTTCCTGTTTGTGGGGGGTAAACATCGCGAGTCCCTCACCCGCGCGCTCTGTTTGCAACGGACTGGCAAGGGGGCTCGCATCATCGAAAACCGCTCGGAATCCCCGCGTTTTCAGGGGGATTTTGATAACAAAACAGGGGCACAAGGCCCCTGTATTTATTCTGCTTTTGCTGCTGCCTGATCGGTCAGCCCCTTGGCGAACGCCTCGGACAGGCTGATATACATCTGGGAGATAACCCCGGACGATACCGGCTTCTTGTCCTTGTCGAACAGGGTGATGGAGGTCTTGCCTCCCGCCATTTCGCCAAGCTGGAAGCGGTATTTCTCCTCCTCCAGTTTGAACGGCTCGCTCCCTTTCGCCTTCCAGAACTCGGCACCCGGCTCTTCGTACTCGACGTCGATCCAGCCCAGTGACTGCTGGGTATCCTTGATGGTGAAACCGTAAGCGGGCAGTACCTGGTTGAGGCGACGCCACACCTGATCAAAGGAGCCTTCGGCAATCCATGCGCTCAGTTCATTGTTGTCCAGACCCAGTTGCAGACCCATGCCATCGTTGGACTTGTGCTGCTCGCGGGCTTTCAGCTGGCTGTCGTAATAGAGCGAGAACTGGTTCAGCACTCGCGCGGCATAGCGCTGGGCATCGGCAGGGGTCAGCTTGTTGCTGGTCTCGCCGTCGATGGTCTCTTCGTGATCCAGTACCCGGACCGACATGTTGACGGCGTGGCGCTGGGCATCGTTGCGTACGGTGAACTGGTAACGCTGACGGATTTTGAAGTCTTCGTCATCTTCACCCCAACCATCGAGGGCGACAGTGTTGTCAAACCAGCCGGTCTGCAATACGCCATCCTGCTGATCAAGCTTCTCGGTGGTGACCTTGTATTTGGCCAGGAAGTTCATCAGGAACGACCAGGTATCGCGCTCCACGCTCTGGCTGGTGCTCAGGGCATAGAAGGCAACGGTCGGTTCGGTTGCGCTCTGCACCACCTGGCTGCCCGGTACCACGGTCAGCAGTTGAGCGGGTGGGCGCACATCAACTTGAGCGCCGAGGGCACCTTCACGGCTGCTCTCGGGAAGCGGCGGAATATCGTACTGGCTGTTGAAGGTGGGGGCACTCAATCCTGCGGGGATCAAGAACGCGCGGCCCTCGAGGCGGGCATCTTCATAACCGAAGTCGCGGTTGGCCATTTTGCGATCCTGGGGGGTGCTGCAACCGGCCAAGACGGCCACAGTCGCAACGCTCAGCACCAGACGGGCTCTATTTCCCTTTCCATTAGATTTAAACACTCGCCATCAACTCCGCTGTGGTCAGTGCTCGCGCCATCAGCTGCTCGCCCTCGGGGGTGAGGTCAACCAGCGGCAGGCGCAAGGTGGCTGTTGCAATCAACCCCAGTTGGGCACAGGCCCATTTCACCGGGGTGGGGCTCGGTTCGCAGAACAGAGTCTTGTGCAACGGCATCAAGAGATTGTTGATGTCATGCGCCTGCCCGGCATCACCGGCCAGCGCAGCACGACACATGTCGGCCATCTGGGCCGCTGCAATATTGGTGGTGACCGAAATCACGCCATCGCCACCTTGCAGCATAAAATCACAACCAGTGGCATCGTCGCCACTGTAGAGAGCAAACTCCGGCCCGCACAGCTCGCGCAGCAGCGGGGTGCGGCTCAAATCGCCGGTTGCCTCTTTCAAACCGATAATGCCGGGAACCTTGGCCAGACGGGCCACGGTCTCCGGTTTGAGATCGCAACAGGTGCGACCGGGCACATTATAAAGAATTTGGGGCAGACCACTAGCCTCGGCGATCGCACAATAGTGGCGATAGAGACCTTCCTGAGTGGGCTTGTTGTAGTAAGGAGTCACCGAGAGACCCGCCACCACGCCGGTTTTGGCCAGTCGCTTTGCCAATTCAATGGCATGGGCAGTATTGTTGGAGCCGCAACCGGCGATGACGGGAATGCGTCCGGCGGCATACTCAACGGTCTTTTCAACGACGGCGATATGCTCCTGCTCGCTCAGGGTCACCGATTCCCCTGTGGTACCCACCGCAACAATGGCGCAGGTCCCGGCGCTGACATGATAGTCGACCAGTTTGGCCAGACTGGCCCAATCGACTTCACCTGAAGCCAGCATGGGGGTAACGAGCGCAACAATACTACCGCGTAACATGGACTTTTCTCCCGATTTTCAGGGGCGTAATGGTAAAGCTGACCCCTTTGAAAAACAAGGGAGAGAGGGGGCAAGCCGTGATACCATCCGGAACAAAAAGTAATGGACGAAAGTCGGCAGCGTCCCTCAGGGAGTGGTCATCAGGGCCGGAGGGTTGGCTTGCCAGCGCGGCTTTCGCAACGAAATAACGGACGAGAGAAGATTTATGACTCACTACCTGGTCGTAACGGCCATCGGCACGGACAGGCCTGGCATCGTCAATGAAGTGACCCGCCACGTCAGTGGCTGTGGTTGCAACATTGTGGACAGCCGCCTTGGCATCTTCGGCAATGAATTTACCTTTATCATGCTGCTCTCGGGCGACTGGAACAGCATGATGCAACTCGAAATCAGCCTGCCCCTGCGTAGCCAGGAGTGGGATCTCATCACCATGATGAAACGCACCGAGCGCCACCAGTCCCTGCAGTATGACGTCCGCGCCAGTGCCGACCTGTTGATCCGCGACGAGCCCGGCATCGTAAGCCAGTGCACCCAGTTCTTCAGCGAACATGGCTGGAACATTCAGGCGATGCAATCCATGACCCTGGAGCAGCAGCCATTCAACCTGCTGAAGATCAGTTTTCAGCTCAATCTGGCCAGAGAGGGTGAAGTGGAAGGTTCGCAAACCGCCTTCGCCGAATTCTGTCGTCAACTGGGTGCCGAATCGTTCGAGTTTATCGTCAATCGCAAACACGCCTGAGGGCGTTTTACCCGAGGAGACCCCATGCAACCACTACAAGCTGGCAGCCCCGCCCCCGATTTCTCCCTGCCCGACCAGAATGGTAATCAGGTCAGCCTCGCTGGCCTGCGCGGCAGGAAGGTGCTGGTCTATTTCTATCCCAAGGCAATGACCCCCGGCTGCACCACCCAGGCCTGCGGCATGCGCGATGTGAACGCCGAGCTGGCCGCCCTCAATGTGGTGGTGCTTGGCATCAGCCCGGATCCGGCCAAACGGCTGAAAAAGTTCGAAGAGCGGGACCAGCTCAACTTCACCCTGCTGGCCGATGAAGACCACGCCGTCGCCGATGCTTTTGGCGTCTGGGGCCCGAAGAAATTCATGGGCAAAGAGTATGACGGCATTCACCGTCAGAGCTTCCTGATCGATGAAGAGGGCAAGATTGCCCACCACTTCGACAAGTTCAAAACCAGCGATCACCATCAGGTGGTACTGGATTTCCTCAAGGGATAACCCTCCCCTGCGTCATTGAAAGGCCTGCCATGCAGGCCTTTTTTGTCTGGCCAGCAAGCCCTTGCCAGTGGATTTTTCTCACCAACTCCCCCGCCCAGATCAAAAAATTCATTTTATATATGGGTTAACGTGACCCCAGAATCATCTTCCAGCGAGATATCCCATGAACATGAGCAACACAGAACGTTTGATCCTGAGCAACCAGTACGAAATTCTGGCGAAACTCAACCCGGAGAAGGCGGACATCTACCAGCGCGCCAGCACCATCATCGAGCGCGGCTACTGCCTGCAGATCCTCGAGCTGGAGAAGAGCTTCGGCCATCTGGATCTGGCGACCTGCCAGGAGGTGATCGACACCCTGGAGCTGCATCACGCACTGGCCATCTCATGGGGTAATCTGGATGCCGCCGATCAGGGCGAGATCAACGCCAGCCGTCTGGAGTTCAACGGCTACAGCCGCAGCCAAGAGCGTGAGCTGGCTGACTACGTCTGCTTCCTGCTGGAGGTGGACAAGCGCTTCCCCGAGCTCAAGTGCCCGTGCGACGAGCTCTCCAGCGACATCGCCATGCGCGACAAGTACCAGCGGATGCTGCAGGTGTGGCGTCAGTGTCCACGTCAGTACAAGCTCTCCATCCAGGAGATCCGCAAGGTGCTGGCGGCCTGATCCACACACCGACCGCAACAAAAAGGCGCCACTGGCGCCTTTTTGCATCTGATACGGGTTATTCGTAGAGAAAGGATTTATCGAGCTGCTGGAAGGCGGCCTTGAGGGTATCGGCCAGCTCTTCATAGCGCGGCTGTGACACCAGCTGACGACGGCCACCCTGCTCGTTCATCTTGCCGTTGATCTCCCGATACCAGCTCGCCAGCGACGGGGGCAAGCGGGTGTCGGCGCGCTGGCCGAGCCAGTAATAACCTTGCAGCGGCAAACTGAGCAGAAACAGCACGGAAGTGATGACTGAAGGCCAGTAGTGCTGCTCCCCAAACTGGAACTGCAACATCACGCTCAGCACCGCCAGCGCGGGGATCACCTTGAGGGCGAACTCGGTCGCCTTGATCACCCGATTTTCAGGAAACATCGAATTGAGCTCGGGACGGCGCGGCCAAAGCGTCATATAATGGCGGCCTTGCTGTAACTTAGTTCCAAAAATGTTCATGCTCATACTACCTCCGAGCGCTTTTTGAACGTACTAACGGCAAAACCTCGACAAAATTTGATGCAAAGTAACAAAGGTTGAGGATGACTTTGTTATTTTTCAACAATCGGGTTATCCTTTGTACGCCCATTTTTGCGTCAAAAGCTTCTTGCTATTGACCTGTCAGGGACGTCTGGATTTCGGGTCTTGTATCACTATACAAGGGGCAAGCAACAGATTGCCAACCCTCATAAGGATAAGTTGAAAGTTTTTGGTCGCACCGCGTCCAACGCATCCGCCTACACAACCCAATCTGCGATAGGATTTATTCATGAGTAAGCTGGTTCTTGTTCTTAACTGTGGCAGCTCTTCCCTGAAGTTTGCCGTCATTGACGCAACCACCGGTGATGACCTGCTGTCCGGCCTGGCCGAGTGCTTCAACCTCGACGACGCCCGCATCAAGTGGAAACTGAATGGCGAGAAAGGCAGTGCCGATCTGGGCGCGGGTGCCGCTCACCAGGAAGCGCTGGACTTCATCGTCAACAAGATCCTGCCGCTCAATCCGGAACTGTCCAAGAACCTGATCGCCATCGGTCACCGTGTTGTTCACGGCGGTGAGCGCTTCACCTCTTCCGTCGTTATCTGTGACGACGTGATCGCCGGCATCGAAGCCGCCGTTCCGTACGCACCGCTGCACAACCCGGCTCACCTGATCGGTATCCGTGAAGCCCGCCGCGTATTCCCGGCGCTGGCTGACAAGAACGTGGCCGTATTCGATACCGCGTTCCACCAGTCCATGCCGGAAGAAGCCTTCCTGTATGCGCTGCCGTACAAGCTCTACAAAGAGAACGGCATCCGTCGCTACGGCGCTCACGGCACCAGCCACTACTACATCAGCCTGGAAGCTGCCAAGCAGCTGAACAAGCCGGTTGAAGAGCTGAACATCATCAACTGCCACCTGGGCAACGGCGGTTCCGTCTGCGCCATCAAGAACGGCAAATCTGTTGATACCTCCATGGGTCTGACTCCGCTGGAAGGTCTGGTCATGGGTACCCGCTCCGGCGATCTGGACCCGGCCATCATCTTCTTCCTGCACGACAAGCTGGGCATGAGCGTGGCCGATATCAACACCATGCTGACCAAAGAGTCCGGCCTGCTGGGTCTGACCGAAGTCACCTCCGACTGCCGTTTCGTTGAAGACAACTACGACAGCAAAGAAGAAGCCAAGCGTGCTATGGACGTTTACTGCTATCGCCTGGCCAAGTACATCGGCGCCTACGCTGCCGCCATGGACGGTCGTCTGGACGCCGTTGTTTTCACCGGTGGTATCGGTGAAAACTCCGCCCCGATCCGTGAAATCACCCTGAACAAGCTGGGTCTGCTGGGCTTTGACGTCGATCACGACGCCAACCTGAAGGCTCGTTTCGGCAAGGGTGGCGAGATCACCAAGGCTGGTTCTACCAAGGCCTTGGTAATCCCGACCAACGAAGAGTGGGTTATCGCCCACGACGCGCTGGAACTGGTCGGCGCTTAATTAACGCAGTAACTCGAGGCCGCCCACCAGGGCGGCCTTTTCCTGATCCCAAAAAATGAACAAGGGGTATAAAGTGGCACGCACTATTATGCTTATCCCGGTCGGCACTGGTGTCGGCGTAACTTCCGTAAGCCTTGGCGTTGTCCGCGCCATGGAACGTCACGGTGTCAATGTCAGCTTCTTCAAACCGGTTGCCCAGCCGCGTCCGGGTGAAACCGGTGCCGAGCGCTCAACCGCCGTTATCCGCGCAGCTGCCAACATCAATCCGCCCGAGCCCTTCACCCTCTCCTACGCCGAGAACATGATCAGCTCCAGCAACACCGACATCCTGCTGGAAGAGATCGTTGCCCGCTTCGAAGAGCACGTGAAATCCAGCGGTGCCGAAGTGCTGGTTGTCGAAGGTATGGTGCCGACCGACAAGCAGCCCTTTGCCAACAAGCTGAACTACGACGTTGCCAAGGCGCTGGATGCCGACATGGTATTCGTGACCCACCCGGGCCATGACTCCAGCCAGAAGCTGAAAGAGCGCATCGAACTGGCCTGCTCCAACTTCGGTGGTGTCAACAACCCCCGCATCGTTGGTTGCGTGATCAACAAGGTTGGCGCGCCGGTTGACGAGCATGGCGTAACCCGCCCTGACCTGACCGAGATGTTCGAAGCCCATCACCACGCTTCTGACGCGGCCCACAACCTGGAAGTGCTGCAAGTGTTCGGCAAGAGCCCGCTGCGCATCCTGGGTTGCATCCCCTGGAACACCCAGCTGATCGCCCCGCGCGCCAAGGATCTCGCCAAGCATCTGGCCGCCAAGATCCTGCACAAGGGTGAGCTGGACAGCCGTCGCCTGCAGACCGTGACCTTCTGCGCCCGCTCCATCCACAACATGGTCGAGCACTTCCGTCCGGGCAGCCTGCTGGTCACCTCTGGCGACCGCTCTGACGTCATCGTCTCCGCCTGCCTCTCCGCCATGAACGGCGTCAAGCTGGGTGCCCTGCTGCTGACCGGTAACTATCATCCGGAGCCGCAGGTCATGGCGCTGTGCCAACAGGCCATGGCCACCGGCCTGCCGATCATGATGACCGGTACCAACACCTGGCAGACCGCCGTCAGCCTGCAGAACTTCAACGTCGATATTCCGGAAGATGACCGCGAGCGTATCGAGCTGGTACAGGACTATGTGGCTGGCCACATCGACAAACACTGGATCGAGTCGCTGACCATCAGCTCTACCCGTTCCCGTCGTCTGAGCCCGCCGGCATTCCGTTATCAGCTGACCGAGCTGGCCCGTCAGGCCAACAAGCGTGTCGTGCTGCCGGAAGGCGACGAGCCGCGCACCATCAAGGCTGCCGCAATCTGTGCCGAGCGTGGCATTGCCCGTCCGGTGCTGCTGGGTAACCCGGAAGAGATCCGTCGCGTTGCCGAACAGCAGGGTGTTGTTCTGACCGATCGCGTCGAGATCATCGATCCGGCCGTTGTGCGCGAGCGCTATGTGCCGCGTCTGGTCGAGCTGCGCAAGAACAAGGGCATGACCGAAGTGGTTGCCCGCGAGCAGCTGGAAGATAACGTGGTACTGGGTACCATGATGCTGGAGCGCAATGAAGTTGACGGCCTGGTATCCGGCGCGGTACACACCACAGCCAACACCATCCGTCCGCCGATGCAGATCATCAAGACTGCTCCAGGCTCTTCCCTGATCTCCTCCATCTTCTTCATGCTGCTGCCTGACCAGGTGCTGGTCTACGGTGACTGCGCGATCAACCCGGATCCGACTGCCGAGCAGCTGGCCGAGATCGCCATCCAGTCAGCCGACTCCGCAGCCGCTTTCGGCATCGAGCCGCGCGTCGCCATGATCTCCTACTCTACCGGCACCTCCGGCGCCGGTGCCGATGTAGAGAAAGTGCGTGAAGCGACCGAGCTGGCCAAGGCCAAGCGCCCCGACCTCATAATCGATGGCCCGCTGCAGTACGACGCGGCCATCATGGAGAACGTGGCCAAGTCCAAGGCACCGAACTCACCGGTTGCCGGTAAAGCCACCGTGTTCGTCTTCCCTGACCTGAACACCGGTAACACCACTTACAAAGCGGTGCAGCGTTCCGCTGACCTGGTCTCCATCGGCCCGATGCTGCAAGGCATGCGCAAGCCGGTCAACGACCTCTCCCGTGGCGCTCTGGTTGACGACATCGTCTACACCATCGCCCTGACCGGTATCCAGGCTGCTCAGGCTGACGCACAAGCTTAATCAGCATCCGCCTGAAAAAACCGATCACAAAGGCTGCTCACCCCAGGTGAGCAGCCTTTTTTGTTGGGAATTTTTCTGCAGGCAGCATAAGCAGCCGAAGATTCAGGATCAGACAGATAAAAGTGTGAGTGCGTTATGAGGCTATGCTCCCTGTCACACAAGACTTCCCATTTGGTATTTGGCAATAAAAGTCTTTATATATCTTATTGTTATTCGAAAATTGCCATCTCTTATAGCAAAGCAAATCGCACTCAATACCTGTAAAAAATGACAGCCGTCACATCTTCCAAATCTGGTTAATCATCCATACGAATCCCCTACCACAAGGAAGTGTGAAATGCGTAAAAACAGCTTGTCCATCATCATGTTGCTGTCCGCCCTCCCATTGTTCACCCTGCCCTCGCAGGCTGCAGACAAGGTCGTCCCCAAGCAGGCCACCACGGTTGCCGCCAAGCAGGAGAGTGGCAAAGTGGATATCAATACGGCAACCCTTGCCGACCTCACTAACCTCAAGGGGATTGGTGACAAAAAGGCACAAGCCATCGTCGACTATCGCGAGAAACAGGGCAAATTCACCTCGGTCGACCAGCTGGCAGATGTGAGTGGCATTGGCCCGGCCACTCTGGAGGCAAACCGTGACATGATCATCGTCAAATAACGTCCGAGCACTGCATATGCAAACGGGGCTGGCTGTGGCTGCCCCGTTTTTCTTGGAGTATCATGGCCGCACTTCAATCCCGCTGGATAGTTTTCCATGAAAAAGACCCCACTCATTGTTCGCAAGGCCGTGCTTCCGGTAGCCGGTCTGGGTACCCGTATGCTGCCCGCCACCAAGGCCATCCCGAAAGAGATGCTGCCGGTGGTCGACAAGCCTCTGATCCAGTATGTAGTGCGCGAAGCTATCGCCGCCGGGATCAAGGAGATCATTCTGGTCACCCACTCCAGTAAAAACTCCATCGAAAACCACTTCGACAAGAGCTTCGAGCTGGAAGCGACCCTCGAGAAGCGGGTCAAGCGCCAACTGCTGGAAGAGGTGCAACAGATCTGCCCGAAAGACGTCACCATCATGCACGTCCGCCAGGGGGAGGCCAAAGGGCTGGGCCATGCAGTCCTCTGCGCACGACCGCTGATCGGTGACAACCCCTTCGCCGTGCTGCTGCCGGACGTACTGATCGATGACGTAGCCAGCGACCCGAAAAAAGACAACCTGGCCGAAATGGTGCATCTGTTTGAAGAGGAGCAGATCAGCCAGATCATGGTAGAAGCGGTACCCGAGAGCGAAGTAGACAAGTACGGCATCGCCGACATCAAGGGTGAGGCGCTGACCGAGGGGATGTCCCTGCCGATGCAGGCCATTGTCGAGAAACCGCCTCGTGACGAAGCGCCCTCCAATCTGGCGGTGGTGGGTCGTTACGTGCTCTCCTCCAATATCTGGCCGCTGCTGGAAAAAACCCCGGCCGGTGCCGGTGACGAAATCCAGCTGACCGATGCCATCGCCATGCTGATGGAGCAGGAGCAGGTCAACGCCTACTTTATGAAAGGCAAGAGCCACGATTGCGGCAGCAAACTCGGTTATATGAAAGCCAATGTGGAGTATGCCGTACGTCACCGCGAGCTGAACGGCGAATTTATCGGTTGGTTGAAGCAGTTCGTCAAACAGTTGTAATCGCTAAAAAATCTGTTTTTTATAGAGGTATTCGAGGAGCATCAAATGATGCTCCTTTTTCATTTTTGCAACAAAAAATCAATCAAGAATAAATAAATCCTCAGCAAATCATAATGTTGTAATTTATTCACACATGCTCTATAAGGATTGAGGCGTGTTTCTCGCCCTTGCATAAAAAACTCAAAAAAATATAAGACACAGGTGGAAGTTCCAATGAATAACCCGTCAAAAGGGACCTTTCTAGGTCACCCTAAAGGGCTTTTTTTGCTCTTTAGTACCGAACTCTGGGAGCGATTCTCCTATTACGGCATGCGTGCCGTACTGGTGCTCTATCTGACCGACCTGACTGCCAACGGCGGTCTGGGCTGGACTCAGGCAGATGCCCTCAAACTCTACGGTATTTATACCGGTCTGGTTTATATCACACCGCTGATCGGCGGCTGGCTGGCTGACAATTTCCTCGGCCAACGCCGTGCCGTGCTGTTTGGTGCGATCCTCATGGCTGCAGGCCAGTTCACTCTTGCCCTGCCCCACGCCATGTTCCCTGATATGGTCATTAACGTCTTCTATGCGGGTCTCGGCTTGCTGATCCTGGGTAACGGCCTGTTCAAACCGAACATCTCCACCATGGTGGGTGACCTCTATCAAGAGGGCGATCACCGCCGTGATGGTGCCTTCACCATCTTCTACATGGGTATCAACCTGGGTTCCCTGCTAGCCGGCGTGATCTGTGGCGCAGCTGCCACGGCATACGGCTGGCAAGCCGCCTTCGTCAGTGCCGGTATTGGTATGCTGCTCTCCCTGGTAGTTCAAGCCACCATGGCCCAGCGTTTCCTCGGTGACATCGGCCGCGTACCGGCAGCTCAGCGCGCCGCCGAACAGCGCAACAAGGAGCAGAAGGCTCCGTTGACCAAGCAGGAAGTGGATCGCATCAAAGTTATCCTGATGCTGGGTCTGTTCACCATCATCTTCTGGGCTGGCTTTGAACAAGCCGGTGGTCTGATGAATCTGTATGCCCAGCAGTATACTGACCGCATGATCGGTGACTTCGAGGTACCGACTGCCTGGTTCCAGTCTCTGAACCCCTTCTTTATCATCACCCTGGCCCCGATCGTCGCCGCCATCTGGATCAAGCTCGGCAAGAAAGAGCCGAACTCTCCGGTGAAATTCGCCATGGGTCTGCTGTTCCTGGCCGTAGGCTTCCTGTTCATGGTGGGTGCTGTGCTGCAACAGGGCGGAGATCAGACCGTCAAGACCTCCATGTTCTGGCTGGTTGGCGCTTACCTGTTCCACACCCTGGGCGAACTCTGCCTCTCGCCCATCGGTATGTCCATGGTAACCAAACTGGCTCCGCTGCGTCTGGTATCCCTGATGATGGGCGCCTGGTTCGGTTTCACTGCCGTGGCCAACTATGTCGCCGGCTTGATTGGCTCCTTCGTGGGTGAAGCTGGCCCAATCGCCATCTTCGGCGGTATCGCACTGTCTGCAGTCATCTGCGCCCTGATCCTGCTGGCCATGGCCAACCGCCTGGTCTACTGGATGCACGGTGCCGAAGGCCCGGCCAAAGAGCCGCAAGCTCAAGAGAAGAAACTGCACTCCGCCACCGTCTAAACGGTCAGGATTGTAAACAACAAAAAGGGCGCCCATCGGCGCCCTTTTTGTTTTGGCCTGTTTATCAGGCGGCATCAGTGATGACGAACCTGCACATCCAGCGAGCCGCCGCTGTCGCTGCGAAACTGCAGGGCGAACGGTTCATGCCAGCTGCGTTTGTGCAGGGCGTAGTGGCTGCTGCGCATCAGACCAAGGGGTAGGCCGCCTGAGCGCATCAGCCAGTGGGGAGAGGTAAGCCCGGCGTTGGCAAACACCAACCCATCATGCTGATCAAACAGCAGCGCCGCCATGGCAAAAGAGTGGCGAAGCCCGGACGCCATCAACTGATGGTTGAGGTAGTCGAGCAACCGGTGCGGCTGGCTCAGCAACCGGCTCTCGTTCTGCTGAAACTGGCGGTAGGGGACGTTCATCAAGGATCGCACCAGCGCACCACAAAATGCCGCATCCGTCCCCATGATCGGCAGCTCCATCACCAGCACCAGCAGCTTGTCTTCCACCTTGAAGGTATCGGGAATAAACAACTGCCCCAGCCCCTTGAACGTGACCTGCCAGGGGCCCCACTCCTGCAAGCCCGGCGGCTTGAGCCCCGCCAGAAGGCGGCTGGCCGCCTTGTCGTGGGCACTGAAATAGTCGATGTGATCCATCAGCTCCAGTTGCTGCGCCCGGTTGACGCTGCCGTTGAGACACTGTTCGATACTGCGCTCGACCAGCGCGTAATCCTCGAGGGGTTTGAGCAGATAGTCCCGCGCACCGGCACGCAAGGCGCTGGCGACTGCCTCCATGGTGCTCTGGGCCGAAATGACGATAACCGGCATATGGGGGTAACGGGCAGAGAGGCAGGCAATTACCTCGCGGCCATCCATATTGGGCATATTCAGATCGCACAGAACCACGTCGGGATGATAAATAGCTGCGGCTGACAACCCTTCAATTCCATCCTCAGCCTGAAACACCGTTGCCCCGTCCCGCGCGAGGTAACTCACTAACGAGTGGCGAAAAACGGCCTCGTCCTCCACCACCAGGATCCGTAGCCCGGCTTTTGGCATCTTGATAAAGCTCTTATTAGTCAATTGGTTACTTAGGTATTAAGACTAGCTCAAAAGTGCGGTCAGCGCGGAAACCCTGCGTCAAAAGTAGACCTCGATCATACGATGGCATCAAGAGAACCCTATCCGCCCGCGCAGCTCTATTCACTCGGGTGGCCCCACGACTACGACCGCCATCCGAATTGTGCAAGTGGGCGCCATAAGGGATAATGCCACCCACTCCAGCCCGTGAAGAAGATCATGACTCCAGCCGAATATAACGCCCTTGCCCATCCCAGATTGTCCCATCCGGCACGCAGCCTCTATACCCTGCAGCTACGCCGACTGGTGCTGGAAAATCAGGCGGCCCGGCTCAACTATCCCGAGCTGGGTCGGGCGCTGGCGGTGGTCGATCCTGGTGATCCCTGCGGCTTCTCGTTTCAGGTCAATGCCCGCCAGCTCACCGAGTTGTTCGATGAACTGATGGAGGCGGGCCTGCTGCAGGTCGAGGCTCAGCCAGAGAGTGAGCACTACCATCAGTGCCCTTTTCAGTTGCCACTGCTCACCCAGAAATTGCGGAGCCCGCTGCCGGAACGCCCCTTCCAGATGCATCTGCAATGGCGCCCGGACGAAGAGCTGCCCGCCCTCGCCCGTCTGTGCGGAGTGATCGATGCCAGCTACAGCGAAGAGGATCTGGGGGAGTTTATTGCCTACTGGCTGGGGCGCCCCGAGGTGTTCGACTCCCAGCATCAATGGATGCTCAAGTTTATTCGCGCCCTCAAGACCCGCCGCTACACCCGTCGCAAACCGATGGAGGTGCAGGGCTACCAGCAGGTGACGCCGGCCCCGGCAGAGTCGGGCCCGAGCAAACGGGCCCAACAGATGATTGAAGAGGCCAAGCGACTGGCCGAACAGCAGATGCAAGAACCCGCAGCGCAGCAGGAGCCGGATAATGATTGATAGCGGCCCCCGCCTGCAGGCAGAATCAACCCCTTGTCTACCCATCCCTGATCGAGCAGAAGGAGCATTCCATGACTGACCCGCAAGATCCCCTGCGCCAGGAGCTGGAAGAGATCGAAGCCAAGCGCCAGAAGATCGCCAAAGCCAAGCAGGATCACCGTGTTCACGACCCGGAATTAAGCCGCCATGTGGGTGGCCTGCTGGAGCGCATTCGTCGCCTGCAGCAAGAGACCGGCGGCGGCCAGTATGACTACGAGACCCTGCGCAAGGAGTATGACGCCAAGGCCAACGCCGAGGTGCGCGAGCTGCAGAAAGCGGCCCGTCAGGAGCGGATCCAGAAGCTGATCGCCCAGGCCGACCTCAACCCCGACTGGGTGTTCGACAAAATGGATGCCACAGATCCGGCGCTGCAATACCCCATCGAAACAGCCCGTTACTTTATCAGCGGCTTCGAGCACTGGGAAAAGAGCGGTGGCGGCTGCATGCTGATCTACGGCGACTACGGCACCGGCAAGTCAACGCTGGCGGGAGCGGTGGCGCATGAGCTGATCGCCCGTCACCAGAAATCGGTGATCTTCCAGCAGTGGGCCTCCATCGTCGATCGGCTGTTCTTCAACGTCATCCCCGACCAGGATGAGCGCAACCAGTACCGCCGCGCACTGGAAGAGGTGGATCTGCTGATCATCGACGAGGTATCGGCCAACCGCGCCAAAATGGCGGAGAGCCAGTCCAGCTTCCTCGGCCACCTGCTGCGCCGCCGTCGCAACCTGTCAAAGAGCGTTATCATCATCACCAACCACACGCCCCAGAGCCTGCATCAGGCGATCGGTGATTTCAGCTATGAGGCGATCAAGGCATTCAATCCGGTGGATATCCACCTGAGCGGCCCCAGCCGTCGCCCCAGCATCGGCAACTACAACGGCTGATGCCTCTCAAAGAGTGCGAGTCGCTGACGGCTCGCACCTTCTCCTCCTTGCTGACTCACAAATAAAAACAACTCTCATTTACAGCAGGCGAACAAGCCACTAGGCTAGCCCCTTTTGCCAAGGGAGCTCAGCTATGCCAACCACACTGATTTTCGGAGCCAGCCGCGGGCTGGGCCGCGCCTTTACTCATCACGCCCTGAGCCAGGGTCACCGGGTCGTTGCGCTGGTACGCAGCTCCGAGATGGCCACAGAACTAGGTGCGCTGGGAGTTGAGGTGATCGAGGGGGATGCGCTGGATCTGGCTGCGGTGCAGCAGGCATGTGTTCTGGCGGGGCAAGATGCACAGGTCGTCTCTACCCTCGGCAGCTTTCGCCAAACAGTGCCAGTGGACTATCAGGGCAACCGCCATGTAATCGATGCCATGGAGCAGGTAGGCCTGAAACGGCTGCAGCTGGTCACCTCCCTCGGCTGTGGCGACAGCTGGCAGTATCTGCCGGAGCGGGCACGCGCCGCCTTCGGTCACGAGGTACGTCTCAAGAGTCTGGCGGAGAGCTGGCTGCAGACCAGCGCCCTTGCATGGACCATTCTGCGCCCGGCGGGCCTGCAGGATGGCGACGCCACCGGCCGCGCCGAACTGAGTCAGGGCAAGGAAGTACACGGACTGGTGCGCCGTGCCGATGTGGCCGCCCAAGGGCTGCGTCTGCTGGCGGATGAGACGGCGGTGGGGCAGATCTACGCCATCGGGGATCCCACGCTCCAGCGTGGCTAAAGCAGCAGTAAACCGCTTAACCCCACCACATAACAAAACGGTCAGCCCAAGGGCTGACCGTTTTCGCTTTACCGCACACGCTATCTCACGGGCGCTTGCCCTACCCCGCTTAACCGGCGGTCGTCTCACTCTGTACGACCGGCTGACTGGCCACCGGCAGTGACTGCTGCCGCCAACGCAGCAGCAGGCAAGCCAGCACGCCGTAAAGCAACGCAAGCCCCCACAGCTGCCACCAGTAACGGGACACCTGCGCGAAGTCGGCCCCCATCTGGTTAAGACGCAGAAAACCCTCGATAGCGGGGATAGTGGGCACCCACTGAGCCAGCCAATTGAGGGGCGCCGGGATCAGCTCCAGCGGCCAGATAAAGCCCGCCAGAAAGACCAGCGGCAGGGAGGAGATGAGTACCACCTGAGTGGGCAGATCCCGCCGGGTAAAGATGGCCCCCAGCACAATACCGAACCAGCAGGTTGCCAGCAGGAACGGCAGGGCGAATAGCCAAAGCTGCACCGGGTCGGCATGGCGAGCGATGTTGTAGTGATCAAAGCAAAAGCCGAGGAAGTAGCTCACCGGCAGCAGGAACAACCCCGCCAGCACCAGAGTTCTGGCCAGCAGCAGCGGCAGTACCGGCGCGCTTTGCCAGTAACCGTGCTCGCCGCGGCAACTGCGCTGGTTCTGGGTCGCCCCCAGGATCCCCGCCCCCATCAGCAGCACCTGATGGAGGATCAGCACGAACACCGCCGGCACCACGTAGTTCACATAGCCCATGGTGGGGTTGAACACCGGCACCACGTTGAGAGCCACCGCATTCCAGCCCATAGCCGCTTGTGGCAGCGCCTCGCCGTGGCTCAGCAGCCTCGCCACCTTCACCTGCGCGGCGAGGGTGCCACCGGCCTGCGCCAGTCCTTCGGCAATGGTGCCGTAGACCAGGAAGTAGGAGGCATCACCGGCGTAGCTCAGGGTGACGCTCTTGCCCAACATCAGATCCCGATAGAAGTGGTTGGGAATGTGCAGGATCCCGCTCGCCTCCCCGGCCATCATCAGCTGCCGCGCGTCATCCAGCGAATTGGCCCGCGCCACCAGCTTCACCTGCGGCGTGGCATCGGCCATAAACTCCAACTGACGGGACAGCTGGCTGCCATCCTCGTTGACCACCACCACTGCCTCTTCCCGCGGCAGCTGATGCAGATAGGGCTGGGGGTAGAGAAACGAGTAGAAGATCACCCCGCCAAACAGGGTGAGCATGATGGCGCGATCCGCCAGCAGGGTGCGCAACTCGAGGCGCAACAGATCGACAAATCCCAGCATCACTCAGGCTCCTTCTCGGCGACGGCCACTACGGCGGATTGACGAGCCAGCTCGGCCTGCTGCTTGTAGCGGCGAACCACCAGCAGCAAAGGGAGAAGAAACAGCAGCAAGGCCCCCAGTTGCGGCAGCGCCGATGAGAGGGGCAAACCGTAGTTGCTCTGACCAATCTGCAACTCGACATAGTGGGAGACCGGCAACAGGCTGCGCCAGAAGCGGGCGAAATCCCCCATGGCACTCACCGGAAAGGTGACTCCCATAAAGGCGAAACCGGGCGCCGTGTAAGCCCCCGCCAGCGACAGGGCGCGCGCCGGATCCCGAATGATGCCGTAGAAAAAGGCACCCATGGTGACGCAGGCCGCCGAGGCGAGCCCCAGACCCACCACCAGCACCAGCCAGCTGCCGTGCATGGGGTAGGAGAACCCCTTGAACAGCAGCAGTGTCCAGACAATCCCCCAGCCCCAGCCAATCAGTACGTGGGGCAGCAGGGTGCGCCAGAGGCCAAACCAGACCCCGCGAGTGGTCCAGTCCAGCCCCAGCCGATCGGTACGGGCCAGCGCATTGAGGCCAAACAGCACCACCAGGATCTGCCACACCGCGGGCAGAATAGCGCTCAGCAGAAATTGGGCGTAGCTGGAGTTGAGGTTATAGAGCGCAGTCACCTGGCTGCTGATGGGTACCGACTGCCCGAGTGCGCCGGGCAGTGCCTTGCCGTCAGCCATCGCCTCCAGCACGCCCACCTGACCGTTGAGGGTGCCTACCACCTGCGCCAGCGCCGAGTTGACCAGCTTGGCGATCAGGATGAACTGGCCGTTGTTGAACACCGTCACCTGCGGCTGGGTACCCTGACGGGCATCCCGCTCCAGATGGTTGGGGATCACCACCAGCGCATAGATATCGCCACCGCGCAGGGCGTGGGCACCGGCATCGATGGAGTCAAACTGTTGCGCGACCTTGAGCCCCGCCGAGCCATCCAGCGAAAAGGCGAGCTGGCGCGAGAGCATGCTGTGATCGAGATCCACCAGCCCCACCTTGAGGTCGCGGGCCAACCCTGCCGAGAAGATCCAGCAGAGGATCCCCATCAGCAGCAGCGGCACCCAGCTCATCAGGGCACGGCTGAAGGGATCCTGCCACAGCAGCCGAAATTCACGTCCCATCAGAGTTCAACCAGCACACTCATGCCAACCCGCAGCCCCTCAACCGGTTGCAGCGGGCGAGCCTCTACCTGGAAGCTCTTCATGTCGAAGCCCTGACGGGTATCGGTAGCGCGCCAGGTAGCGAAATCCCCCATCACGGCCACATGGGTCACCTTGAAGCGCACCATCTGATCGCCAAGGCCGGGGATGCGGGCATCGAACTCGGTGCCAACCGGGAAGCGGGGCAGCAGATCCTCGCGCACATGGAACTGGGCCCAGGCATCGCTCATATCGAGCAGGGTCACGACAGGGAAGCCTTGCGGCGCCAGCTCGCCGCTGCGCAGCAGCACCTGGCTTACCTCGCCTGAGTGGGGGCTGGTGATGCGGGTGTCGGCCAGATAGGCCTCTACTTCGGCCACGGAACCGGCCGCCATCTTGGCCTTCTCGCGAGCGGCGATCTTGGTCTCTTCCCGCGCCCCTTCCAACGCCATCTGGTACTGCTGCCACGCCATCCCTTCGCTGTAGCGGGCGGCTTGCCAGGCAGTCCAGGCCTCGTCGCGTTTTTGCAGCGGCATCACGCCATCGCGGTGCAGGCTGGCCACCCGCTCATAGGTCTTGCCACGCAGCTGGGCGGCAGCCTTGGCTTTTTGCCATTGATCCTTGGCGGCAGCGATCTGTTGGGCACGAGCCCCTTTCTCCGCCTCTTGCGCCAGCGCCCCTGCAGCGGCTTCACCCGCCTTGGCCTGGCTCAGCTTGGCTTCAATCTCGGGGCTTGCCAGCGTAAAGACCAGCTGATCCTTGGTCAGCTGATCGCCCTTTTTCACCAGCACTTCGTCGATGCGCCCCGGCACCTTGGAAGAGACTGAATACTGCTGAGCCTCAATCTGCCCTTGCAGATGCACCGGCTCCGGTTGATAGGCGAGCCAAAAGCGCCAGCCGAGCCAGACCACCAGGATCACCAGCACCAGCGGCAACAACAGCGGTTTACCCTGGCTCATCTTCTTTTTGATGGGGGGATGGCTCATCACTTCACCTCGACAAACGGGCGACCCTTGGCGGTCGAAACAGAGATAGAAAAAGGCACGAACCGGATGGTGATCATGAGTTCACCTCGATCACCTGACCGTGCTGATATTGATTGAAACTGTTCATCTGGCCGGAGAGGGCCAGCAGGCGGGCCAGCGACACCACATATTGATAAGCCGCCGCCGCACGTTGGGTCTTGACTCCTGCCAGTTGGTTCTGGGCATCCACCACATCAAGGGAGGTAGAAAGCCCTTGCCCGAACGCCTTGTCACGCAGCCGCACATTCTCCTCGGCCAGCGCCTGGGTGGAGGAGAGTGATTGATACTCTTCAAGCCCCTGTGCTGCTTCGCGCCAGGTCTTCTCGACCAACAGTTTCAGATCCTCGCGGGTCTTGGCCTGCAGCAGATTAACCTGAAGTTCGGCGCTCTTGGCCGCCTGCACCGTCTCGGAGCGGCCATCGCGGCTCACCAGCGGCATGCTGACCCCCACCCCCACCAGCCAGTCCGGCGTGGTCTTGGAAGCGATCGAATCATCTTCATAGAGGTTGTAATTACCGAACAGGAATACCTCGGGGGCATATTTGCCCTGTTCGACCCGGATCAGCCCCTTGGCCTGCTCCTTCTTGGCGTTTAGCAACTTGAGGCCGGGGTGCACTTCCAGGGTCTGGCTTACCAACCCCTCAAGACGCGGTAGCTCCTTGTTGACGAACAGACCATTGCCCGGCTGGGCATCCGGCAGCTTCAGCATGCGGCCGAGGGCCAGCTCGGCGATCTCGAGGCTGCGACGGGCCTTCTGGGTATCGATGCGCGCTCTGTCATAGGCCGACTGGGCGGAGAGACGCTCCACCCGGGCAATCTGCCCCTGCGCTTCGAGCTTCTTGGCATGATCCAGATGGTGGGCCAGCCCGTCCTCAATCTCCTGCCTGGTCTGCACCACCTGAGCAGCCAGTACCACGCCGAAATAGGTCTGGGAGAGGCTCTCGAAGGCAGACTGCTGTTTGAGCACCAGCAGTTGCTGCGCCTCGCTCACCTGCGCCTGACGGATATCCTGAGCCGCATCAATGCGGCCACCGGCAAACAGCGGCCAGAGCATCTTGACCGAGCTGGTCACCACATTCTGCTTGGTCAGGGGAGTGACAAATGCGTTGGCCCCGACCCCGAACAGACTGCCGAGCGCCAGGATCAGATCTTTCTGCTTGGCCAGCGGATTGAGATCGAGGGCATCGAGTTCAATCGGCTGATCAAGATGGGTATAACTGGCTCCCACATCCACCTTGGGCAGATACATGGATTTGGCGGCCTCGCGCAGTTGCTTGGCCCGATCGACCCCGGCCTGCTCGGCAGCCAGCTCCTCATCCTGCTGGATGACCCGGGTCCAGGCCTCGCCGAAGCTGATGGTCTGCGCCTGCGCAGACCCCAACATGACCCCCAGCAGACACGGCCAGAGTGATGTAATGAACCTTGACGTCATAGAACCCCGATTCGCACTGTTGCAAAAATGTTTGGAGCTTTTGCTCACATAAGCCAGCCATCATAACGCAAACGGGACTGACAAGTGGACTGACAATTGAGCAAGGAGGTGACCCGAATGGTACAGCACTCCTGACCAGTCAATCTGGCTGTTTTTCAATAACTCCTGAATTTGCAAGCCTTGGCTCGACGTTTTTTTCAGAAAAAAATGGCTGACGCTCAAATACTAACCTTTTCTCCTGCCTAAAAAATGCGTAATATACGCCGCCCTAAGCCGATGGTAACCGTGGAATGCAGATAGGTCCCCACACGCTTGAAACTCCCCTGATTGTGGCGCCCATGGCCGGTGTAACAGACCGACCATTCCGTGAACTTTGTTTGCGGCTGGGTGCCGGCATGGCCGTTTCCGAGATGCTGCTGGCCAACCCGGATGTCTGGGATACCCAGAAAACCAGGATGAGGATGGATCACTCTGCAGAAGGCGGTTTGCGATCGGTCCAGATTGCCGGGGCCGACCCCGAGATGATGGCGTTTGCTGCCCGCTACAACGTGGAGCAGGGCGCACAGATCGTCGACATCAACATGGGCTGCCCGGCAAAAAAAGTGAATAAGAAGCTGGCAGGTTCAGCCCTGCTGCGTTACCCCGATCAGGTCAAAGCAATTTGCCGGACCGTGGTGGATGCAGTGAAAGTACCTGTCACCTTGAAGATCCGCACAGGATGGGATCCGGATAACCGCAATGGCGTGGAGATCGCCCGAATCGCCGAAGATTGCGGTATCGCGGCCCTTGCCGTGCACGGTCGTACCCGTGCCTGCCTCTACAAGGGCGAAGCGGAGTACGACACGATTAAGGCGATTAAGCAGGCCGTATCGATTCCTGTTGTCGCCAATGGCGACATCAACAGCCCGGAGAAAGCCCGGTATGTCCTCGACTATACCGGTGTGGACGCCGTGATGATCGGCCGCGCTGCGCAAGGACGACCCTGGATTTTCCGGGAAATCCGTCATTTTCTTGAGACGGGCACCAAGCTGCCACCTCCCGAGAGGGAAGAGGTTCGCACCCTGATGAACGAGCATGTCACCAACCTGCACCGGTTTTATGGTGCATATCTGGGAGCGCGCATCGCCCGTAAACACGTGGGCTGGTATCTGGATGAAGAAGAGACGGGCCGAGAATTCCGTAAGCACTTCAATGCCCTGGATTGTGCTGACGCACAACTAGAAGCACTCGAAGCGTATTTCGATGGATTAGGTTAACAAGATAACTAAAGAGCCGACCGAATATGTTCGAA
Source organism: Aeromonas sp. 600774 (assembly GCF_049175075.1). Lineage (NCBI taxonomy): Bacteria > Pseudomonadati > Pseudomonadota > Gammaproteobacteria > Aeromonadales > Aeromonadaceae > Aeromonas > Aeromonas sp. 600774. The sequence goes on from NZ_JAAKUJ010000015.1 coordinate 87,876, forward strand.
CAAACCCTGACTTCTGATGCATTGGTAACAACTACTCACAATCACGCTGCCGAGCCGACCCAGCGCCCCCTGCGTGACTCTGTGCAACAGGCCCTGCGTAACTACTTGGCCCAGTTGAACGGTCAGGAAGTGATTGATCTGTACGATATGGTTCTCTCCGAAGTCGAAGCGCCGATGCTGGACGTGATCATGCAGTACACCCGTGGTAACCAGACTCGCGCAGCCGTGATGATGGGTATCAACCGTGGCACCCTGCGCAAGAAGCTCAAGCGTTACGGCATGAACTAAGTCATAACAGCTAAGCTATTGAAAATAAAAGCACTTTCATTTCAATGAAAGTGCTTTTTTAGTTTTGAACCCACATTTGAACCCACATATATCAGACTAGTTATCTTTGCTTATGACCCTATAACAACGAACTTTAAGCAATAGCTTCACTTCGTTGTACCCCTTATCCCCTTACAAGAGCGTCTATAGCCGATACTTCTGCTGCGCATGTACTCCTGGTGGGAGCTCACAAGTTAAATCCCAGCACTTGTGGCCTTTGGTGTCTTAGCTCCAGATATCCAGAGCACAGCTTTGATGGTCAGCTCGGCAATTTCAGTGGCTTACGTGGCTTGCCTATAGCTTCAGTTTCTAGATGGCTGCACTCTGGATGCTCATTAGATTGCCTATAAATTGAAGCTTTTCGATAGCACCTTACCTTCGACAGAAAATTTCAGTTGGCCATTTTCCTCAATGAACGCCACAGCTTTGCCAGCGTATCTCCGGTAAAGTTGGAATCTTCTCCCTTTGTAGGTGACGCTGCCATCATCCTCCACAAGGACACTATCGCTCGGAGGCAGAGTGGAAACAGGGATCGTCACCTCTCGTATATGGCTGAACAGAGGACCTTGGTTCGCACTCTTCTTTTCAGAGAGCAGTGTAATCAGGCCGCTGGGCTCTTGGCTTTTGCTAGCGTTGGGGCTGGGAGCCGCTGTTGCATACTCGGCAAGCTGTCTTTGGGCATCCTGAAGGTGGCGATTAAACCCATCCGGATCACGCAGGATGGATATCCAAAGGCGTGCTTTCTCGGAGTTGATGTCGTACTCGAGAATCTTTTCGAGCAGGTTGCAGGCTTGCCCAATAGCATCCTTGGCATCGTTCCAAAGCGATTGGGTTTCTTCCTGCTCGTCGGACTTGATGATCTCCTCGAGACCTTCAAAAACAATGTCTGTATTCAGTGAGCCTTCATAGGGTGCCAACCCTTTGCCTTTATATCGGCGAAGCTGCTCCGGACTCATAGTGCAGTGATACGTCAGCAGCCAGCGTTCCTTGATGAAATGGACATCGCCTTCCTTGTTCAGGAGCATGAACTCGCCGGTCTTGGGGCGAGCTATTTTCTTGGCCAGATCGGAAGGTGAAAATTCCGCGTCTGTCAAACCCTCACGAACCTTGTCTCTATCCCTTTTGGTCTGCAGTTTGCCGACGATCCATGTGGCGCAGTTTGAAAGGCCTTTATAATCGATGTCCCCGGGATTTTGCGTCGCCAGGATGCAGCCGACACCAAAGGCGCGCCCTTGCTTGACCAGGATATTCAGCGCGGGTTTGCAGGTGGATGTATATGGATAAGTGGGATAGAAAGCGGTTTTTCCGCCGCCACCGCCGATCTCATCCAGGAAGAACAACAGGCGAGGCCTATTTCCACCGGGAGCGCTACCCTGTTTACGCATCCAGGCGTTAATCGCAAAGGCTATTTGGGCGACAACAAAGCTCTGATCCTCAAAGTCGGTGATGTGAGCGAGGCTTATAACACTGATCTGGGTCTTGCCGTCGACACGGTTGGCACCCACCAGCTTGTCGATGCTCATCTCTTCGCCACGGACCCAGTTGGCAGCAGCACCGACGAGCTGTCCGTTAACCGCCTGTGCAAGCTTTTGACGCCGGTTCTCGGGAATATGGTCATCGATCCCCAGAACACCAATGGTGGCAAAGGGCGGTTCCAGAATCATGGAGACCAATTGCCCAAGGCCTGCCTCGCCAGTCAGATCAACACCCGTACGCCAGGCGTGCTCAATGAGCGCTGTGACAAAATCGGTTTCCCGGTCCCGCTGTCCCGAAGGAATCACCCGACGCACCAACGCTTCCGCCATACTGGTCACCATGACCGAAGCCGTATCGGGGTCCTCGTCAAACAGCTTATTGATGTCCGGCGGTGGAGAAGAAATGAGCGGAATGGATACCCGGCGGCCGAGCTCGCTGCGGGGGGTGAAAATTTCAACGGCTACCTGGTTGGAAAACTCCCGCACGTTGGTTTCGGCAAGCCCCCAATCCCATAACCGTTTCCGGAAGGTGTTAGCTTCAGCCAAGGCGGCGCGACCAAGCGTAGATTTGTCTTCAACCTCGACCCATGGCGCAACGGCCGGGGCAGCCAGCTCTCCGAAAGCAAGCGCCAAGGAAGATAAGTCGCCCTTGAGATCCACGATAATCGAGGGAACCCCCTTGAGAGCAGCCTCCTCAATGATGGCTTTACCCATTACCGTTTTACCGGAGCCAGAGCCGCCACAAATAAAGGTGTGAGTGATCAGGTCACTTAGCTTATGGCGGTACAGCTCTCCCGGCATCCCATTAGGATCGAGATATTTTCCGATATAAAGCTCGCTCACTCGTTATCCTCCTCCGGGAGTTCAAGCATTCCTGTTTGCCATTCACGGAATTTTTCAAGGATGAACGGGAGATCATTTTCCTTGCTCGGGTCGCCATTGGCCCGGCGGCCGACATGGTCAGCCCGCGCCATAAAGATGTCGCCCTGGACATCTCCCGGACGCTTCTTCTGCAGATACACCACATTGGTCGGAATGGAGGTTCCGGTTGATGCGAAGGTTTCGCTGGGCAGAGAAATCACGGCCTTGATGATAGCGTGCTCACGCATGTAATCCCGAACGGGCTTCGCGGTGGCGTTCGACAACACACCGTCCGGAAGAACGATGAGCAGTTTGCCGCCCGGCTTCAACACCCGAATATAGTGTTCGATGAAGAGGACCTCGCTGTCCTGGCTATTTTTTGGTCGCTTCTCCGGAGGGCGCCCCTTGGTCTTGAAGACTTTGACCTCATGCCCAAACTGATACTCCAATAGGATGTTTTCGGTTTTGACTGATTTACCGAATGGAGGATTGGTGAGGATCAGGTCAATACTGTCTGGACCGATATATCTCTTTTGTTTGCCAGAGCCAAAATCGACCTCATATTCAATCGATGGCTTTAATCCACCATATTCCTCGTTATAGAGATAATTTTGGTGAAGCCACTGCGCGTTCTGCGCGTTGACTGCATGAACAATCATATTTAGCTTTCCAAGACGCGCTGCCTTCTCTTCAATTTCATTGGCAAAGAATGTTTCTTGTCCAAGGCGCTGAAGAAGCTTTTCTCGTTCTTCTCCTCGGATTTTATTCGATAAAGCATGCTTGTAGACATCTTCATAAGTAGCGATTAAGAAACCGCCTGACCCAGCACAACCGTCAAGGAATCGCTGACCTTTTTTAATATCCAGAGCTGCGTCTTCAGGATTTTCTCTTGCCAAATCAAGCATGAACGCGACGATTTCTCGTGGCGTGAAGAACTGGCCGAGGTCTTTACCCTTGAAGGTATCGGACAGCATGATTTCGAAGGCACGGCCAAGCACATCGCCTTGGGTGTCTTTCAGGTTGATCCCTTCAAGACGAGCAATGACCCGCTCAACGGTAGCAGCCTTGCTGAATACTCGCTCATTATCGTCAGTAAAGACTTCTGGATGATGACCTATCAGATCATCGAACAGGTTGTTGATGAAGTTCTGGGCGGCCTTGTCACCCATGTGTTTGTTTTGCTCGCAATAAGATTTCAGCTTGGCGGTGGTAAAGCTTCCGTTAGGTTTTGCGTCTTCATTGAGCTTGATAAACAGAAAGCGCGTGAACTCGTCGAAGATCCAGTCATTCCGCTTGTTCTCGATATCCCAGATGTCCTGCCAGCAACCCTTCATGAGCTGCACGAAACGGGAGAGGCTGTTTTCCGTATGGAGTGTTTTATGCGCCCACTGCTGTAGGCTCTTGACTACGTCTGGCTTGAATTCACGCACCATATCTTCGGCATCGCGAACATCATCCCAGTCTTTCAGCTCGTCATGAATCTCATTCCCCTTTTCGACGAGATAGATGCGTAAATGGCCTGCCACATCGATGACGCAATAAGCTGCCGGACCATTGGGCATAAGAATGCTGAGGGCTTTGTATCGGTTTGCCTCAGATTCACTCAGCGTTGCCGAGCCTTCGTGCTTGAAGGCTGCATAGCAATTGCCGACGCTGGTTGACACCAGAAACGAGGCTTTCTCGTCCAGCCCTTCAACCGTTGTGACAACGCCAGCACCACCACCATCATTGATCTGGTGAGCTTTGAAGCCCAAATCCGAGACCAGAAAATCTCTGAATTGCTCAAGAGTTGCCATCTGTTATTTCGCTCCTCGTGTTATGTACACCGCAACCGGGATGACTGTTTCTTCCGGGGTCAAACCACCATGGTCGTTGCCTTGAACCTTGTAGGGGTTGCCTATTGATGTCTGCTTGGCACTAGGCCAGCCATAGCTGTCGTGCCCAAAGGGCAGCTCAACAGCATCCAGGCTTGCTGGAAGGCCATAGTCGACAACCGGTTCGATTCGCTTTACATCCACAGGGCCAAAGGTGGTGCGGTTGGTTGTTTTGTATTCCAGGCAGCGGTTATGGATGAAGACATCCCGACCGGGGCCGCTGGCTGACTGTAAATCGTCAATGACGTACTGAGTGTTGTACCAGGTGAAGCCATGGTCGGCCGTGATGACGACAGCCGTCTTGTCCTGGGCGGCGATCCTGCGCAGGTGGGGCAACGCCACCTCCTTCACATAGGCCAGCATGATCTCCTGGAGACTCGACATGCCCTTCTGCAGAAGCCGATCCTGGAGGTTGAACACCACCGCCTTGAAGCGCCCGGGAGCATCCACCAGGTCGCGCATTTTCCGGTTGAGGGTGTCGGCATTGGCATCCTTCTCGTTGTAACAGAGATAACTCTTGTCCCGATCCCACCAGGAGGAAGGCGAAAGTCCCAGGTTGTCCAGGCAACGTTCGAGCAGATGGGGTTCACTTTTCCCATTCGGCCAGCTCCGGAACTCCGTCGGAGGCGCGCCAGCAAAAATGGCCTGTCGGCAATATTCGGTGATGCTGGGTAGATAAGTGCAGGCTCGGAATTCAGGCCCAAGCGACTGGTAAGGGCGAAACAGCTCGCGCCCCGGCATCATCAGAAAGCGATCACGCAGCAACGTCCAGTTAGTTACGCTCATCCCGTCAAAGACCACCAAGTAGACCTGTTTGATCTCCGAATCCTGCAACAATGGCTTAACCGCAGATTCCATGACATCGCTGTTCAGCCACGGCCTGCTGGTTCCTGCAGCGAACTTGCGCTCATTCAGCCACTTCGGCAGCCCACGGCTCGGCTGCACATAGAAATCTGCCCAAGCAATGCGAATGGAATCGCAGGCCTTTTTCGCACGCAGGGTGATACGAAAGACATTGACCTTTTCCGGTAACTGGCTGGACCGCCGTTCCGCTTCCATCGCCATCGTTGAGAGCGGCAGATACACCGAATCCACCAGCTTCAGCCAAGCCTTCCAATCCAGGCAGGCGAGATTCTTCACCGCCGCCTCAGCCTTGTCCGTAAGCCGGTGAATAGTGACCATCGCTTCCAGCAGCGACACGTGGTCCTCGTACTGCTCGCGGGCCTGATGTCGGCGCAGTGCTTCCAGGAGTTCTTCCCATTCCGGTGCATCCGGTGTTTCCAACGCATCGGTCAGTTTGCAGGGGGCCTTTTCAAGCGGAAGCGTGTCGGCCCGCTCGCCGTTGACCACCACATCGAGCAACGCGTGCAGGGTGACCGCCAGTCCTTGGGCGAGGATACCACCATCGGCCTCCAGTACCTGAATGAGCTGATTCAGCAGACGCTCCGATCCTTTGCCACCAACGCCCTTGACCACTGTCGCAAGGGATTCGGTGACGGCACTGGGGTGCTTCGGAAAGACTTCGTGCTGCAGGTAGTGCAGCGCCTGTTTGCAGGGTGTGTCGTCTTTTAAGGTGATGCGGCGGCCCCATTCGGCAAGCCCATGCAGGCTTTGCCCGTCCTTGAGCACGTCAACAAACAGGTCGCCCAGTTCGCTGCCATCGAGGAAGGTTCGCATCCGTTCCGGCGTAAGCATCTTCCAACCATCCAAAATGGAGGCGAGCAGGCAGATCGGCAGCACCGGCGGCGGGTCGCTTTCCAGCACTGCGGCTTCGACCAGGGAGAAACGCGCCCCATCGAGCCAGGTACGAACCACGTCCAGAAACTCCTGTTCCAGCGCCCGGCGTTCGTCCGCATCGACCGAGCCCAGAACCTCGCGTACCCGGGCCAGCGCATCCTCGTACCAGAGCTTGTCGAGAATCCGATCCGGCTCCCAGCCCGCAGACAACACGCTGGGATCGTTCAGCAGCGAGGCGAGCACCACGCGCTCCAGACTGTAAGCGCCGAGCTGCGGCAGGTACGGGGCCAAGTTCCACAATGCGGGGATGGGAAGCCGGTCAAGTAAGGCCCGGGGATTCTGCACGCCAAGCGCCTTTGCTATGTCACAACCTGTAACCGTGCGGGGCGACACGCTGGAGCGCGCCTGTAAGTCCGGCAAATGATCCGGCTGAAGTTGCTGGCGCGAGATGATGATACGAGCGGGTGGATTCGGTTGCCGACGCTCGGGTTCGGTATGGCGGCGCAATCCAAACTCATTGGCGCAGACATGCACGGGAATCGCTTGGTCATCGACCAGCAGCTCGGCGGGCGCTTCGACAAAATAGCCGCGAACGTCATTAACCAGCAGATAGGGCAACTTCTGCTTTTCACGGCTGCGCCAAATGCCAGCCAGGGCTTGTTCCAAGGCAGTCATTGCAGCGCCTCCGATATTCTTTTCTGAATGGATTGAAATTTTTTGTCTTCAGAAAGATGAAGTAGATTTGAAAGCACCCGCTGTTCATTTTTTCTGCAATTCTGTATGTACGCTTCTTTCTCAGACCTTACTGCGTCCGCTTCATTTTCAATTTCGATAAGAGCGGCCAATATCTTTTCCTGCATTTCAACTGTAACTTTGGGTAGTCTGAGACCGAGAAAATCATCAACAGCCAAACGATATCTTGTTGTGCCCCCAGTCATTACCGATTTATAGAACGCGACATATCTGTCTGAAATCAGAATTCGAAAAAGAAGTTGGGTAATGTACTTATTAGAGTCAACCTCGATTGCATAATACTCCTTGGAAATGAAAGCACCATCGAGATCATGAGGGACTATTGCTATACCCTTTTGAGCGCATCGAATTCTAGAAAAAACCAATTGTCCCTCTTTCACTGAAGTCAAAGGTCCAGAGATTTTTCTTCTTTCAACTATGTCTCGCAGTGCAGCCCCTTTACCATGCAGCCGAATTTTTAGTAGTTTGCATTCCTCATTAGGGTCTTCGCCTTTTGAGTAGTCGTTTTTTAAATGTGATATTTCGCTAATTGTTGTCCACTCGCCATACATGCTGGAGAGCGCCTCTTGACTCCCCACGTAAGAGGGGTCATAACATTTCCAATCAAGTCGATCAGAAAAGATGTGTGGTTTTAAAACAATGACTTTCCCTGATTTTTTTGGAGGGTGGACGCCACATTCCGAAGAAAGGAGCGAGTTATATTTCTTCGTGATTGCGGACAGTTTTTTATTGAATGCATAAATAATGCTGTCCTGCGGCGAAAGCATCGGCAAGACACTGTGATATCGACCAATTATCTTTAACTGCTCATCGTACGAAATGTCAGGGAATGGTATGCTTTTCAATATGTCCAGAGAGATATAGCTAATGCCGAGGTTCGTCCGTTCTCTAAAAACTAAAGACTGGATTGATTTGCTTAAAAGCCATAACACGACGAATTTAGGACTTACGTGTTCCTTGCACTGAAATCTAAATATGCTGCCATTAACGATGGCCTCTGGCGATTCTTCAGGCGCTACACACATATCAAAAAAAGCTCGGGCACCCTTTATGCTAATCAGGATATCATTTTGTTTTATCCTGGCCCTTTCTGAGTCAAGCCACTCTGACGGGACTCTAATAGCATCTTCGTAATCGATGCCCTCGTTGGTGATATTTGAAGAGCGAATCAATAGGATTCCACCTTCATCTTCGAGATAACAAGAAGACGGGGGCAAGACTCCATAACTCGCATCATTTTCCATTATTTCACCGAGCGTCGTTAAGGGAGTACTAGAACTCTCTAACGATTTTTCTGCATCGATAAATTCCGGAAGGTAATAGTTGATATCAAACCTGTCATGTTGCTCTTCGGGCGACAGGATTTCGATCAGGGGTTTTTCGCTAACGATGGGCATTGCTTACTCCACCTTCCAAGGCTTTTCTTCTTCTGAATCGTTCTTTTTCAGTAGCTCACCCAATGAGCCCTGAACATACTGCTCGAATTCATGCCGCCCACCCTTGAAGAAGCCAAGGAGTCGCGGCTTGAGCAGGTCAAGCAATTCATCGACATTCACTTTCACCGCTTCCGCCTCGGCCAGGGCATCTGCCAGGTGTTGGCGCATGGTGGCGTCTTGCAGTACATCGAGGACGCTTTGTTCTGCGGGATCGCTGAGCAACCCCAGCAAAGGATTTGCGGCTGGCGTGTCACTGACGTAATCCCGGAGTTCGGCTTCGCAGCCCCGCACATGATCCAGGTATTCCTTGATGCCGCGCTCGACCAATTCCAGGAAATGGTCCGGTTTGAGTTCCAGACGCTTGCCGGGTTTGTAGCCACAGGCGGAACACACCCAGCCGTGGGACAGGTCGCTCTTCACGTCATCCAGGCTCTGTTCGCAAACCTGCTGCACGCCGACCTGGGTCAACAGGTCGGTCAGTTGGGCTTCGATAAAGGTCGGGCTGAAATGGGCGCTAAGCCCTTCCACCCGTGAGAGGTCCTTCAGCACCTGATAGCTTGGGCTGCCGAGCACGGCATCACGGAGGGCTTTCAGATCTTTGTGCAGGCCCGCGTGTTCACTCAGGTACTGGTTGAGATAGAGCTCGTGCAGATCTTTCCATTCGGCGGTAATACGGCTCATTTCCCCGGACGTGCCAGCGGATTTGACGTAGGTCTCGATGCTGTCGAGTAGCTCCTGGCATGGCTTTTCAATGGTGGGCGGGACGCCCAGTGCTTTGAGTTCGCGCAGTTTGCCGGTGAGACTCGCCAGCTCGGAAATGCGATCCAGAAAATCGCGGGCTTCCCGCACGCGGTTGGCGAATTCTTCAACGCAGGTGTAACGATTGGCCGCCTCAATATCATCGTCCTCGGCAAGCCCCAGCATGTCGCGCAGGGCTCCTCGCACAGAGGCATAACAGGCAACCCGGCTTTCTCTTCCATCCTCGGGCAGCGCAAAAATGTCGGCCCATTCGGAAATAGCGTCGGGAACCGAGGCTCCGGGCCAGGTTTGCAATGCCTGTTCGGCCTGGCGGAACTCGTGCCGGGCACGGGTTTCCGTCTCTTTCAAGAGGTCAAGAAGGCGCTCGGCGGCTGCCGGGCTGTAACCGGTGCCTTCTTTCCAAAGGCCAAGGGCGTGAAGCGACTCGGTCAGGTCGTACCACAGGGTTTCATCCGGACGCGTCCCGGGACGGAGTTCATCCAGCTCCTGGAGCCAGTCAACCGGGCTGCCAATGGTGCGATCATCCTGAGAGACCGTCTTGCCGTGAATGGTGAAGCCGCTGATCTCCCCAGTGCTGATGAGCAGCGTGATCAGGATATCCACCCAGGTGTCGGTCAATCCCAGGTCCGTGGTTTTCAGCCGTTTGCGGGTTTCCGCGATGCTCGTGGCAGGCGGGTTGGCCTTGCGGATATTGTCCCGAATCCGCTCCTTCGCCTTTTTGAAGGCTTCCACGCTGCTGGCGGCCAGTGTGACCGAGACTTCTCCGGGCACACCGGTGTTGAGCAAACCAAGCGGCGCAAGGTGCTTTTCAAGATCAGTCTTGGCAGTCCCATCCCCGTCGGTCACGCGGCCTTTCCAGATGGCTTCGAGGATGCGTTTGCGCATCTGATTGCTCAAGTCCGCGCTAAAGGAATAGGCCTCCCGGAAATCCGGATGAAAGAGGAAGACCTTGGCTAAAGCCTTGGTAGCGACCTTTTCCAGGAGCCGTTCCAGAGAGCGCTCACTCTGCGGAATGCTGTTGTTGAGGGAAAGAAGTTCTGCGGGCTCACAGAGGATTTCCCAGGCTTGGTCCTTGGTGTTCCACTGGCGGATTTCGCCGTTCACAAAGGATTCGAGCAAAATCTCCGTGGCCTTGCGGGCAGGCTGGGCCGATTTGGTTCCGGCGGGAAGGTCAATCCATTCGCCCAGCAACTCTAGCTTGCGACGGACGGATTGCGAAGCACCGCCCGCGTTAACCTGGGACTGGTAGTCACCAAAGAGCTTGACCAAAGCCATGCTACGTTTGAGCTCATCGATATCCTGGGCTGGCAATGTGGCCGGTAGCCATACGAGGGTCCGTCCGTTGCCATGACGGACTGCATCCATCTCGACATCGAGCGGCGAGGCTGACGGGTAGAGCACGGCCAGGTGCAGTGCCTTGGTGGTGGGCACGTCCTTAACAAAGCCGATGACTGCGTGGTCGTTGGTGAGCGCCGTCACCGGTTCAAGCCGATAGTCCAGGGAGCGGCGTGTTCGCTGCCAATCCACATCCACCTGGGTCGAGAAACCATGCTGTGGCGGCACAGTGCCGCCCAGCGGACTGCCCGGGAAGCGGAGGAACAGTTCAAGATGGGAGCGGTAGGCGCTCTCAAGCTGAATATCCGGTGCGAAGCCATTCTTGACCCGCTCGACTTCAACCAACAGCTCTTCGCGTTCTCCCCCGTCTCCTTCAACCGAGAGAAAAAAGCTCAGATTATCCTCGCTGCCTTTCTGACGTAGGGGCGGAAATGTTTGGGCAATCTTTTCCAGGATTCGGGCCGTTTCCTGGTCGCTTCCAGCGGGGTCACTTTCCTTGCCGGGCCATCGCAGCAAGAGCGCGTCATTCAGCTTGGAAACAGTGAGTTCTTCCTTGACCATGGAGAGGACGATCAATGCTTTAATCAGGCGCTCGCTCGCTACCTTGGCGGCAGCCTGATCGGCCTCCGACCAGCGTTTGTAGGGCACGCGGGACAGGACCTCGTCCCTGGCCGTGCTGCAGAAGCGCTCGAACATCCCGTAATACTTGGCCATCTCGGGATCGTCCTGGATGATCTTGTTACGCAGATCCTCGTAGTCGAACACGTCGTCGAGCACCGCGATGCGTTTCCAGTTGCTGGTATCCTGCAGGCGTCTTTCAATGAACTCCTGGACAAATCCCAGTGCGCCACGGGATCTGCCGCCCCGGTTGGTGATCGCGGTGAGGCAGTACAGCCCGAAGGGATGCATCGGATAAACGTCGGCAAAGTGTTTTGCCTCGTCGGTGACGGGTTCGCGTTCGCGGAAGTACCGTTTCAGGAAGTCACTAAAGGCTCCCCGGAAGTGCGGCTGAATTTCAGCCTTGAAGGCATCGGCGAGCTTGTGAACGCATTTGGAATTTTCACGAAACAGCCGGTGATTGTAGATGCGATGAAATTGCGTGACCGGGATGTTGATGGACTGGAAGCGGCCGGATTGCCCGGAAAGCTTGCCCATCAGCTCTGTATCGTAATTGCGCCCGGCTTGGCGGGCGATGGCCTGAATTTCTTCCTGAACCGCGCCGAAAATCCAGAACGGTTGATCCCCGGCCAGTCCAGCTTCGGCCAGTTGTCCAAGGAAAGCAGTGCCCCGGTTGAAGTCTTCGTCGCTCTGGATCAGGTGAAGATACAACTCGTCAATAAAGACCAGGACGCCTTCATAGCCGCGTTCTTTGGCGATCTCGACCAGCTTCTTGACCTTTTCTGTGACCGTGGTGCGGTCCTGGACGAGTTGAATGTTCAGGGCGGCAACAGCCTGCTCAATGATGGTCTTCTGATATTCCTTGTCATAGGAGCGAAGCTGATCGACGGAGAGACTCCGGTTGTCACGAATCCAGTTCTCGACATCGCTGCGGGTGCCGCTGGCGGTGTGATTGAAAAAGGTATCCAGATAAGCGTCGGTGTTTGACAGAGTCGCCGTTACTGGCGGCGAGAGGTGACGCAAGTGGTCAGTAACCGAGTTCCAGAAAGCCTGCTCGAGGGTCTCGTCAGGCACTTCAATGGCGGTAAAGTTGATCGTGAGGAATTTTCGTGGTGCAAGCGCATCCATGCCCCATTCGGGCTTGGTATCGAGGAACTGTTTGCGCAGCGTCGGTTCGGTCAGAATGGCGGATAGCCATGCCATGAAGATAGTCTTACCGGAACCGTATAGACCGGTGATGAAGAAGCCGCGACCTTGCTTACGGTGAATTCGGTCCAGGATAATTCGGGCCGACTCCTCAACCTCGGGCAGCATGACGAAGCTTTCGAAAATCCGCGTCCTGCTGGCCGAGTCGTGAGTCGACTCGTTGAAGTTTTCCACCCAGCTACTGACGGGCGTGAAATCAAACATATCCTTCATGAGTGGCATATCAGGCCTCCAGCTCCACAATTGGTTGATCTCCGCGAGTCAGGGTGTACTGCCCGCAGCGGCAAAGCTGACCAGCCATTCGTCCTGTCAGCACCAGTAAAATTCTTCTTTTTCCCACGGCATCGTTGTACCAGGTGGTCATGGGGTCCATGCCGAGCGCGAAAACCAGTTCCAAGTGATCGAGGATGGTCAGTCCCTCTGGTAATAGCTGTTCGGCTACAAGGTCGTGCACCGCCTTCCGAAGTCTGTTCCCGTAGCGTTTAAGATCCGCCGGGACGGTCGTAGCATTGAAATTGAACACCTCGGCAAACATGGGATCTTTAGCCAGCAGGTCGAGAACGATGTCATTCACGCTCAAATATCGGACCTGCCCAAAATCGCCCAGCGATGCCATGTGTTCCGCAAGCCATGTTTTTCCAGAACCTTGACCGCCAATCAGGCAGCAAAGAGTCCGTCCGCCAACGTGGTTTTCGCCGACCAATCCTATAAGCTCATTGAGCGCCTTGGCCTGAGCTGGAGTCGTTTTGTTATCTCCAGGCATCGACATACTCCTCCAGCGATTGATGAATCAGTTGAACTTGATCCGTGCTTCCGTGCCGGTGATATTCACAATGTCCCTTGCTTGCGAGTTTGTTGACCCCGGCAATCAGCAAGGCGCGGTTGCACATGAAGATGGGAGCTATGGTCCCTTCGTTGATGACAGTGGCTGTCGATGGTGCCCGCCAACCGTTTTTCGATGCGTCGTGATAGAGCGCGTAGCCCAAGACGGCCTCAGTTGGGCAGTAAGTGATCACCGAGTAATTGGATTTCGAAAGCTTCAGCCGTCCAGCCTTAACTAATACCGACCGCACTCGATCTCGAGTTGACTGAGGCATGCGCTCGTATTTGCGTTCCAGAAGCTGGTCGAGGTGGTAGCGAGAGAATACGGCCTCGCCGGTATTCAGGAAGCTGTCTGTAACCAAAAGTGAAAGGGTTTCAAAAAGAATCGGAGTAGTAATGCATAGCTGGAAAAACACCAGATCCTGAACCGCTTCATCATTGTTGCGAATCTTTCGAAACATCTTCAGGAACGAAGTGTTTTTGATTGAGTTGTTCTCGATTTCCAGGAAGCGATATTTCATGTGTTGCCACAGTTTTTCCTTATTGGACTCGGACTTCTGAGGCCAACGTTGGATACAGGAGCCACGCACAGCTTGCGCGTCATCGCTCTCCAATGCAGCATCGAGTAGCATGAGAGTCTCTTCCAGAAGGAATCCGTATCCGATAGTTGAAAACTGCTTATCCATTGAAATTGCCGCCTATCATTTAGTCCTCATTGTTTTTGTCTGCTGCAGCACCGCCAGCCTCGACCCAGGCATCGACTTGTTCTCTTTTAAACTTCCAGAGTCGGCCTACTCGATGAGCGGGCATGCCATGCTTGTCTATCCAGCGGTACACGGTGTCGCTACTGACACCGAGATACTTGCCTATCTCGTCTACTGATAACCAACGGTTTTCTATCTCGGCCATTTCTCTAGCTCCTCATGGGCGATTGGGTTAATAGTCATGCCAGAGACCAAAGGGAGAGGGGACAGCATTCCCAGCTTAAATTCGCTCAAGCATATCCCCGTAGTAACCTGCTTTCAAATGGTTTTACCGATATAAGGCCGCAAAAGAAGAGCTTAAAATTTATCCAATCTCTATATGCGATATGCACCTTTTACCGAACAGCAGGTGACAAGACTCAACAAGTAGGCAAACGGAGAACACATCAAGCCAGCAACGAGTCGGTCAATGAACGCCCCGAGATGGGAGCGAAGACTGGCAATAGCCGCCTCAGTCTCTATCCGTGTCGCGGGTGTTGCATGTTTGAGTACTCCAATCTGGCACGTTGTGGCGCTGGCATAGTCTGGCCAGATGCGCTGGGAGCTCTGTCAGGCTGGCTAGTCACCCTCGGTAGAGCCGGGAGAGATTGACGTAGTCGGGGTGGCTCACGGTGATAGTCACCTGATGCCCCGGCTGCCAGCGGCCAAACAGGCTGGCTTTGGCTTCTTTGATGGTGGTGATGCCGGGAGCGGGTAACGTCTGCCTGTTACGCAGATGCAGTGTGTTGAGCTCGGGGGCATAGCGATACACCTCGAGTCCGGTGATAAGGCGGGTCATGTTCGGTGACTCCAATGATGCAAAGGGCCAGCCTGGAAGGATTGGCCCTTTATGTTGTTTGTTGATGAGCGAGACAGTCGGGCGTCAACGAGCGCAGTCAGCCGCCTCGTTGATAACCGGCTTGCAATTGAGTCGGTCCAGCAGGTGCCGCGAGCCGTATTGAGCCACCAGCCGGTCTATGGCCATCTGGGCACAGGCCGCTCTGCTGGGCCTATTCTCAGGTATGGCATAACGAGCGGTGAGCCAGCCACCGATCAGCGCAATGCGGTAGCCACTAGGGATGTGGGTGAGCGAGGTGCCGATGCCCCTCCCGTGAATGAGGAAAGGCACGGCTTGGCCGCCGATGTCGATATCCATGCGTTGCCCTTTGAGCTCGAAGGTGGTGAGCTCGCCGGTTTGCGGATGTTTGCCGGGCACCTTGATGGTGATGTGCTTCGCCATCTCACACCTCCGGTTTGGCTTCAAAGTGGCGGGTCACAACGCCCGCTTCTGGGTCGATGCTGATAAACGCCGGGGCTTGCGGGTGGTACTGGTAGAGCCGCGCCAATTCGACACGAAACGCCTCAGCGTTTGGCGCTATCACATGGTTGGTATCCCCCTCGGCATAGGTAAAGGTCTCCAGCTTCTCTGTGTTAATCCAGATGCCAAAGTACCAGGCATCCTCCTCGGTGTCGTACTGCTGCCAGCCTTGGGCCAGCAGTGTTCGGTCGTAGTAGTAACGGTCAGCCTGATGGCTCCCCCGGTCGATGCGGCAACCCGTCACAGTGAGCTCAAATGGGATACAGC
Organism: Aeromonas sp. 600774; assembly: GCF_049175075.1. Lineage (NCBI taxonomy): Bacteria > Pseudomonadati > Pseudomonadota > Gammaproteobacteria > Aeromonadales > Aeromonadaceae > Aeromonas > Aeromonas sp. 600774. Next base: position 103,407 of record NZ_JAAKUJ010000015.1, read on the forward strand.
CCGCCTTGTGGGCTTTCTTGACCCGACGCAGCAGCTTGAGGGCCTTGCCTCTGCTACGGCCATTACCGAGCGGTTGCGGCTGCCTGGCCCGCAATGCCAGGTGGGTCATTATCTTCGGTGCAGTGTTGTGGTTCAGCTGACCGATGGCAGTGGTGATCTGCCGAGCGGTCAGGGTCTTGTAATCACGCAGGTCGTGCATGGTTGGGTTTCCTTCAAATGCAAACAGCCCCTCGGCGTGAGGGGCTGCTAGAGGTCTTGGGTGTGCTGGTGGCCGTGGCTCAGGTGTGACTACTCCAATCCGGCTTGTCATTACTACCGTGGTTAACGTAGGCCCCGACAATGACCAGTTGCCACTCACCGACCGGTTGTCCAGCGGTATTACAAGCGCAGCGAAAGCGGGCGAAGTTAATCTCACGTGGCAGGTGTTCACGCATATCGCGGGGACTGACAAAAAGCGTGGTCTTGTGCAGCACCGGGTTGGGGGCCACCAACGGGCCGCCAATACGTCGCCCCTCCACATCGTGGGCATAGGCAAAGCTCGGCAGCATCAACTGCTGACTGATGAGCTTGGCGAACTCCCGATGGGCACACATGGCCTCTGCCACGGCGGCCTGGCTAAAGCTGTCGGTAAATTCAATCATTGAGGTTTCTCCATTTCCGCTGGTGCACGGTAAGCCGCTGCCAGCAGCGCAAATTGTTCGACCAGGTAACTGATGCTGATGCCCAGTTCATCGCTTATCGCATCTCCCAGAAGGTGATGCAGGTGTGCCATGTCATCGGCGACACGTTGGGCTAGGTGGGCCGTTGAACTCGGTGGTGAACTCGTTATGGTCAGAGTGATGGCGAGATTCATCACATCTCTCCCCAGGGGGCTTGCTCCCACAGTGACAGCCGGGTCAGCACGTCTTGCGCCAGCGCTTGCTGTAACTGCTGTATCACCTTCACCAGCCGTGGTGCCTGCTCAGGACTCCCGCTCCATTCGCTCGATTGGTACAGGGCGCAGCAGGTGAATTTGTAGAGGGCCACCAGTTCGGCATCGGTGAGTGGTGCCTGGTGGTAACGGTGAGCAGGTTTAAACGGACTCAGCTTATTCGAGCGGGGCTGGCGTGGTTCTTTGTGCTCTTGCTGACGCCCTAACTGATAGCGATGCCAGACTGCCCGCCGGTTGGCGAGCATCATCAGCCTAACCAGCCGGTCAACCCGCCACGTCCAGGTACTGGTGACATCCATTGGTGAGTTCCACCAGAGGGAGCGCAGCAGCTCAAGGGTGTAGTGCGGTGGCATCGGGGCATTGCAAAAGCGGTGCAACTGCACGGCAAAGGTAAGGTAGTCCTTGCGATCGATCATGAAGGCAGACATGGGCATAGTTCCTTGAAATGCAAAAGGCCACCTGAAGTGAGGTGGCCTTGTGGGTTGTGTCGGGATATCCGGATCATGGTGTTGGACCTGATGATCCTGGTTTGATGATCCGGGTGATCGGGTGGAAACGTGATCGGCATGCATGTTATTCGGCGATCGGTATACATGTTATTGCTGTGCCCGCGCTGCGTCTGGGTGAGCCGCATCGAACAGGATGGCGTAGAGCGCACAATCAATGCCGTTGACGGCATCGTGATGCGGGTAATAGGGCGGTGCGTCTCGGGAGCGTTCGAAGTAGTCGCCAAAGCAGCTGAGACACTCGCGTATCTCGATGGTGGAGCCTTGCAGCAAGGTCTCTTCAAACTGCTTGGCATAACACCGGTCATCACGAGCCTGGGTGATGGCCTTCTCCAGCAACGTCAGCGCATCTTCGTTGTAGGCGGCAGCCAGACGATGGCGCAGCTTCTCGAGCGTTTTCTCAAGGGAATAGGGATTGGGTAATCGCATGGCGTTTGTTCCTTCTTGGCGCGACTAATGGCGTAGCTGGTGGAGCAGTGCATCAATGGCCTCGATACAGTCAGCCTGGGTGAGCTGGTAGCCGTTGGGCAGGTGGGCCACGATGGCGGGCTCGGCCTGCATCTCGACGTTGTCAGCCAGCCAACAGCGCAACTCGATGAGGATATCGATGTTGGTGAGGTGTGTTTTACCGGGGATGGGGTTCATAGCAGGTCCCTCTCTTTAAGGGAGACCATGCCCTCAGCGCCGACCACCAGATGGTCGAGCAACCGGACATCGACCAGCGCCAAGGCCTCTTTGAGAGCCTGGGTGAATACCCGGTCAGAGTGGCTGGGCTCAGGGTCACCACTGGGGTGATTGTGTACCGCGATGATGGCCCCGCAGTTGAGTAGCAGGGCCCGCTTGACCACTTCCCGTGGGTAGATGCTGGCGCTATCCAAGGTGCCGCGAAACAGCTCTTCAAAGGCCAGCACGCGATGTTGGGAATCGAGGAACAGTGCCCCGAACACTTCGTGTTCTCGGTCCTGCAGCAGGGTTTGCAGCTGCTCTGCGGCCTCTGTAGTACTGGTGATGGCAGTTCCTTTTGGCCAGGCGTTTACGGGCAATCTGGTTAGCGATACGCAGCAGGTCTTGCTCTGTCACCGGCTCGGTGACGACATAAGTGCCGGGGCATTCCCCGGCCTTGAGTTTGTGGTAACGCATGGTGGTCTCCTGAAAAAGAAAACCCCGGCATGCAGGAAGCATGTCGGGGTTAAAGGTAGAGAGGTTGTTGGTTCACTTTGAGAGTAGTTCAGTTGGCCATCGTGATGACTCCTGTCGTGGCTGCGGGACCACTCTGTACCGGCATCAGTGGTTCGGGGACCAGCACGGTGAGCGGGATAGCGAGTGCAATACTCAGCCGTTCCGCCAGTTGGTAGGCAGGGCCGATGGTGTCGTAGTCCGCTATCCAGGTCGCCAGCGCCAACCCACTGGCCTCTACCGCCCGCAGGTAGACGCTGTAGCCCTGCACGGGTAGGCCACAGTCACGTACCACCTGCGTCTCGCCATCTCGATTAATCGCTTCGAGCTCAACGGCTATCGGATGTTTGGGCATCGTGCGCCTCCTCTAGGGGTAAGGGGTCACTCTCCACACGATAACCGTGATGAATGCAGGTACGCTGCAGGTCACTCAGAAAGCGCCCCAGCTCACGGGGCTGCTCAGAGAGTGGGACCGGTCCTGCCTGACTGCGCCAGAAACAGCGACGCGTGGGGTCCACGCAGATTTCATCCACGGGCTGACTCATGGTGCGCCAATCCTCAGCATTGGTGAGAGAGAGCAGTTGCCACTGCCCCTCAGACCAGCGCAGGTGCAGCGTAACGGTGCGAGCGTTTGGGCTACCAGGAGTCAGGTGCAGCAACCAGCGTTCGCCCTGGCGAGTCGGCTGCAGTTTAGCTTTAGCCGCGACCAGTCCCAGCAACTGACGTGAGTAATGGGAGAGCGGCAGTTCGTTAGTCATCACACACCTCCTACTCCCCACTGACCGTGACGGTGAAATACCCCAACTTGGCGTAGCTAATGAAATTGCGCTGCCACAGGGTAAACAGCTCCCGTGCTTCCACGCCGGGCTGTGGCCCCCAGCCCTGCAGATAGTGCTCGTCGCAGGAGAGGTTGAAGTCGAGCTCCTTGCAGAGCTCAGCATCCTGGCCTAGCCCCTGGTAACTGAAGTCGGTGATGTAATCGAAAACCCAGCCGTGTAGTCCCCGAATAAGCCGCAGCTCTACCGGATGAACGCCACCCGTCTCGGCACTGTAGCCGGGGCTGCGAAAGTTAAAAGTCAGGGTCGAGAGGTTGGTGAGGTCGAGCCGTTGGTCCCGCACGGCGCTGCGCAGTAAGTCAGGCAGCTCGGGGGAAATCGGCAGGGCCATCCCTGCCAGGTGAGATGGCATGGTCATCATGGTGTGTCCTTTCATATCGAATGTGATAACCGTCAATCCCTCAGCCAACGCCAGGCGCGGTAGAGGCCATAAGTGGCGGCCAAGGGCGCCGCCAGCGAGGTGGCCGAGCTCCCCAGCAACGCACAGACTGCGGAGGTCACAGCGGTAGTTGCTGATGGGTTCAGTGCCGCGCTGGTGGCCATGCCAGGCAGGGCCGCAAGGGTGGGCTGATGGGCCACAGTGCGAAGCGCCTGATGTGCGATACACCCCGTGGCAATGAGCTGGTTAATCTGCTGGCTGTAGTGAAAGCCCTCGATACACCAGAGCACGAAGTGCTCGCAGTTGTTAAAGAGCGTGCTGTAGTGCGCCTCCCCAAGACGGGAGTAAGCGCGGTCGATACTCTCCTCCCGATTGAAAGCTCGTGCGCTATGGTGCTGGATGCGATAGCCCCTCCCTTGGCTAAACTCGGCAAGCGTGGTGATAGCTATCTGACCGGACTGTGTTCCGGCACTGACCCCTTGGTAATGGATGACCAGATGGTCCCCCAGATAGAGACCGTGGTGCTGGTAACCGGTGCGGGGGGAAACGAGGTGGTCTCCCGGTTGTGGTAATGGCATGAACCGTTCCTTAAATAAAATGCGGCATAAAACAGAGGGCACCCGAAGGTGCCCTGATGGTGGTGAATGTGTGGCGGCTGGTGGTCAGGACTGCTTGCGCAGCGTCAAGCTGTTGGCATCCCATACCCAGCGCTGGCGAGGATTGCCGGGCAGGTCGAGGATGAAACCGTTGGGTTCGGGGGTCAGCTTGCCTTCATCGCTGCAGGTACCAAAGGGTTGTGAAAGCATGGTCAGCACACCCGTCTGGGCGACAGCCAACTGGTAGAGCACCGGGCATGCCACACCGCCACTGTGCAGCTCAAACAAGACCGCCTGCCCGTTGGCCAGCGGCAAACGGTGCGTGAGTTTGATGGCGTCATATTCATCGGTGCGCAGCAGTACCTCACCCCCATGCCGGATCTCGATACTGTCATCTTCATTTTTCACGATGGTAAATGACGTGGTACTTGATGCAGCTGACGCAGATGCAAAGGAGGGCTCGAAGTAGCGACTGCCATCGGAATAGGTGAGCATAAAACCGTTCAGGGCAACCGGCTGGCTGACACTGGGTATGAGCCTTGGCTCATCTTCATCCAGCGGCATCAACATGATGCGTTCCCCTTTCGAGGTCTCTATCCAAAACTGCATGCTGGCGAAATTGAGGGTGCCCTCAACGTTGGCCGGAACCCGTTTAGTGACCGTTGGCACAGTGAACTGGGGCGCAGCCCAGGTCGGTAAGGCAAACAACGACAACCATGTGCACCACAGTGCCAGTTTGATTTTTTCTGTCATGTCACTCTCCAGACGACTTATTCAATGGTGTAAGAGGCATTGCCCAGATTGGTGAAGAGGGTCACCTCCCTCAATCGGCACGGCTCGGTCATGACCAGCCGCCAGCTTTCGGTGTAATTGAGCTTGAATGGGAAATGGGTCCCACCAAGCTGACCACCGATATCATTGCGCAACATCACCCGGCATTTACTCTTGCCGCCATTGATCAGCACTTTCTGAATGGTGACGTGATCGTTGAGCGAGGTGACGACGATCTGAGGCCGCCCAATAGCGGTGTACTCGACGTCGAGATCGAATTCTGGGCCATCGGCAGACTCTGCATTGCAGGCACTCAGTGATAGGCCACAGGCCAGCAGCAAGGGATAAAGCAGTGTGCGATTCATGATTTCTCCTTAATAAAAATGGCAAAGGGATGCCTGACCGACGGGGCGAGCCTGTCGGGCTAACGGGTGTAAACGTAATGGGTTAATGGTGGTGCTGGCTGATAGCCAAATGCCACCAAGGGGATGGGTTGAGGTTAGGTCGTGTCGAACTCCTTTCGATGTCGGGGTGACTATTTCACTGGATTAGATCTAATGGGGTGATACTCATCGCAAAGGGTCCTTAATGTCAATAAAAGTCCATAGTCAACTATCAGGGTTGACTGGAGGACGTATGACAAACATCAACTCTGAAGCACTGGCCAAGAGCGTGGGCAAAGCGATTGGACGGCAACGCCAGCAGGCGGGGCTGACTCAGGAGCAAGTGGCAGTAAACCTGGATATAGGGATGGAAGCCGTCTCCCGGATGGAGCGAGGTCTCGTGGTGCCGACCGTAGTGCGCCTAGCACAGTTGGCTCAGCTGTTTGGCTGTGAGCTTGCAGACTTCCTGCGTGAGACCAGCAACCGCCCCACCGAACAAGGCATTGTACTGAGCCAGCAGTTGGCCAAACTCGAGACAGCTGACAGAGAGCTGGTGCTGGAGGTCGTTGATAAGCTGGTGGCGCGATTAGCGCCTTAATGGCTCACAGTGCGCATCGATGACAAACCGATGCCGATATCAGGACCGATAACTTGGGAGGCCGCAATGGCGCTCCCAAGCAGCTTCACAGCGATACGTGTTTACTCTCTCTTGATAATATCTATCTGAGATCTTTTTCAATCAGACCGACAGAACAATAACCGAGGTCTGCCAAGGCGAGGTTGGCGTGATGGTCTCTCCATGCGCCCGAAGGTCCGACGTCCGGCTGGCAATACCGCCAATACTTGCGTATCCAGCTTGGTCAGATAACTCAGCGCATTAATCAGGTTTATGCGCTTGACTGTATCGCTGTAGTGGACCATACCAATGCCATCAGTTCCCCGTCGTTGATAATCCTCCCGCCTAATCTGACAGTTGTAATAGCTCCCGTTATTGTCGGACATATCTTCCCATACCTCTCCCAGCGCAATACCCAGCGAGATATCTTGTTGGTGTACAGCACCATTAAAAATGAACGTAATGTGGGTATGAAAACGTCTATCAACACCGTACTCCAGTTTCCAGATATACCCCACCAATGCAGGATATTTATTCTGTATTCGACGAAGGTAACCATTCCGGTCATTCGTCACGAGGTCTAACGTGAGCTGGTCGTAGTAGTCTTCGTGATAGCCGATATCCAATCGGATGACTAATAGCTTGGCATGCTGGTCGAATAGGCTATTAACATACGTCGCTATACTGCGCTGATTGCGGCTCTTAACGCGTTTGAGGTCATTGAGGCGCTTACGGTGCGCCTTACTCTTGAACTCTCTTAGAAACGCATACAGCACGTTATTGAGATCCCTGGCTAATTCGTCACCGACATCACTATCGAGAGATCTCTCATGGATGAGGTGCAATCCATAAACCTCTCGCATATGCGTTAGGAATAGCGCTACCGTTGGATGCGCTGACGATACCTCCTCATGACAATAAAAATAATCACACACGGTATCCAGCGCATTAAAGAGTTTGGTTGATAGCCTACGGTCAATGCAAGTAATGCGTGACTTACTAGGGGCTGAATCAACAGCCCTGACAATAGGAAGCGTTGTATTTTGGAGTTGGTCTGTTATGGATAGGATATCTAATAGTCTGATTGAGTTAAACATGAAGGCCTCGCTTAGGCAGGAGTAACCCTACGCTGTGTGATAGACACACACGCATATAGGGGCGATTGGTGGAGTGGTATTGGCTAACTATGCTGGTGGTAGCATGACCACCACATGGGAGTGGTGTAATGGTATGCGATAGTGGTAATGGTTATTGGTTGTATATGGGTGACTGTACATAGCGCAGGAATAGTATTGAATAGAAGTGATATTAAATAATAAATAAACCTAAACGCGATACGTCTGCATCACCTACGAAAATACCAAAAAACATATATAAGAAGAAATGGCTATTTCCCTAACCCATGAGCCTATCAAGGCATGATTTATAACACTGGAAGTTATGGAGTTCACCAGGGATGAAAAAAGTGCATTCAAGACTGGCTTCGACGAATAAGCCAGCTATCAACATCGTGCTCAAACCAACCAATAGATGACTGACCTATCTTGAAGGGTTTGGGGAAGGTCTCGTCATAACGAGGAGACTTGGGATTAAGCCAGTCATAGATAGTAGACCTGGCCATGCCAATCTTGTTGGTGAGGTCTTTGATGCGCAGGACTTTGATGGTGTTGTTCATGGTGTACTCCTGATGATGTAGTGAGTTGTTTCATCAGAAGAGCGAGTCAGTTAAAAAAAACATGCTTACAATTTTACCACTATTCATCGCTCAGGTATTAAGGGCGCCTCATAGAGACTTATGATGGTCCGTAGCCCCCCCTATTACCACAATGGCTAATTCACAGAAAGGCATCACAAAGACCGTAGTATCTTTGGACTGTACTGCTCACTCTAGATCAAGTTATTTTCATTTTTTTACACCTAGTGTGATTACATCAAGATTGACACACAAATCACACTAAGATTACACATGCAGCCATCCAGACACCCAACAGCAAAGCTATTGTAGCGCCTGAGAATGATAATCCATGAATTTTTCTTTAATCGATAGCGGGCATGGAGAGATTAGTTATATATTTCGCTGTCATATGTTTAATAGGAGGTTTGATATGTCTATTGAAACACAAGAGATGCCTGAAAATAGTTCTACTGGTAAAAAGAATCGTAGGCATTCCGTTTATGAATACAGCGACAATATAATTAATGCAGTTGAAAACAACAGAAGGTTTTCACCTGTTGCACCGAAAATAAGGAGGCGCAATCATGGCCTAGTTACAGAAGATAACTATGGTCTGAAATTTCTAAAATATACAGGAGCTCAAAAAAGATACTACCCTAAAAAGGAAAGGGTAAGAAAGAACGATGATGAATTATTCCTGAGGGTGTTTTTATTACTTAAGTACGTCAATACTATTAGACAGTACAGCTTTTACGTTAAATCCAACGTAGGCCGAAGAATTTCAGTCATAAGCAAACTAGAGGACGATAAAGACATTGGCGAGCTACTCAAGTCCATAAAAAAAAACCATTCTTCACGAGAGTGACTTACTTCCAATCTTTAGTCTCGAACAGAAAAAGAGCTTAAAAAAGTTATTTAAAAAACTAATTGCATCAAAGATAGATAACTTTGTTGAAAATCAAAATTTTTGGCAGTTTTTTAATGTTCATCCTGTAGTGTCATATTTTCTTCTTGCTGTTAATTTTCATCGATTAAAAATATCTTCCGATGCCGACCTTAAAGAAATTTATTCTGAAGAAACCATTGCTGGGCTTGTTAGCTTTCTTAACATTGTTTTTGATTCGGAAAGTTATAAAAAGAGTGTCAGAAAACGGTTGGCCAACATTGAGAAAAACGTAAGCTCAATTTTAAGATATGCGCACAAACACACAGAAAAAAATCACACTATGTAGTTAGATTTAGCCTCGGCTTTAAGCCTGCAATTGTAGAGATGCTTAAAACAGATGAAGTTGCTGCAACTGAAAAAATCGATGAAATTGACATTGAAGAAGTTGCGCTACCAGGCGAATTATCCACCGAACATACAGATATTTCAAAACAAAAAGATAGGTTGCAGGAGTTGATTGATGGCAGGGATAAACTCTTCAGAAACTTTGTAAGAAACCCTATTATGAAATATATTTCAGGATATATATGGAAGTTGGATTACTGCTCCCATAGAGGTTATTACATGCATGTATTCCTTTTCATGGGAAGAAAGTGGGAGCATACTTTTGACATAAGAGAGTCGATAGGTCAACTCTGGCGTGGTTCAATTATAAGCGATGGTAATGGCGAGCTCTTTGCGTATCCTGGTAAAAATTATGAATTTAACCTTAGAGAAGGTTCTAAAGATGCCGACACTTTACTTTATGAACTGGAGAATTTGTTCAGACAAGATATTTTAGCTTATGTAGATACAACTTTCCCAAGTGACAAATCGAATAACCAGAAAGCAAAAAAAGCTCGAACATTTGGAAAGAAAGAAATGATTTAAAAATGGGGGGCTCATTTTTATGCATATATTTTCAATAGCTTTTTCGCCTAAGGCACTGGTGAATAAAACAAGTCCTCCAATGTGAAAACTTCGATGCTCAATTTATTGAGGGCGGCCGCGGAAACTGAGTGCAACACCTGATTTTTTAGTAGGGTGTTGCCATGACGTATCACGAGCTCAGCATTGAAGAACGCGTTACGATCCAGATAGGCCGGTTGAATGGCCTAAACCAGACTTCTGGAGCGTAGTCGATGCTGCGTTGGTGGGAAATATTGATGAGGATGGTCAATAGTTCTGACTAGCGCAATTTATTGCCCACCTGTTAGGTTAAATCACTACCTGAGCAATATTTACTGAGATATGTGCGCTGCTTGAGCGAAAACTTGCTCAGAATTGTGCGGTTGAGGCTATGAATTACCGGTAAGTAACTAATAAATAACAGATCGAAAAAGTGGCATGGTCGCTGCTATTGGTTGGTCGAGTGCTATCTCGTTTAACCAATCAATTTAGGAGCATACACATGCCAACTCCATGTTATATCAGCATCGAAGGTAAAACCCAGGGCAACATCACTGCCGGTGCCTTCACTTCCGACTCCGTCGGCAACATCTTCGTACAAGGTCACGAAGACGAGATGCTGGTACAAGAGTTCAATCACCAGGTCACCGTCCCGACTGACCCGCAATCCGGTCAGCCAGCCGGTCAGCGGGTCCACAAGCCATTCAAGTTCACCGTTGCACTGAACAAAGCTGTGCCGCTGATGTACAACTCCCTGGCCTCCGGTGAAATGCTGCCGAAAGTGACCCTGAAGTGGTACCGCACCTCTGTTGAAGGCAAGCAGGAGCACTTCTTCTCTACCGTGCTGACCGATGCCACCATCGTTGACATCGACTGCCAGATGCCGCACTGCCAGGACCCGGCGAAGTCTGACTTCACCCAGCTTATCCAGGTCTCTCTGGCTTACCGCAAGATTGACTGGGAACACACTGTTGCCGGTACCTCTGGTGCTGACGACTGGCGTGCGCCTATCGAGGCCTAAGCCTCCCTTTCTTATTTTGGAATTCCTTGTAGTAAATCTTGTACTGTCTGGCCGGTGTGCAACCGGCCTATCAGCCCGTGCTTTCTCCGGCCAGCCGTTGGCTGCCGGAGCTTTTATGTTTTGCCATCCCCCTGTTATGACGCCGGTGTCTTGTATAGCGAGTGCGGGGTGATGGCAAAGCACACAAGAGGTTTGAGTTATGTGTCCCTCCATTGCACTGCTCGGTGACATTGGCACCGACCACGATGGCTTTCCACCGACTCCGGTGATTGCCGCCAGCCCAGATGTCTTTCTCGATGGTACGCCTGTGGCCCGTCAGGGCGACCCGCTGGAGCCTCATGACAAACCCAACAACCCGCCTCATCCCCGCGCCATTGCCGGTGGGGTAGGCTCGGTGCTGGTCAACGGCAAACCCATCGCTGTCACAGGCGTGGCAGTGGATTGTGGTGGCGTGGTGATTGGTTCCGGTAGCGGACAGGCAGGATAAGGAACAAGGTCATGGCACAGAGCACAGGATTACAATTCACCGTCAAGGTCGGCGCACTGGCTGACAGTACCTTTGCGGTGGCGAGCTTCAAGCTCGATGAAGGCTTGAACCGCCCCTTTAACCTTCACCTGGAGGTGGCTAGCCAGCAACCGGACATCGATTTCGGTGCCGTGCTGGACCAGCCTTGTGAGCTGCTGGTGTGGTACAACGGCGAGCTGCAGCGCCGGGTGTGCGGCGTAGTGAGCGAGTTTGCGCAAGGGGACAGCGGCTTTCGCCGTACCCGCTATCAGCTGCAAGTCAAACCGGCCCTGTGGCGACTGGGACTGCGCCAGAACTCCCGCATTTTTCAGGCGCAGAAGCCCGATGAAATCCTCAGCATTCTGCTGCAAGAGCACGGCATCACCGATTACGCCTTTGCGCTCAAGAATGAGCATGCCCAGCGGGAATACTGCGTCCAGTATCGCGAGAGCGACCTCGATTTCGTGAATCGCCTCGCTGCCGAAGAGGGCTTGTTCTACTTCTTTGAGTTCGAGCAAGGCAAACACCGCATCGTCTTTGCCGACGATGCCGCCGCACTGACCGCTGGCCCCGAGCTCTTCTTCAACCTCGGCAACCGCTCGCTGGAACAAGGCCCCTACGTGCGCCAGTTCCACTACCGCGAGGCGGTACGGCCAAGCGATGTAGAGCTGAAAGACTACAGTTTCAAGACGCCAGCCTATGGCCTCTCCCAGAAGAAGATGGGGGCAGAACTAGAGCATCAACGGGATACCTACCAGCACTTCGACTATCCGGGCCGCTACAAGCAAGACCCAAGCGGCAAGGCCTTTGCCCAGCATCGCCTTGATGCCCTGCGCAATGACGCCGTAGCGGGCAGTGGTAAGTCCAACAGTGCGGCGCTGCTGCCGGGTCAACGCTTCTCGCTGACCGAGCACCCCAACGGCAGCCTTAACACCGACTGGCAAATCGTGCATATCTGCCACATCGGTGAGCAGCCGCAAGCACTGGAGGAAGAGGGCGGCAGTGGCCCCACCGTCTACCACAACGAATTTGGGGTGGTGAAGGCGAGTACCACCTGGCGGGCCCGCATCGGCAGCCCCGAGGCACCCCACAAGCCGATGGTTGATGGCCCGCAAATCGCCATCGTAGTCGGCCCCGAGGGCGAGGAGATTTACTGCGACGAACATGGCCGGGTGAAGCTGCAATTCCCGTGGGACAGATATGGCAGCTCCAACGACCAGAGCTCCTGCTGGGTGCGAGTATCGCAAGGCTGGGCCGGTGGCCAATATGGAATGATGGCTATCCCGCGCATCGGCCACGAGGTCATCGTCTCATTTCTGGAAGGGGACCCCGACCAGCCCATCGTGACCGGGCGCACCTACCACGCCACCAACCGGCCGCCTTACGAGCTGCCCGCCAACAAGACCCGCACCGTGCTGCGCACTGAGACCCACAAGGGCGAAGGTTTTAACGAACTGCGCTTTGAAGACCAGGCGGGGCAGGAAGAGATTTATATCCACGGTCAGAAAGACCTGAACGTACTTATCGAAAACGATGCGGCTTGGCATATCAAGCATGACGAGCATCGGGATATCGACAATGAGCGGGTGACCCGCATCAAGGCCAACGACCACCTGACGGTAGAAGGCGAGAAGCGCGACCACATCAAGGCGGACTACTCGCTTACGGTCGATGCGTCCCTCCACCAGAAGCTGGCCCAGTCGCTGTTGGTTGAGGCAGGCCAAGAGGTCCACATCAAGGCTGGCAACAAGATTGTGCTGGAAGCAGGCTCCGAGCTGACCCTCAAGGTCGGCGGCAGTTTTGTGAAAGTTGACCCCAGTGGTGTCACCTTGGTCGGTCCCACTATCAAGATGAACTCGGGCGGTAGTCCCGGCTCGGGCTCCGGTTGGGCGGGTCAAATGCCCGGCTTGCCGGGGGCGGTCAAAGCACCACCCGCACCACCTGCCACTATCCCGGCAAGCGCCATTCAAAAGAGCATGGAGTCTATGGCCCCGCTAGTGAAGCCCTGCCCCTTTGCCCAGGGAGGTAAGGCATGACTTTTCAAGAGTGGCGCAGCCAATATTCCGGCCAGTTGTTTGCCATCGTCGATGCTGCACTCGATACCACTGCGGTTGCAGACTACTGCAACCAGGGCGGTGCCAATGCCATCCCTTTGTTTGCCGGTACGGCGTTTGCGGACCAAGCCGAACAAGGCCCTTGGCTACTGCCCAACCCAGCTCCCGAGTTTATCGCGGCCCACCCACAACTGGGCGGCGTATACGTCACAAGCGATGCCGCTATCGACATCGTCCAGCAGCACTGGCAAAGCCTGATAGAGGTAGCCTTCGAAGGGGAAGTGATGTGGCTTCGCTATGCCGATAATCGGGTCTTTCCCAAGATGCTGGCCACCATGAGTCAGCAGGAGCTCGATGATGTACTGGGCCCCTGCTCAAGCCTGTGGGCCAACGACACTGCCTGGCTACGCACGCCTGATGCTGAATTCACTCCCCGTCAAGCGCCCTGGTTTCGCATTCAGCCTCACCACCTGACACCGCTGTATGACGAAAGCCGTCACGCCTACATCCTCTCTCGCCACTTCTGGCAACGGATGGAGGAGATGATGGCGCGTCATCCCAATCCGGAGGCAGCCATTGCCACCGTGCTTCGCCAAGTGAGTCAGGCAAGCCTCGATGGTGACGTGCTCAGTGGTGTGGTGGCAGGTGCCCTCACCTTGCAGGCAGATATGCCGCGGGATGCCATCAGGGCGCCGCTGATGCTGACTGACGACGAAATGGCTCAGGTGAATAACTGGCTGAACAAACACCCTGAATTGATAGGAGCCAGCTAATGGCGATTTCCCCTCACTGCATACCCTGTGAAAAGTACAACTGCTGGATTGAGATAGACGTTCGCGACGAACAGAACCGCTCGTTCAAGGGGCAAAAGGCCACCTTGACCGATGCCACCGGTACCAGCAAAACCGTGACCCTGAAAGATGGACCAACCTTGGTACAAGGCTTTGCGGTAGGACCGGTCACCGTCAAGCTCGAGACCCAGCCGTGGCTCAAAGCCGCTCAGTCCCGTGAAGCCCTGAAAGAAGGCGAAACCAGCCAGGTTCCCGCTTATACCGACAAACTCTTCGGACACGACGATGTAAAGCGCGAACACATCAAGGTGACTTCCGGCGACCTTTGCCTCACTGACCCCGAGCAGCCGCTACCAGAAGGGCACAAAGCTGGGCAGGCCCAACCGCCGCGCTTTATCACCAAGCACTCCTACGTGATTGAGGTGAAAGGCTATCAGCTGAATATCCTGCGTATCGGGGTGTTCTTTGATGGCACAGCCAACAACACCACCAAGCATGAAGAGGGTAAAGCGGCGCTTGAGGCCTTTCTGGCTCAATGTAGCGATCCGCTGGAGCAAGAGCGGATGCGTCAGCAGTGCATGGCTGGGGAGGTCTCGTTCAGCGATACCAGTCAGGCGAATGACGTGACTAATATCGGCAAGGCTTATGACTTGTACCAGTTGCCGCAACAAGGAAGATTAACCGTTCCTGTGTATATCGACGGGATCGGTACGGAGTCGGGACAGGGGGATTCCACGCTTATCGGGCAAGGCATGGATGGGGGGGCAACATCCAGTTACGGCAAGGTGATGCTTGCCTGTCGTGAGAAAATTGTTAATGAAGTCAAAAGAATATTGAAAAATGTTCTACCAACGCTGGGTTGTATCCACAAGCTCGAATTTGACGTGTTCGGGTTTAGCCGGGGTGCATCGGCGGCGCGGCAGTTTGTGAACACCCTCGACCAGCAGGCCGATCACCCGTTGGTTGAAGCCGTTGCCAAAGAGACCAGCATTCGGCTGAAAGCGGGTTTTGACTGGGCCAGCCGGGAGGATTGCCGGATCAAGTTTGTCGGGCTGTTCGATACCGTCTGCTCGTCGCTACTGGAAGCGCGTAGCGTCACGCTCACCTCTGACTGTGCGGAGCGAGTTGTGCACCTGACGGCCAAGGATGAGTGGCGTTACTTCTTTGCCCTGACCAGGATCACCAATGACGTGGAGGGCAAAAAGATTGCGTCCAACTTCACCGAACTGGCGCTGCCAGGTTGCCATTCGGATATTGGTGGCGGTTATTACAGCCGCTGGAGCTTACGTAACCCTAATAGCGATCCGGCTCTGACAGAACAAAAGGCTATCAAGCTATTTCAAAGTATGGAACCCGCAGGAACTCGTCCAGAACAAAGTTCCGCTTATCAGCAAGCGATGGACTATGCCCAAGCTAAATTGCGTCAGGGCTGGGGAAGTGGGGTGACTGTGTTACCTTCTCCAACTAGCGACCCAGTGAAAGGGAAACTCAATTTGCGAATTCGCACGTTAAACCGTCCTGAGTTTGGCTGGAAAAGACCGTTGGAAGTGAGTGTTACGGTGCTGATCAATCGGGTTGTTGAAGGTGAGTATTCCCGTATCCCCCTACACATCATGGTGGAAGCCGCACGGGCGGCTGGGGTGCCGGTTCAGGAGTGGAAAGCAGACAACAGAGAGTTGATGCTGGAGAGCGGCGCCCCGATGCGGCCACGGGTTGATTTGAGCAAGCTGGATGAGCATTGGGTTAATGCAGGTAGCGAGGCTGGGGTGGCCAAAGATTTGAGTCAACAGCTCCCGGATGATGTCTATCGATACTTGCGCTTTGAGTACCTGCACCACAGTGCGGATGATGGGATTGTTAACGGGGCAAATCGTATCAAAGGGCAAGAAGCTCGCCGCATGATCAGTAACTTGGAGGGGGGTAAATGAGACGCTGGTTATTACTACCGTTATTGTTGCTCGGGCTGATGGCCTGCCAAGACAACGGCCCGACCAAGATGGATTGGAGCTACAGCGTTGGCTCTAATGCGGATGAGATCTGGCATACCCGAGCCCTGTTTTCTCGAGAAGGAGTGAGAACCCATGAGTCGAGTAATGGTACCGTGTCTGCCGTGAGCGAGCGGCTTTTAAAAGACAAGAGCTATCGCTGGTTTGTAGGAAAAGGCAGGAGTTTTTACGGCCAGCCGGTGCCTGACAAGGTGGAGATCGAATGGGTGTCGTATCACGACAAAAAGCGGTACGGTATTACGCTAGAGCTCCCCAAGGATTTGGGCAAGCAGATGGCGCAGCGTTACCGCCTCAAAGGTGATCGAATTGCCCAACGTAACTACATCGCGTTAGGGCTCGCCCCCGGCGGGTATGTGGAGGTGTTCTTGGAGAGCCCTGATCCGCTGCCAGATGTGCTGATTGCTAGTGGTATGGCCCATGAAGTGACTGACGATTGGTATGATAAAAAAATGCCGCTTAATCGGCAGTATGGGATTGATGAATTCACTGAGCAATTTGGGACACTTTACCAGAAATATCCGATCCCTACCGGTGAAGCATGGGCTCCCATCATGGATGCCTACCGGGCTGCCCAGCCCAAGACGGATACAGATCCGGTCAATTGATTTGGATTGCGGTTTAAGAGGTATCAATGAAGCAGTACCAAAACTGGCTGGCCCAGTATCTGATTTGCCGTCGTGATAATGATCATGCCATGGCCGCAGAATTGGCCGAGAGCATCTGTGCTTTCTGGCAGGCCAGAGGCGATAAGGCTGAGCATACCAAGTGGCAGAAGGTCTATCAGGATCACCTGCAACAGACCACCTGACAGGCAAGGCTAATGGCCAGGGAAGGCGCCGCACCAGCTTCGTGCCCATCAGGTGGCTATGTAGCATAGCGGAGCAGTCTGCAAAATACAGCAAAAGTAAATGGAGGGTACACCCGGTGTACCCTCCATTTACACAGTCTACAAATCACTGAAGAAAGATCTGTGCTCCCCTACCCCACTTGTAGATGCACAATATTGTCTGGCGGTTGTTCTGAAGGTTTTAAAATCCCTCCCCACAACTCCAGAGCCATTTTTTGTTCCGGTAACCGAACCGTATGAACATAGTGAGCCATTACACCAGGTAGAGCATGACCTAAAATTTGTTCCACAACATGGGGGGCAATCCCAGCCTCGTTTAGGCGGGTCGCTAAGCTCCTTCGCAGATCGTGCCATGTCCAAGGGGCGCTATGCCCGATCCGTTTCCAAATCCCCCTTCCCCACTGACTTACCGCTTCTGGTCGCTTGAGCTCCCCTAGCAAGTATGAGGATGACTGTGCGGCGGCAGCTTTCAGCAGGGCGTCTATCGTCGGCCGAATAAAATCAGGTATTGGTCTCACGATTTTATTACCTGTTTTCGAGTTGGACGCTGGAACCGTCCATGTACCTTCGACTAGATTCCATTCTTCGGGGGCTGATAGCCGAGCTTCTTGAGTTCTTGCGCCGAACGACAACAGAATCTTGGCCAAATTTCCGTAGTAGCAATATGGACCTAGCTTCTCAGCCCAATCCCATAGTGTGCGCAGTTCTTCTAGCGTCAGAACCCTGTCTCGCTTACTCGCTTTTTGCCCAACATCAGCGACGGTCAAGTCATCCAATGCATTACTCACTGCAAACTGTCTGACACGGCAAAACTTCAGAGCATGCTTACAGTTTTGGAAACAATACCCACTAGCCACAGGAGCTACCTTCGAGTACTCGTCAAAAACGCTCAACCAGTGACGGGTATCACAATCTGACAAAGGAAGATCGCCGATACGGGGATAGACCCACTTCGCAAATTGCTGGCGATGCTTCTCACTGTTCGACCTTTTCTTATCGGCGTGATGGCAGAGCCAATACTCGAGTGCATCTTTAACCGTGACAGGCTTAAGCCTTTCATCTTTCCCGATCCGCGTCATCAAGGCGGGATCATTGCCCTCTTCCAACCAAGCTCGACATTGCGCCGCCTTTTTCCTTGCTTCGGAAAGCGACAGCCCCCCCTCCTGGCCGGTATAGGATCCCAGAGTCAGGTTTTTTGCCTTGCCTAAAATTCGATAGCGGTACACAAAGCTGACTTTTCCGCTATTCCTCCAAAGAACAGACAGCCCATCCCTGTCCGCAACCTTTCTGGGCGTATCATCATCGTGACCACGCAACATTGCTTTGAGTTTTGAATCTGAAATTGCCATTTTGAACCCACACTTGAACCCACACCTGTCTTATATCTCCTAAGATGACTTTAGACAAGGCAAGATAATTAATAGATAAAAATCAACTAGATATGAAAGAACTATGGCCGTCATCAAACAGCGTTAGACAGATGGTGTGATAATACGGCATGAACTGATTGCTGGCCTGATGCCGCACAAGCGGAACAGGGCAAAGATGAAAGGCGCCGGGTAGCAATACCCGGCGCCTTTCTTTATGCTCCCCTTCCCACTTCCCTACTTCAAGCGCTATGAACCGCACGCC
Organism: Aeromonas sp. 600774; assembly: GCF_049175075.1. NCBI lineage: Bacteria > Pseudomonadati > Pseudomonadota > Gammaproteobacteria > Aeromonadales > Aeromonadaceae > Aeromonas > Aeromonas sp. 600774. Next base: position 121,966 of record NZ_JAAKUJ010000015.1, read on the forward strand.
CCTGCTGCTGATGGTACTGGTCACCCTGCTGGCTGCCGCTGGCTGGCTCTTCTCGAAAGAGGCGATCCGCGAACTGCCGCCCGCCGCTTTTATAGGCAGCCGCTTTCTGCTGGCCGCCCTGCTTTTGCTCCCCTTGGCCTGGTTGCGCGAGCCACCACCAACCCGAGCCCAAATGGTGCGCGCAGCCGGTTGCGGTACTCTGCTCGGCGCCAGCCTGCTACTGTGGGTCACCGCCATCAGCCAGAGCGATGCGCTCGGCAGCGGCGCCTTTATCATGAGCGTCGCTACCCTGATGGCCCCACTGGCCGCATGGGCAGCCTTTCGGGCCAAACCCGGCCGCCACTACTGGCTCACCCTGCCCATCGCCATCGCGGGTCTATTGCTGCTCTCCAGCAGTACCCACTGGGGCGTATCGCTCTCACTGTTCTGGTTTCTGGCGGCGGCCACCACCCTTGGCATCCAGCTTGCCGTCCATCGCCACTTCGCCCAATCCATTGCCCCCACCTGGCTCACCTGCATCCAGCTGGCGATGACCGGCCTGCTCGGCACCCTGCTCTCCCTGCTGACTGAACAGTGGCCCGAGGCTGGAGTCAGCCACGGCATCTGGGGCTGGTTTGCGGCGAGCGTCTTGATCGCCACCACCCTGCGCTACTGGCTGCTCACTCATGCGTTGAGCAAGATGACCACCGCCCACGCCGCCCTGATGATGCTGCTGGAACCGGTCTGGACGCTGATCCTGAGCACCCTCTTCTATAGCGAACCCCTCGGCGGCGCCAAACTGGCCGGAGCCGGACTGGTGCTCGGCGCCTTGGTGCTCTACCAACTGCCCCTGCTGCTGCGCAGTGCACGGCTCAAAACGCCCGTCTGATACGCGTCACCGCCCTGCGGGGCGGTGTCACCATCTCCCTCCTGTTTGCCTATCTTGTCCTGCCAATGCTGACGTTCTGTTAACGGCATTTAACCCTTGGTATCCATAGGGTTAAAGGGCATACCCCATGAAAAAATGCCATATGGCCAGCTTGATGAAAGTCACATTCCTCTCCCGCGACCCTCCCTATCATGCCCCCATCATCGGTCTGGACAATCCTGACGATGGCCACACATGGGAATAACAAGAGAAAAAACTATGCAGCAAACCAGCCCCCTCAAGACGGTCACGGTCAGCATATTGGCAACCGCCATGCTGATCTTTGTGGCCCAGTACCTGATAGGCAAACAGGAGATCAAGATCGGCATCGCCATCATCCCGATCCTGCCAATGCTCTTTGCCGTGATCATCGGCATGATTGTCTCCGCCAAACCGGTCAAGGATCGCATCCCCGGCTGGAAGCAGCTCTTCACCGAAAAAGAAGAGGGCTTCTGCGGCAAGATGGTGGGCTTCAGCCTGCTGATCCTGGGCACCCAGTATGCGGGGATGATCATCCCCAACCTGAAGATGATCCTGAGCGTCGGCGTGCCGCTGTTCCTGCAGGAGATTGGCAACCTGCTGCCGATCCTGATTGCCATTCCGCTGGCGGTGAAGTTCGGCTTTGGCCGTCGCGCCATCGGGGCCTGCTCCTCCATCAGCCGTGAGCCGTCCGTCGCGGTAATTCAGGGTAAGTTCGGCACCGGCTCCCAGGAGTACATCGGCGTGCTGGCCATCTACCTGTGCGGCTCCGTCATCGGCACCCTCTGGTTCAGCGTGCTGGGCAGCATCGCCCCGCTCACCGGCCTGCACCCGCTGGCGCTGGCTGCCGGCTCCGGTGTGGGCTCAGGCTCCATGCTGAGTGCCGCCTCCGGCGCCCTGATCAACGGTCTCGACGAAGCGCTGGCTCAGCAGGTGCTGAGTATCGCGGCAGCCTCGAACCTGCTCTCGTCAGCCCTCGGCGCCCTCTCCCTCACCTATCTGGGTCTGCCGCTCGCTGAAAAAATCTATGCCCTGACTGCCAAAGGAGAGAAAGCATGAAAAGCATCGTAATGGATATGCGGTTCGTCTTTCTGGCGATCCTGCTGGCCATGTTTACCCAGACCCTGACCACCGGCACCCCGCTCTGGCTGATGGGTGACAGCTTCGTCGCCATGTCGCTGGTGGTGTTCGCTTCGCTGATTGCCAAGCGCTATCTGCCCTCCTCCCTGCCGGCGTTTGCCTATGCCACCATCATCGGCATTCTCATCTGCCTGCCGGAGACCCCGGTGCGCGGCCTCTTTATCGACGCCGTAGCCAAGATCTCCTTCCTCTCCTGCTGCGTACCGCTGCTGGCCTTTGCCGGTCTCTCGGTGGGCGGTCAACTGGAAGAGCTGAAGAAGATGTCCTGGAAAGTGATCCTGATCTTCATGATCGTCTCCACCTGCTGCTTCTTCGGCGCCTCGCTGGTGGCCCAGCTCGGCTTCTCCATCCAAGGGATCATCTGATGAACAACATCCACATTGAACCGGCCCTGCTGGCCCTGCGCGACTTCAGTCAGGAAGTGCGCCACCATCTGCACACCATTCCGGAAGCCTCCGGCGTCGAGTTCAAGACCTCGGCCTACTGCCGCGAGCTGATGGCAGGCTTTGGCTACCGTCTCACCGACTACCCGGGCTTCACCGGTTTCCACGGCGATCTGGTGGTTGACCCTGTGCTGCCGACCATCGCCTTCCGTGCCGACATGGATGGCCTCGAGATGCACGACATGAGCGACGTTGCGTTCAAGTCGACCCACGAGGGAATGGCTCACAACTGTGGTCACGACTCCCATATGGCGATCTCCCTGACCGCAGCCAGGTTTCTGGCAGCCAACCGCGATCGCCTGCAGTACAACGTCCGCTTTATCTTTCAGATGGCGGAAGAGGATATGCGGGTACCGGGCGCCGAGAAGATGGTCGAACTGGGCTGCATGAAGGGGGTGGACGAGGTCTATGCCCTCCATAACGACGGCGCCATGGAGACCGGCACCATCAAGTTCAACAACGGTGTGATGTCCTCCTGGGGCTCCGCCTGGACGCTGGATGTGCATGGCATCTCCGCCCACGGTTCCACCCCCCACAAGGGGCTGGATGCCATCCGCGAAGCGGTGCGGATCATCGAGGATATGGACTACATCGTCGCCAAGCGCACCAGTCCGTTCAGCCCGGCCGTATTTGGCTGCGGCATGATCAACGGCGGCACCATCCCCAACGCCATCGCCGACCATGTGCAGGCACGCGGCACCATCCGTGCCATGGATGCCGAGACCGACCAGATCCTGAAGAACAGCTTCAAGGAGATCGTGGCCCAGAGCGAACTGCGCGGCTTCAAGACCAAGATGGTCTATGCCGGGTATCCGGCGGTCGAGAACCACGCCGATGCCTGCGCCCGTCTGCTGCAAGCGGCTGCCGATGTCTTGCCCTCCGAGGGGATCAACGCTCAGGGTCAGCCGATGACCGGCAGCGAAGATTTCAGCTACATGGTCAACGCCTGCCGTGGCCGCAAGGGGGCTATGTTCTTCCTCGGCAGCGGCTGTCAGGCCAAGGGGATCTGCAACTACCTGCATGCAAATCCCTACTACCTCGATGACGACTGCCTGCTGGTCGGAGCCCAGATCTTTATCAATCTGGCGACCCGCAGCGCTTAATCACGCATCCAGAGAAACAAAAGAGAGGCCAAGGCCTCTCTTTTTTTATCTCTGCATGTTTGCTCTGAGCGCGGCAAACAGCCTGCGGCTAGAGCCACGGCAACTCCGCCATATTGGCAGTCGGCGGCTGATTGATCAGATGAAGTTGCACCGTCTCCCGGCTGATATGGGGGGCGTAGAGGTGGATAAAGTCGTACATGTAGTCGCGCAGATGGGCATGCTTGCGCAGGCAGATGTGGGTGGCGCTCGAGGCGATCAGGTGGTCGATGTTGAGGCTCACCAGATCCTCCCTGTCTCCCTCGTCGAAGGCCACGCTGGCAATCACCCCGACCCCCATCCCGAGCCGGACGTAGTGCTTGATCACATCGGTATCGGTGGCGGTCAGCACGGTTTTCGGCGAGAGGCCGTGGCGGCTGAAGGCCTTGTCCATCTTGGAGCGGCCGGTAAAGCCGAACACATAGGTGATGAGGGGATAGCGGGCCAGATCGGCCATCGAGAGCGGCTGGCAGTCGATCAGCGGATGAGCGTGCGGCACCACCACGCTACGGCCCCAGCGATAACAGGGCACCGCAGCCAGCTCGTCGAACAGATACATGGACTCGGTGGCGATCGCCATATCCACATCGCCGCTTTGCACCATCTGGGCCAGTTGGGCTGGTGCCCCCTGATGGAGCTGGATCGCCACATCGGGATAACGACGGCTGAACTCGGTGATCACCGCTGGCAGCTTGTAGCGCGCCTGGGTGTGGGTGGTGGCGATACGCAGCACCCCGCTGGTGGCCAACTGCTCCCCGAGCGACAGCTGGTTGATCTGCTCCACCTGCGCCACCACACCCTTGGCCAGCTCCATCACCTGCTCGCCTGCGCTGGTCAAGCCGACCAGATTCTTCCCCTTGCGGGTAAAGAGGGCGAGCCCCAGCTCATCTTCCAGCATCTTCATCTGCTTGCTGAGGGTTGGCTGGGAGGTGTAGAGCTTCTCCGCCGTCGCCGAGATGTTGAAGTTGTTCTTCACAATCTCGGTAAAGTTCTTGAGCCGGGCGATGTTCATCTGGGCAAGGGATCTCGCTGCTGCGGCCAGTGGGGCTGACCTGAAAAAGAGAGAGCGGGGCTGGCCCCGCAGCTGACTGCCGACCATACCACAGCGCGGTGCACGATAATCTGCCTCAGGTCAGAAAGCGGCGAGCTAGTCGCTGGCGAGCTTGATCCCGAGCCCGACAAACAGGGTGCCAATGCCCCGGTTGAGCCAGCGACCAAGACGCTGTGACAAGCGTACCCTGTGGCTGGCATAGACGGTGGTAAAGACCAGCAGGTGACACCAGATGATACCGCCCAGATTGAAGATGCAGCCGAGCAGGATAAAGGCGAGCGCCTTGTCGGGGGCATCCGGCGCGATGAACTGGGGCACAAAGGCGAGGAAAAAGAGCGCCACCTTGGGATTGAGCACATTGGTCAGCACCCCTTGCCGGTAAATCTGGCCATAGGAGAGGGCGGGTAAAATAGCCCCCCTCTCCATTGCTCCTGTTGCCTGCTGGCGCAGCAGGGAGAACCCCAGATAGATGAGGTAGATGGCGCCAGCCAGCTTGATGAGGGCAAACAGTTCGGCCGAGGCGCTGAGCAGGGCCGACAGACCGAGGGCCGCCGCCAGCACATGCACCATGACACCTGTGCCGATGCCCAACGTCGCGACCGAACCGGCACGCCACCCTTGCGAGCCACTGCGCAGCATGACCAGCAGGGAGTCCGGCCCCGGCATGATATTGAGCAGCAACCCCGAGACCATAAACAGTGCAAGATCATGAATACCGAACATCCCCCTCCCCTCGTAAAGAAAAACCAAACAAAAAGGGCTCCGCAGAGCCCTCTTTTCTTTCACTCTGCGGCAGCTGACGTGTCATCAGCTGTCCCGCCAGCCATCAGGGCCGCAGCGCCTTGTCCGCCCGCGAGATGCCGCAGACGCCGGAGCGCACCACTTCGATGATCTCGTTGGTCTGGGCGGCAGTCTTGATAAAGGCATCCAGCTTCTCGCTGGTGCCCACCAGCTGCACCGTGTACTGCTCGGGGGTGACGTCGACGATCTGGCCACGGAAGATATCCGCCAGCCGTTTCAGCTCGTCACGGGCCCCACCGGCGGCGCGCGCCTTGACTAGCGCGATCTCCCGCTCGATATGCTCCCCTTCGCTCAAATCGCACACTTTGAGCACATCCACCAGCTTGTGCAGTTGCTTCTGGATCTGCTCCAGCACCCGCTCGTCACCCATGGTGACTATGGTCATGCGCGACAGAGTGGGATCCTCGGTCGGTGCCACCGTCAGGGTCTCGATGTTGTAGCCGCGCTGGGAGAAGAGACCCACCACGCGGCTCAGGGCGCCGGATTCGTTCTCCAGCAGTACCGAAATGATATGCCTCATGATATTTCCCCCGCCTTGCTCAGCCACATCTCGTCCTTGATGGAACCAAACTTGAGCTCCTTGAGCACGACCGAAATAATATGTTCCATCGTCAGGTTCTCTCCGTCTTGCTCAGCCACATCTCATCCATGGCGCCAAACTTGATCTGCATCGGATAGACGTGCTCATCCGGGTCGACCGAGATATCCATGAACACCAGCCGATCCTTCATGGCGAAGGCTTTCTCCATGGCGCTCTCCAGCTCGGCCGGATCGCTCACCGCGATACCGACGTGGCCGTAGGCTTCCGCCAGTTTGACGAAGTCCGGCAGGGACTCCATGTAGGAGTGGCTGTGACGACCGCCGTAGAACATCTTCTGCCACTGCTTGACCATGCCCAGCGCACGGTTGTTGATGGAGATGATCTTGATGGGCACCCCGTACTGCATGCAGGTCGAGAGCTCCTGAATGTTCATCTGCACCGAGCCATCGCCGGTGACGCAGCAGACCACAGCATCCGGGTTGGCAAACTGGACCCCCATAGCGGCCGGAATACCGAAGCCCATGGTGCCGAGCCCCCCTGAGTTGATCCACTGGCGCGGTTTGGCAAACGGGTAGTAGAGAGCGGCAAACATCTGATGCTGGCCGACGTCGGAGGCGACGAACGCCTGCCCCTGAGTCACCTTGTAGAGAGTCTCGATCACCTGCTGTGGCTTGATCTGGGTAGACGATTTTTCGTAAGCCAAGCAGTGACGGGAGCGCCACTGGTTGATCTGGTTCCACCAGTCCGCCAAGGCCTCCTTGTCGTTATCGAAGCCACACTCGCGGACCACTTCCAGCATCTGCTCAAGCACGGTTTCCACCGAACCGACGATGGGCACATGGGCCTGTACCGTCTTGGAGATGGAGGTGGGATCGATGTCGATATGGACCACGGTCGCATTGGGGCAGAACTTGGCCACGTTGTTGGTGACGCGGTCATCGAAGCGGGCCCCCACGGCGAAGATAAGATCCGCATTGTGCATGGTCTTGTTGGCTTCGAAGGTACCGTGCATCCCCAGCATGCCGATAAATTGCGGATGGGTGCCGGGGAAGGCCCCCAACCCCATCAGGGTGGTGGTCACCGGCAGATTCAGCAGCTCCGCCAGCTTGGTCACCAGATGATCCGCGTTGGCATTGATGGCACCGCCGCCCACGTACATCACCGGGCGCTGGGCATCCACCAGCAGCTTGGCAGCTCGCTTGATCTGACCCTTGTGACCGGATTTGGTCGGATTGTAGGAGCGCAGAGAGACCGTCTCGGGATATTGGTAGGGGAATTTCTCTTTCGGGTTCTGCACATCTTTGGGCAGATCCACCACCACCGGCCCCGGGCGGCCGCTGGCGGCAATGTAGTAGGCCTTCTTGATGGCCTCGGGAATATCGCTCGCCTTCTTGCACAGGAAGCTGTGCTTGACCACCGGACGGGAGATACCGATCATGTCGGTCTCCTGGAACGCATCCTCCCCGATCATGCTGGTCGGCACCTGGCCGGAGAGGATCACCAGCGGAATGGAATCCATATAGGCGGTGGCAATACCGGTAATGCAGTTGGTCGCTCCCGGGCCCGAGGTCACCAGCACAGTCCCCACCTTGCCGGTGGAACGGGCGTAACCGTCCGCCATGTGAACCGCGGCTTGCTCATGCCGCACCAAGACATGCTCCATCTTGCCGTTTTCGAAGAGAGCGTCATAGATGTCGAGCACTGAGCCACCAGGGTAGCCGAAGACGTGCTCAACTCCCTGATCTTCCAGCGCTCTAACCACCATCTGGGCGCCTGATAACATCTCCATGATAAAGCCCTCCAGGCTTTGCTCCGTTTAGCGAATCCCGCCGACGATGCCGTGCTTCCCGGCACGGCCCGATCCGTTTCTTGTTGTTATCTGAATGCAGATCGGCCCAATTCAGCCCCGTCGACAGTAGAAAAAAAGGATTTTTCCATCATTGACCCGAAAATCGGGTGAAAAAACAACTTAACCCGCTTCATAACGCTTGTCCACGGCTTTATCTGACCAGAACAGTCATACATTTCAACCAGCTATTAACATTCAATGACTTGCCGCTGCGACCATGAGACAAAAGGGAAGGATGTCGGGGAATGGCCAGTGGATCATTCCGCAGAGGAGAAAAACAGCCACAAAAAAGCCCACCGTTCAGCGGTGGGCTTGATGCCGGATGATGATTCAGTTGTCCTGATCCGGCTCTGCCAGCCAGATCTGCTGATCCGGATCTGTCTCTTCACTGACAGAAATGCTGACGCCCATATCGAGCAGTTCGTGCAGGGTTAGATTGTCAGCCAGGTTCATGACTTCGCCGTTTTCATTGGTAAAGCGCATTTGCTCCATCCTCTCCTTGGTGGGGTCGCCTTTCAGTCTAGTCAACAACGCTCACTTGCGATAACCAGCCAGCGGATAAACGCTCTCCCCCATCCAGCTCGCTCAGGCGATCACTCACCTCCTCCGGAAACAGGGTGCGAGCCCAGAGCCGACGAGACAGAGAGGCCACGCTCTCGTCAGCACCCGCAGCCAGCCAGCGGGCCAACTCCCCCGCCACATCGGGGTAACAGACCGCACCCGGCGAGGCGCTGTCGAGCCAGGTACGCACCAGATTGGCATCGAGCACATCCATCAGGGTCGCCAGCCCCATCATCTCCAGAGTCTTGCCATTGGACAGCTGCTCGAACTGGCCGACAAGGGGCTTGACCAGCAGCTTCTTGCCAAGGGTGAGCGCCTCGGAAGCGAGCTCGAAACCCGCGTTGGAGATGACGCCGCGACAACCGGCCAGCACGGCGATAAATCCTTGCCGCGACGGCGGTTCGAAGCGCAGGTTGCGCCACTGGCTCGGGGTGCGAATGGCGGGATGAAAGCAGACGAAGCGCTGCTGACCAAAGCGCGACAACAGGGCTGCGATCGCCTCGCTCTGCTCGAACGGCAGATAGACCAGGATCTCGCCGTTATCCGGCGCGGCGGCGATGGGGTCGATCACCGGTGGTAGCAAGGGGTGGCCGAAGTGAAACCAGTGCAGCCCGAGCGGCTGATCCACTGGGGCAAAGTGGCGCATCAGCTGACGGCTGATCCCATTCTCCCCCCAGCGCGGGATGGGCCAGTTGAAGCTGGCCTGATGGCTGACGGTGAGGCTTGGCTTGCCATAGCGGCGGGCGGCGTGGGCGGTCAGCGGCTCAAAGTCGCTCACCACCAGATCGTATTCGCTGCAGTCGAGAGACCGCAGATCCCGCCAGAAGGTGAGCGGCGAGGCGGCTTGCAGGGTGCGCCACGGAGAAACTCGCCCCTCGTGACTGACAAAAGTGAGGCCGGGAAAGGCGCGGTAGGCGCCAAACTCCTCCATGTCGAAGTAGCAGTCGGCGGAGCGGCCGCTAAAGAGATAATCCACCTCGACCCCTGCCGTGCGCAGCGCCCGCGCCAGGGTGCGACTGCGACTGATGTGGCCGTTGCCGGTGCCCTGCACTCCGAACAGTATCCTCATGAATGGCTCCAACCGAGCGCCAGCACGGCGCAAGCGCCCCCCAGCAGAGCACCGGCTACCAGATCGCTCAGGTAGTGTACCCCGAGCAGCAACCGGGATGCCCCCACCAGTGCCGCCCAGCCAAACAGCAGGGGTGCCCAGAGCGGAAAACCGGTGGCCAGTATGGTGGCCATCAGAAAGGCTGCGGCGGTATGGCCGGAGGGAAGGCTGTAGCGATCGGAAGGGGTGATAAAGACCGGCAAACCGACTGGCCGTTGCCGTTTCAGGCTGTTTTTCAGCAGCAGATAGAGGGGCAGTTCGATGGCGAAGGCAAGCAGCGCCAGTCGAACCAGTTCACGCTCTGCCTCCCCCAGCCACCAGAGCAAGGCGGCCAGCACGGCGTAAAGCGGGCCATCACCGGTGCGGGAAATGAGACGACTCACCCTCGCCTGCTGCCGGTTGTAACCGTGAAGCAGGCAGACCCGGCACACCTGAAGGTCCCATTGCTGGATCTTGTTCATATCTCCTCCTTCCCTGAATTCTGCTTGCAGAGTAGGAAGGCGGGATGACAGGACGTTGAACAAGGGATAACAGATTTATGAAAAAAGGGCCTAATGGCCCTTTTAAATTTCGATGTAGCGACAAAATCAGTGGTTGCCGCGCAAGCCGGTCTCCATCAGACGACAGTTGTGATCCGCCAGACGGGCCATGAAGTGCTCATCCACTTTCAGGCCAAACACCTGCTCGTAGAGATCTTTCATCACAAACGGCTGCCACATCATGCTGAGGAAGGAGATCTTCAACATCTCGGGGTCCAGATCGTCCCCCAGCTCGCCGTTGGACTTCATGGTTTCCAGCAGGGCATCAAACTGCGGCAGCTGACGCTCCAGCAGACGGCTCAGCACAAAATCCCGGCCCGGGCTCTTCTCGGTCGACAATGCACTGGAGATAGCCGAGGTCAACTCGCTGTTGGGCGACATCACCTGATAGTAGGTGTTGAGCAGCTCGTTCAAGCTGTGATTGCTGTGCTCATCTTGCCAGGCATGGTCGAGAGGCTCGGCCACATCGCCCAGCACCGCTTTGTAAAGACCCTCTTTACTGCCGAAGTAGTAGTGGATCATTGCCAGATTGGAGCCAGCAAGCTCCGCGATTTCGCGTGTAGTCACCTTGCTATAGGGAGTATTGAGAAAACGCTCACGGGCGGCAGCAAGCAACTTGTCACGAATGTCAGAACGTCCGACCGGACGACCAGGTCTACGTTTTTCCATTTAACACCTCAGATAATTCAGCCAATGCTGATAAGTCGATCTGGTTGTGCAGAGAATAGAGCACAGCAGGAATGACCAGATAATCGGTCATGGGCCGAATATGGGACAAGGAAATTTGCAATCCTTTACAATCCGATTAAATACGTCAGCAGATTGCCCCTGACCTTCCGTGTTGACACAGCATAAAAATCTCGATATTGGTAAAAGCGTTATCGACTGGAAGGAATAACAACGTCATGCGTATCGCCACCCCGCTACTACTAATCTCCCTAATCGCGTTAACTCGCGCGGGATCCTTGTAGCCGGGCTAAGGCATAGCCGGAATTTACAAAAACCCGTGCACCCTGCACGGGTTTTTTTATGCCGCCGCAGGATGCACGTTACCGAACTTAGGAAGAGGGAAGTCACATGTCAGATCGGGTCATCATATTCGACACCACCTTGCGTGATGGTGAGCAGGCCCTGGCGGCCAGTTTGACAGTCAAGGAGAAGCTGCAGATCGCCCAGGCACTGGAGCGACTCGGTGTCGACGTCATGGAGGTGGGCTTCCCAGTCTCCTCTCCCGGCGATTTTCAATCGGTGCAGACCATCGCCCGCCACATCAAAAACAGCCGGGTCTGCGCCCTCGCCCGCGCCTTGCCCAAGGATATCGACGCCGCCGGCGAAGCCTTGCGGGTCGCCGAGGCGTTTCGCATCCATACCTTTATCTCCACCTCCTCCATCCATGTGGAGAGCAAGCTGAAAAAGAGCTTCGAGGATGTGCTGGAGATGGGGATCGGCGCCATCAAGCACGCCCTGCGCTACACCGATGATGTGGAGTTCTCCTGCGAGGATGCGGGCCGCACGCCGATCGATAATCTCTGCCGCATGGTGGAGGCCGCCATCAAGGCGGGGGCCCGTACCATCAATATCCCCGATACCGTGGGCTACACGGTACCGACCGAGTTCTCCGGCATCATCCACACCCTGTTCAACCGGGTCCCCAATATCGACAAGGCGATCATCTCGGTCCACTGCCACGACGATCTGGGGCTCTCGGTGGCCAACTCCATCGGCGCGGTGCAAATGGGAGCCCGCCAGATCGAGTGCACCATCAACGGCATCGGCGAGCGGGCGGGCAACTGCTCGCTGGAAGAGGTGGCGATGATCCTCAAAACCCGCGCCGACCTGCTCGGGGTGCAAACCAATATCCGCCACAACGAAATTCATCGTACCAGCACGCTGGTCAGCCAGCTGTGCAATATGCCGGTGCAGCCCAACAAGGCGATCGTCGGGGCCAACGCCTTCTCCCACAGCTCCGGCATCCATCAGGATGGGGTGCTCAAGGCGAAAAATACCTACGAAATCATCACTCCCGAGAGCATTGGCCTGACCCAGAACAACCTCAACATGACCTCCCGCTCCGGCCGTCACGTTATCAAGCACCGGATGGAGTCCATGGGGTATGCCGAGAGCAGCTACGACCTCGACCACCTCTACGCCAAGTTCCTGACCCTGGCCGACAAGAAGGGGCAGGTGTTCGACTACGACCTCGAAGCGCTGGCCTTCTTCAGCCAGATCCACGAAGAGCCGGAGCACTTCAAGCTGGAGTACCTCGGGGTCCAGAGCGGCAGTTCGGTACTGGCCACCGCCTCGGTCAAATTGAAGGTGGGTCAGGATCTGATTTGCGAAGCGGCCACCGGCAACGGCCCGGTGGATGCGGTCTACCAGTGCATCAACCGCATCACCGGCTATGAGATCCGCATCGATAAATATGCCCTCAAGAGCAAGGGCGAAGGGGAAGATGCCCTCGGTCAGGTCGATATCGTCGCCGAGTACAAAGGGCGCAAATTCCACGGCATGGGGCTGGCTACCGACATCATCGAATCCTCGGCCCATGCCCTGCTCCATGTGATCAACAGCATCTGGCGCGCCGATCAGGTGGCCGAGCAGATGGAACGCAATAACAGCATCAAATCAGAAACCGTCTGAGCCGAACTCGATACCAAACAGACGGAATGGAATGACAGCATCAAATCGGAAACCGTCTGAGCAGGACTCGCAGCCACACAGACGGCATGGAATGACAACATCAGGACGGGGAACGTCTGAACCGGGAACCGCGCGCAGCGTCGGGAAAAACGGGCAGAGGGATCTCAAAGACAATATCAGGATGGAGAGTGTATGAGCAGTTATCGGATCGCAGTATTGCCGGGTGACGGCATTGGCCCGGAAGTGATGGCCGAGGCCGTCAAGGTGCTGGAAAAGGTGCAGGCCAGGTTCGGCTTTGCCTTCGAATATGATCGCCACGACGTGGGCGGCATCGCCATCGACAACCACGGCACCCCGCTGCCGCAGAGCACCATCGCTGGCTGTGAAGCGGCCGACGCCGTGCTGTTCGGCTCGGTGGGCGGCCCGAAATGGGAACATCTGCCACCCAACGATCAGCCTGAGCGTGGCGCCCTGCTGCCCCTGCGCGCCCACTTCAAGCTGTTCTGCAACCTGCGTCCGGCCCGTATCTATACCGGTCTGGAACAGTTCTCCCCGCTGCGTGCCGACATCTCCGATCGCGGTTTTGACATCGCCTGCGTGCGCGAGCTGACCGGCGGCATCTACTTCGGTCAGCCCAAGGGGCGTGAAGGGGAAGGCCCCACCGAGAAGGCATTCGACACCGAGGTATACCATCGCTTCGAGATCGAGCGCATCGCCAAGATAGCCTTCGAATCCGCCCGCGTGCGCAAGGCCAAGGTCACCTCCATCGACAAGGCCAACGTGCTCGCCTCCTCCATTCTGTGGCGTGAGGTGGTGACGCAAGTTGCCAAGGATTATCCCGATGTCGAACTGAACCATATGTATATCGACAACGCCACTATGCAGCTCATCAAGGATCCGTCCCAGTTCGACGTGCTGCTCTGCTCCAACCTGTTCGGTGACATCCTCTCCGACGAGTGCGCCATGATCACCGGCTCCATGGGACTTCTCCCCTCCGCCAGCCTCAACGAATCGGGTTTCGGCCTGTTCGAACCGGCCGGTGGTTCGGCCCCGGATATCGCCGGCAAAGGGATTGCCAACCCCATCGCCCAGATCCTCTCCGCCGCCCTGATGCTGCGCTACAGCCTGGGTCAAGAGGCTGCCGCCCAGGCCATTGAGCAGGCCGTGGCCCAGACCCTGGCCGAGGGTTACTTCACCGCCGACCTGCATCAGGCCAGCGCCCGCCATCCGGTGCAGAGCACGTCCGAGATGGGTAGCCAGATCGCCGCCCGGATCTGAGCCGCATAACAGAGAACAAGGAAGAGAGAAGCAATGGCCAAGACCCTCTATCAGAAAGTATTCGACGCCCACGTGGTACGGGAAGTGGAAGGGGAGACCCCCCTCATCTACATCGACCGCCATCTGGTGCATGAAGTGACCAGCCCGCAGGCATTCGACGGCCTGCGCGCCATGAATCGCCAGCTGCGCCGCCCGGATCTGACTTGGGCTACCATGGATCACAACGTCTCCACCACCACCAAGGACATCGCCGCCTCCGGCGAGATGGCCCGCATCCAGATGGAGACGCTGGCCGACAACTGTAAAGAGTTCGGGGTTCGCCTCTACGATCTCAACCACAAATATCAGGGGATCGTCCATGTGATGGGCCCCGAGCTCGGCATTACCCTGCCCGGCACTACCATCGTCTGCGGTGACTCCCACACTGCCACCCACGGCGCCTTCGGCTCGCTGGCGTTCGGCATCGGCACCTCCGAGGTGGAGCATGTGATGGCCACCCAGACCCTGAAACAGGGCCGCGCCAAGACCATGCGCATTTCGGTTAACGGCAAACTGGCCGAGGGCATCAGCGCCAAGGACGTGGTGCTGGCCATTATAGGCCGGGTCGGCCACGCCGGCGGTACCGGCTATGTGGTGGAATTCGCTGGCGAGGCCATCGAAGGCCTCACCATGGAAGGGCGGATGACGGTGTGCAACATGGCCATCGAGCTTGGCGCCAAGGCCGGCATGATCGCCCCCGACCAGACCACCATCGACTACATCCGTGGCAAGGAGTTCGCTCCCAAGGGCGAGGCGCTGGAACAGGCCATCGCCTACTGGCAGAGCCTCAAGAGCGACGAAGGTGCCCACTTCGATGCCGAGGTAGTGCTCGACGCCGCCGACATCGCCCCGCAGGTCACCTGGGGCACCAATCCGGGTCAGGTGATCGCCGTCAATGAACCCATTCCGGCGCCGGAATCCTTCAGCGACCTGATGGAGCAGCAATCCGCCCGCAAGGCACTCGCCTACATGGATCTGCAGCCTGGTCAGAAGCTCTCCGACGTCGCCATCGACAAGGTGTTTATCGGATCGTGCACCAACAGCCGCATCGAGGATCTGCGTGCTGCCGCCGCCATCGCCCGCGGTCGCAAGGTGGCCGCTGGCGTGCAGGCGCTGGTGGTGCCTGGCTCCGAGCAGGTGAAGGCACAAGCCGAAGCCGAGGGGCTCGACAAGATCTTCATCGAGGCCGGTTTTGAGTGGCGCCTGCCCGGCTGCTCCATGTGTCTGGCAATGAACAACGACCGGCTGCAACCGGGGGAGCGCTGCGCCTCCACCAGCAACCGCAACTTCGAAGGACGTCAGGGCCGCGCCGGCCGCACCCATCTGGTGAGCCCGGCCATGGCCGCCGCCGCCGCCGTCACCGGCCGCTTCGCCGACATTCGTGCACTGTAAGAGGAACCAATGATGACAGGATTCAAACAGCATAAAGGGATCGTCGTCCCCCTCGACAGCGCCAACGTCGACACCGACGCCATCATTCCCAAACAGTTTTTGCAAAAAGTAAACCGCATCGGTTTTGGCAAGCACCTGTTCCACGACTGGCGCTTCCTGGACGATGCCGGCCAGCAGCCCAACCCCGAGTTCGTGCTCAACCAACCGCAATTCGCCGGTGCCAGCATTCTGCTGGCCCGCGAGAACTTCGGCTGCGGCTCGAGCCGCGAGCACGCCCCTTGGGCGCTGGCGGACTACGGCTTCAAAACCATCATTGCCCCGAGCTTTGCCGACATTTTCTACGGCAACGCCATCAACAACGGCATGGTGCCGGTACGCCTGAAGGAGGAGGAGGTCGATGCCCTGTTCCAGCTGGTGGCCGCCAAGCCGGGCATCGAGATCGAGGTGGATCTGGAGGCCAATCAGGTGCGCGCCGGTGAGCTCAGCTTCGGTTTCGAGATCGACGAGTTCCGCCGTTACTGCCTGCTCAACGGGTTGGATGCCATCGGTCTGACCCTGCAGCACGAGGCCGCCATCAGCGCCTTTGAGGCGAAGCAACCGAGCTGGATTTAACACGCCAGTTGCAAAAAAACGAGTAGAATCAACAGGGAGCTTCGCCTCCCTGTTTTACTGTCCGCTACGCTTCCCACTTTGGGCCACCGGAACTGGTCCGCGTCACAGGAAAGGATGATGAAGAGACCGACGGCAATTCCTCTGCTCTGTGCCCTGCTGCTTGCCCTGCCTGCGGGGGCCAATCAAACCAGCTTCAACAACAGCCTCGGCCAGATCAGCGTCGGCTGGCATGATAGCGAAGGTAAACCCCAACAGCTCACCTACCGGCTCGAACAGGGCAAGTTGCCGCCCCTTATCGCCTATCGCCCGGCGAGAATGCAGGAGGAGGTGTTGCAGGTGTTGCTGCGGGAGGTGCGCCAGAACTACCCCGAGGTGCAGTTCACCCTCGCCCGTCCCTCACTGGAGCTGCATCTGAAAAGCCGCAATCAGGACAAGGCGCGCGAGGCGATGGCCTTTCTGCAGTCCAAGCGGAGCAAAGAGGAGCAGGCGTGGCTGACCAAACACTACTTCCAGTACTTCAACACCCCGGACGGGCAGCTGGCGGTGAAGCAGGACCATGTGCGCATCGCGCTGGAGAGTCGCAGCGGGCTGGCTCCACTGGCGGATCAACTCAAGCAGCAAGGCAGTACCGAAACGGAAGCTCGCCAGAAGACCGTGGCCCATATGCTCACCTTTATCCAGAGCATCCCCTATCAGCAGCTCGACAGCCTGAACGGCAGGCAGGGCAAGGGATTTCTATCCCCCCGTCAGGTGCTGGAGCAGAACCGGGGTGATTGCGACAGCAAGGTAACCCTGATGGCCGCCATGCTGGCCCAGCTCTTTCCCGAGCTGAAACAGGCGATGGTGTTCGTCCCGGGCCATGCCCTGCTGGCCGTTGATCTGCCCGCCAAGCCGGGGGATGCAACCCTCAACTGGCAGGGGCAAAACTACCTGCTGCTCGAACCCACAGGCCCCGCCACCTTGCCTGCGGGGCAAATAGCATCGACCAGCAAAACGCTGGTCGATAGCAAGCAGTTGAGCGTGCAGCCGGTTCAGGAGAAAGGGTAATCCCCTCCCTCTGCCGATGGGGAGAATACGGCTTAACTCTGAGGCAGAAACTCTACCGCCAGCAGCAACCCGCTCTCCTCCTCCAGTACCCGTATAATACGCGCATGAGCTTCAAAGGGGGGCAACAGGTTGTTGTTGGTGGCAAGACTGATCCGGATGGGCTGATTGATGTCGAGCTGGTGTTCAGAGACCGCAATCCCCATGCCGTTGGCACTGAGATCCCGGCAGATCCCCTCCAGCTCCAGCTGCTGCTGCTGATAGACGGTGACCGGAGCATTGATGACCATGCGCGCAAAGGCACGCCTTTCCTTGGTATTGGTAAGCACGCAAACATCCTCTGTTGGGTGGGCGTCATCTCATGGGTATTGCACAATTGTGCTGGTCTACCCAAAAGAACGTTAATACAATGCGGTTCGTTTCTCAAACGGGGTGCGGTTTACCGCTGAGATTATACCCGTGTACCTGATCCAGATAATGCTGGCGGAGGAATTTGAGGCATGGCGCTCATTTTTTGCGCCCTCACCCGCTGGCACCTCGTTATTAACAAGTAATAGGGAGTGCCACCCATGAAGACCCTGCTGCTGGTCACCACCGGCCTGCTGTCGGCCAATGTGTTCGCCGCCGATACTCTCACCGTCTACACCTACAGCTCCTTCACTGCCGAGTGGGGACCCGGGCCCAAGATCAAACAGGCCTTCGAGAAAGAGTGCGGCTGCACCCTCAATCTGGTTCCCCTCGAAGATGGGGTAGCCATCCTCAACCGGTTGCGGCTGGAGGGCAACCACAGCAAGGCCGATATGGTACTGGGGCTCGACGATGCCCTCATCAGCGAAGCCAAGCAGAGCGGCCTGTTCGCCCCCCATCCCGCCAAGCTGGATGGCATCAAGGTGCCAGGTGGCTGGCAGGACGACACCTTTGTCCCCTACGACTATGGCTACTTCGCCTTCGTCTACGACAAGAGCAAGCTCAAGACCCCGCCCAAAAGCCTGAAAGAGCTGGTGGAGCGCCCCGATCTCAAGGTGATCTATCAGGATCCCCGTACCTCCACCCCGGGGCAGGGGTTGATGCTGTGGATGAAGTCTGTCTACGGCGACAAGGCGCCTGCAGCCTGGGCCGAGCTTGCCAAGAAGACGGTCACCGTCACCAAGGGCTGGTCAGAGGCCTATGGCATGTTCCTCGATGGCGAAGCGGACATGGTGCTCTCCTACACCACCTCTCCGGCCTATCACCTGATAGCCGAGAACAAGCCCCAGTATCAGGCTGCGGCGTTTGAGGAGGGTCACTACCGTCAGGTAGAAGTGGCTGCCAAGCTGAAGAGCGCCAAACAGGAGAAGCTGGCTGACCAGTTCCTGCAATTTATGGTGAGCCCCGCCTTCCAGCAGGAAATCCCGACCGGCAACTGGATGTATCCGGTGATCGACACGCCGCTACCCAAGGGCTTCGAGCAGATGATCACCGTAGCCAAGCCGCTCGCCTTCAGCAGCGATGAGGTGGCAGCCAATCGCAAAGGATGGATCCGCGAGTGGCTGCAAGCCGTCACCCAGTGAGCCTTCATCTGAAACCACAGGCTCGTCCCCTCTGGTGGTTGCCGGGCAGTGCAGCCACCCTGTTGATCCTGCTGTTATCCCTCGGGCCGCTGGTGGCACTGTTGTGGCAGGCCGGTTCGCTGGCCCCGCGCACTTTGCTGGCAGACCCCTATCTGCGCCATGTGCTGGGCTTCAGTCTGGGGCAGGCACTGCTCTCCACCCTGCTGAGCCTGGGGCTCGCCATTCCGATGGCTCGCGCGCTGGCACGGCGGCGCTTCATTGGCCGAACCCTGCTGATCAAGTTGTTTGGCCTCTCGCTGGTACTACCGGTCATCATCGCCATCTTCGGTATCGTGGCGGTACACGGCAAACAGGGGTGGCTACCGCAACTGCTACGGTCACTGGGGCTGGATCCCGGCAACTACCTCTACGGCCTGTTCGGCATCCTGCTGGCCCACGTCTTCTTCAACATGCCGCTGGCGGCCCGCCTGATGCTGCAGAGCATAGAGAGCATCCCCGAATCGAGCTGGCGCCTCGCCAGCCAGCTCGGCATGCGCTCATCCCATATCTTCCGGCTGCTGGAGTGGCCACTGATCCGCGGCATATTGCCCGGGCTGGCCAGCCTTATCTTCATGCTCTGCTTCACCAGCTTCACTACCGTGCTGGCGCTGGGCGGCGGCCCCAAATCGACCACACTGGAGGTAGCCGTCTATCAGGCGCTACGCTTTGACTTCGATCTCGCCACCGCGGGCGGACTGGCGCTGGTGCAGCTGATCCTGACCGCCGCCCTGCTCGCCCTGCAGCACAAGTTGCAGAGTACCCCGGCCAGCAGGGTAACCCCACGTCGCCCCTGCCTGCGGCCGGACCGTCATCAGCCGGGCACGGCCGTGGTGGATCTGCTCTCGCTCTGTATCGGCCTCGCCATCTTTCTGCCACCGCTGCTGGCCATCGTCGTCGCTGGCCTCCACCCCGGTCTGCTGACGGCGCTCACTTCCGCCAAACTGTGGCAGGCGAGCGGCCAGTCGCTGCTGATTGCGCTGGCGGCGGGCACCTTGGCGACCCTGCTCGGCAGCGGCCTGCTGCTCACCAGCCGTCACCTCAAGGTACGCACCCGCCAGCGGCGGGCTGCCGCTCTGTGGGAGGCAAGCGGCTCGATGATCCTGATGATCCCGGCAGTGGTGCTCTCTACCGGTCTCTTCATCCTGTTTATGCCGTTCGCTGATGTGTTCGCCCTCGGCCCCTGGCTGGTGGTGCTGGTCAACGCCCTGATGGCGCTACCCTACGTGCTGCGCACCCTCTCCGCCCCCATGCAGCTGGTGGTGCGCCAATACGACCGGCTGGCGGATAGCTTGGGGGTACGCGGCCTGCATCGCCTGCGACTGGTGGAGTGGCCGCTGCTGCGCCGCCCGCTAGCACTAGCGATGGCGCTGTCGATGATCCTCTCGCTGGGGGATCTCGGTGCCATCGCCATGTTTGGCAGTCAGGAGCTCACCACCCTGCCCTGGCTGCTCTACCAGCAGCTTGGCAGCTATCGATTGACCGAGGCAGCCGCCACCGCTCTGCTGTTGCTGACACTCTGTTTCTCCCTGTTCTGGCTGGTGGAGCGGGGTCTTGGAGGAAAAAATGGCGAGCAACATTGAGATACTAAACGCCTTGCGCCCCTGTGCCAGCGTTTCTGCGGCTGCTCCGGCTGGTGGAACGGACCCTTTGAGGAGGAAAACATGCTGAACATTGATACGCTTGCAACCAGCTACCCCGACTGGCGCGTCAGCTTCAGCGCAACCCTGCCCAAGGGGGAAATCACCGCACTGATCGGCCCAAGCGGCGCGGGCAAGTCGACCCTGCTCGGGATGATCGCCGGCTTCGTGCCGGTGGAGTCAGGCCGCCTCAGCTTCGATGGCGAAGATCTGCTGCCGCTGGGCCCGGCCGAGCGACCAGTCACCACCCTGTTTCAGGATCACAACCTGTTCCTCCACCTGTCGGTGTTCGACAATATCGCCATCGGCTTGCACCCGGGGCTGCGCCTGAGTGCCGCCCAACGGGCACAGGTGATCGATGCAGCCGAGCGGGTTGGTCTTGGCGAGATGCTAAACCGTCTGCCGGAGCAGCTCTCCGGCGGCCAGCAGCAGCGGGTTGGGCTGGCTCGCGCGCTGGTGCGCGGCAAACCGCTGCTGCTGCTGGATGAGCCCTTCTCTGCCCTCGATCCCGCCCTGCGCCGGGAGATGCTGGCCGAAGTGGCGCGCCTCGCCTGCGAACAGGGCATTACCGTGTTGATGGTTTCCCACAATCCGGAGGATGCCCAGCTTATCGCCGATCAGGTGCTGTTTGTCGACGAGGGACGCATCGCCCTGCAAGGCAAACCGGATATTCTGCAAAACAGCAACCACCCGGGGCTGCTGCGCTACCTTGGACAGTGACCCAAGGACACTGAAGTGGTAACGGGATAAAAAAAGGGAGGCCAAGTGGCTTCCCTTTTTCATATGAAGATAGTCAGCTAAATCAGAGATTTTCCTCGGCGAACGAGGCCAGTCGGCTGCGTACCACGCCGTTGAGGAAGATGTTGGCACTGCCGTCAAAATCCTTGAAACGCTCGACGATGTAGGTCAGACCCGAGGTCACCGGGCTCAGGTAGTTAGAGTCGATCTGGGCCAGGTTACCGGAGCAGACGATCTTGGTGCCCTCGCCGCAGCGGGTGATGATGGTCTTGATCTGGGACGCGGTCAGGTTCTGGCACTCATCCAGCAGCACGAAGGTGTTCTGGATGCTGCGCCCGCGCATGAAGTTGACCGATTTGAACTGGATGTTGGCCTTCTCCATGATGTAGCTGAGCGAGCCGCTCATGTTCTCGTCCTGCTTGTGCAGCACCTCCAGGGTGTCGGTCACCGCCGCCAGCCAGGGCATCATCTTCTCCTCTTCGGTGCCGGGCAGGAAGCCGATGCTCTCAGCAATTTCCGGGGTATTCCGGGTGACGATCACCTTCTCGTAAATGCCCTTCTCAATCACCAGCTCCAAAGCCGCCGCCATGGCCAGCAAGGTTTTGCCGCAACCCGCAGGGCCGGTCAGGATCACCAGATCGATGTGCGGATCGAGCAGTGCATCCAGCGCCATCCCCTGATAGACATTCTTGGGATGGACACCCCACGCCTTGCGGGACATCAGTCGCTCGCGGCCCAGATCCTTGATGCGGATCTTGTTGCCATCGTGGCTGAGCACCCGGGCGGCGAAGAAATTCTCTTCATCCACCAGATACTGGTTTACATGAACCCCTTCCAGCAGATTGGCATCGATCACATGGATGGTGTCGCGGCCATGGGTCTCGCTCTCGCACTCGCCAACCCGCTCCCAGAAGCTGCCGGGCACCACCTGAAAGCCTTTGGCCAGCAGGCGGATATCATCGATCAGCTGGTCACTACGGTAATCTTCAACGTGAGCAAGCCCGGCCCCCTTGGCCTTGAGGCGCATGTTGATGTCTTTGGTGACCAGCACCACCTGACGCTTCAACTCGTGCTTTTGCAGATAGAGGGCCGCGTTGATGATGCGGTTGTCGGCCTCCTTGTCGGTAAAGACCTCGGCATCCTGCGGCAGATGGTGATCGCTGAAGATGCAGATATTGCCGCTCGCTTCGCCAGCCAGCGGCACGCCCTGGGTGATCTGATCCGGGGTTGCATCGCGGAACACATCTTCCAGCGCACGAATGGCCACCCGCGCGTCGCGGCTGACATCCTTGTTGCGATCCTTGATGTTATCGAGCTCTTCCAGCACCGTCATGGGGATGAGCACGTCGTGCTCTTTGAAGGAGTAGATAGCGAGGGGTTCGTGAAGCAGAACGTTGGTATCCAGGATAAACAGCTTTCGGTCCGTATTGTCCATAAGCATCCTCCTTGGCACTGAAGGGCCACGTGTGTGAATCTCAGATGTCATTGAAACCACACGGCCGTGACAGTTTTATTACCCTCAACGCTACGCCCGATTTTACTATCGCGCAACAAATCACTGGGCCGCCTGATTTGATTGCGCATAAAAACAGCAATACAAAGACCGGCACTGTGGCCGGTCTTTTTTCTATCGTTCAACTACTTGGGCATGTCTGTCAGCCGCACTTGGAGTCGCCACAGTTGAGGCAGGTCATGCAGCCATCCTTCAGCACCAGCGCCTTGGTGTGGCACTTGTAGCAGAGCGCGGCATTGGCCGGAAAACCACTGCTCGCCTGCTGCTCTTCAGCCTCCTGAGCGGCTTTCAACTCGGCCTGCTTCTCGGCCAGAAATGCCTGCTGATGCTCGTCCAGCCCCGGCGCCTTGAGCATGCCGATCTCGGTGAGATGGCTCTCGATCACGTTGCCAATTTCGGCGATCAGCGACGGCACATACTTGCCCTTGTTCCAGTAGCCGCCCTTGGGATCGAATACGGAACGCAGCTCCTCGACCAGGAAGGTGACATCCCCCCCCTTGCGGAATACCGCCGAGATGATGCGGGTCAGCGCCACGATCCACTGGTAGTGCTCCAGACTCTTGGAGTTGATGAAAATCTCGAACGGACGGCGAGTTTCGTGCACCGTGCCCTCGTTGAGAATAATGTCGTTGATGGTGATGAACAGCGAGTGCTCGGAGACATGCTCCGGCGTCTTCAGCTTGTAGGTAGTACCCATCAGCCGCTCCGGGCGCAGCACGGTTTCGTGCATGTGCACCACGTCATCCTGCGCAGAGAGATCTTCTTGCGGTTCATCCTTGGTACGCACCTTGTAGGCGACGATTTTTTTGTCGATCTTCTTGACCATAATGTCGTTCTCAGAATTTACCGTAATAGCCTTCTTTCAAGGCGTCGTAGAGGTTGGCGGCAGTGTGCAGCTCACCATCGTATTCGATCTCTTCGTTCCCCTTGACGGAGATGACGGAACCATCCTCCAGGGTGAAATCGTACAGGGTGTTCTCCAGATCCTTCTCCTTCACCAGCACGCCCTGGAAGGCCTCCGGGTTGAAACGGAAGGTGGTGCACCCCTTGAGACCGGAGTCCGAGGCATACATGTAGATGTCCTTGAACTGCTCGAACGGGAAATCGGTCGGCACGTTGGCGGTCTTGGAGATGGAGGAGTCAATCCAGCGCTGGGCCGCCGCCTGAATGTCCACATGCTGCGCCGGGGTGATGTCATCGGCAGTAATGAAATAGTCCGGCAGACGGCTCGCCTCATCATCGGCATAGGGCATGGCGGCCGGATTCACCAGCTCGCGGTAGGCCAGCAGCTCGAAGGAGTAGACATCGACGCTCTCCTTGCTCTTCTTGCCCGGCTTGATAACGTTGCGGCTGTAGTGGTGGGCAAAGCTCGGCTCGATGCCGTTGCTGGCGTTGTTGGCCAGAGACAGCGAGATGGTGCCGGTCGGCGCGATACTGCTGTGATGGGTGAAACGCCCACCCACTTCGGCCAGCTCGGCGACCAGCGCAGGATCCACTTCGGCAACCTGCTGCATGTAGCGGCTGTAGCGCGCATGCAGCACCTTGCCCTTCACCTTGTCGCCCACCTTGATGCCATCAGCCGCCATTTCCGGGCGCAGACGCAGCATCTTGCCAGTCACTTCAAACTCCTGCTCCATGATGGGGGCTGGGCCCTTCTCCTTGGCAAGACGCAGGGACTCCTGCCAGCCGGTCATCGCCAGCTCCTGGGATACCTGCTCGGTAAAGGCTACGGATGCCGCAGAGCCGTACTTGATCTGCAGCATGGTGAGGGTCGAACCAAGACCCAGGAAACCCATGCCATGCCGGCGCTTGGCTGTGATCTCCTCGCGCTGTTTGGCCAGTGGCAGTTGGTTAATCTCCACCACGTTGTCGAGCATGCGAGTAAAGATGGCCACCACCTTGCGAAACGCCTGCCAATCGAATGCCGCGTTTTCAGTAAAAGGGTCGCGCACAAACTTGGTCAGATTGACCGAGCCCAGCAGACAGGCACCGTAGGGCGGCAACGGCTGCTCACCACAGGGGTTGGTCGCGCGGATCTCTTCACAGAACCAGTTGTTGTTCATCTGGTTGACCTTGTCGATCAGGATGAAGCCGGGCTCTGCATAGTCATAGGTGGAGGTCATGATGACATTCCACAGCTTGCGGGCTGGCATGGTCTTGTAGACCTTGCAGGCGACCTGCCCCAACTCGTTGAATACAACCCCTTCCTTGTTGGGCCAGTCGGCCCATAGCACCTGAGCGGGATCGTCCAGCGCAATGCCATCCTGCTCCACCTCTTTAGCGGTGTAGGGGAAGATCAGCGACCAGGGGGCATCCTCTTTCACCGCCTTGACGAAATCTTCGGTGATGAGCAGAGAGAGGTTGAACTGACGCAGGCGGCCATCTTCACGCTTGGCCTGTATAAACTCGATCACATCGGGATGGCGGATATCCATGGTGCCCATCTGGGCGCCGCGACGGCCACCGGCTGACGAGACGGTGAAACACATCTTGTCATAGATATCCATAAAGGAGAGCGGGCCGGAAGTATAGGCACCGGCACCGGAGACAAAGGCACCGCGCGGACGCAGGGTCGAAAAATCATAACCGATGCCGCAGCCAGCCTTCAGGGTCAGCCCCGCCTCGTGCACCTTGCCGAGGATATCGTCCATCGAATCCTCGATGGTGCCTGAAACGGTACAGTTGATGGTCGAAGTGGCAGGCTTGTGTTCAAAAGCCCCGGCGTTGGAGGTGATCCGGCCCGCCGGAATGGCACCATTGCGCAGTGCCCACAGGAAAGACTCATACCAGGCCTCCGGTTCCAGCTCCTGCTCCGCCAAAGCACGGGCTACCCGCTGGTAGGTCTCATCGATAGAGCTGTCGATGGGAGTGCCATCCTTGCTCTTGAGGCGATACTTGCTATCCCAGATCTCGAGGGACGTTTCCTGCATGGGGATAAGGCGGGAGCCAAGCTCACTCTCCAGCACCGGGTTCGATTTAGCCATTTTCAATCAACCTTATGTGAATGCATCAACATCATGACAACAGCAGAAAACACAACTAATGGTGCCATCTAAAATTAATGGCACAACATATAGTACACCTGATGTCATGAGGGCGCCGATTCTAACCTAAAAAAATGCCCCGGCCAGCAGATTTCTGGGCCAGGGCACTTAACTGATTAATTTGCTGAGAGATTTAACACTCAGAGATAGATCAGGGCTTCTTGACGTAAACGGTCGGTGTTTCACCCGCCATATTCAGATAGAACTCGTAGACGCCATCAGCATCTGGTGAGAACTTCATGTCCTCATACTTGGAGCAGGGGTTGACCGGCACCGCCTCACCACCCAGTACGGCAACACCATCACTCGGGCTCTTGTAGCCAAAGTTGGTACCGCAGCTCCAGCCTGAATCAGCAAACTTGAACTTGTAGGGGGCCCACTCTTTCTTGAGGGTGCCTTTGGCCATGTAGAGCTTGTCGGCTACCTTGACTACCTTGCTTTCATCAGTCGCCATCCAGTCGTTCATCTCCCCGCGCAGGTAGATGGACTTGCCACCGAAGTCGCTGTTGTCTGCCCCCGCCTGCTCTGCACCACCATTGGATGCGCAACCGCCTAATACCAGGGTTCCCGCCGCCAGCATCATCGTTACTGTTCTCTTGAACATGAGTCTATTCCTTAAATTATTGTGATTCCTTGGTCCATCAATATGGACTGAAGAATTAAACCAGAGGAGACATCACAAGAAAGGTAGAGGCATCACATTCTGTACTTTTTGTATCCAACACATTGAATTGGTGAGCAAATATTGAACAGAAAAAGAGGTCTTTTTGGGGCTTTAGAAGGGTAATCAATGAATGACAAGAAGGGGGAAGTCTAATAATCCGGCGACGTGATGAATTTCAGGCAATAAAAAACCCCGCTCATTGAGCGGGGCTTCTTGTATTGGGTGCCTGGCAGTGTCCTACTCTCGCATGGCGAATGCCACACTACCATCGGCGCTACCGCGTTTCA
>NZ_JAAKUJ010000016.1:0-147858 GCF_049175075.1 Aeromonas sp. 600774
CAGGGCAAACTGGTGCGTTGTGTGGCCGGTGAAGTGTTTGATGTAGCGGTAGATATTCGTAAAAGCTCCCCGACCTTTGGGCAATGGGTAGGCGTTCACCTTTCTGGAGAAAACAAGCGACAGCTGTGGATCCCGGAAGGATTTGCGCATGGATTTGTAACCTTGACCGAAACAGCAGATTTTTTATATAAGACAACAAATTATTATTGCAGAGATAGCGACAGAGGTATTCTCTGGAACGATGGGCAACTAGCCATAACATGGTCTGATCAATATATAGATTATCGTCTATCAGACAAAGACCAACAGCAACCTTCATTTATTGATGCTGATCCATTTTTGTAGCCATTTGTCATTTTAGTAATTTGGTTAAATGATAAAAAGATAAGATTTTTGTATTTTTTATATCTTTCCATAAAACAGCCTTTCGGTAGCTATATATCATTTTGAGGAGATGGGAATTTAAATGGCATTCTTAACAGAAGAGCAGCTTAAAAACATTGGATTCAAACATATTGGTGCTAATGTTAAGATAAGTGATAAATGTTCTATTTATAATCCAGAAGAGATCACTATTGATGATAATTCTAGAATAGATGATTTTTGTCTTATTTCTGGTGTAATAAGAATAGGTAAGAATGTTCATATAGCAGCCTATTGTAATTTGGCTGGTGGAATATCAGGTATCACCATGGATGATTTTTCTGGACTTGCATATGGTTGTCATGTTTTCACTCAAAGTGATGACTATTCAGGTGAGACAATGACTAATCCAACTATTCCCAAAAAATTCAAAAAGGAAACATTCAAGGCTGTCTCAATAGGAAAGCATGTAATTGTGGGAACCAAAAGTACTATATTACCAGGTGTTGTTATATCTGAAGGGTGTTCTGTTGGTGCTATGTCGATGGTAACGAAAAGTACTAAGCCATGGGGTATATATTTTGGTATCCCAGCTAAGCGAATCAAAGAGCGAAAAATGGATCTTTTAGAGTTAGAAGAGAAATACATTACTGAGTTGAATAGTAAGTAAAAGGGATTTTTATGAATGTGCTTGTTACTGGTGGTAGTCGAGGGATTGGATTATCCATTGTAAAAAAGATGGCGGCACTAAATCATCGTGTTGTGTATACATATAAAAATACACCTGCACCAGTTGAATTGCCAAATGTGACATCGTATAAGTTGGATCTGACAGAAAAAAAGAGCTGTGATGATCTATATTCATATTTGTCAGATAATGAGTTGATGCCGAATGTGTTGGTAAATAATGCAGGAGTAACTTGCGACAAGCCTTTTCATAAAATGACCAATGACGAATGGCTATCAGTAATTAATGTAAATCTTATATCTTTATTTAATATTACTCAGCCTGTATTTTCTCATATGAGGCTTAACGGATTTGGTAGAATAATAAATATATCTTCTGTTAATGCACATAAAGGACAGTTTGGACAGGTTAATTATTGCGCATCAAAGGCTGGTGTTTTAGGTTTTACAAAAGCCTTAGCTTTAGAAGGTGCCGCTAAAGGGGTAACCGTAAATTCCATATCGCCAGGATATACAGAAACAGATATGATAAATTGTATTAGTGTGGATATCCTTAATAAAATAAAAAAAGATATACCAACTGGACGATTTGCAACACCAGATGAGATTGCAACATTAGTTTGTTTTTTATCTTCAAAAGATGCATCATATATTAATGGCGCTGATTACTCTATTAATGGTGCATTATATTAAATTTATATGACGGTGAGCTAATTATGATTCCATTTAATAAGCCATATTTACATGGTCGAGAAGTAGTTTATATCGCTCAAGCTGTTGCTGCTGGAAAAATTTCTGGCGATGGAGCGTTTACCAAAAAATGTCATGATTTTTTTGAGACGCGTTATGGTTTTAAAAAAGTTTTGATGACTACATCGTGCACAGACGCTTTAGAAATGGCTGCCCTATTGTTAGACATCCAGCCTGGTGATGAAGTTATTGCTCCGTCTTATACGTTTGTCTCGACAGTCAATGCATTCGCGTTGCGAGGAGCGAAAATCATCTTTGCTGATAGCTATGCAGACCACCCAAATATTGATCCTGAACAGCTTGTTAAGCTAATTACTTCCAAAACAAAAGCTATTGTAGTGGTACATTATGCAGGTGTTGCATGTGATATGGATGCAATCATGGCAATTTCTAAGAAATATAATGTTCCTGTGGTGGAAGATGCGGCACAAGCGATAGATAGCTATTACAAAGGGAAACCACTCGGCAGTATTGGTACTTTTGGTACCTTTTCCTTCCATGAAACCAAGAACATAATATCGGGTGAAGGCGGGCTATTAGCTATTAATGATGAGCGGTATATACATCGTGCAGAAATTATCCGTGAGAAAGGAACTAATCGTTCTTCATTCTTTCGTGGTGAAGTTGCTAAATATGGTTGGGTAGACATTGGCTCATCCTTTCTTCCATCTGATATCATTGCTGCTTATCTCTATGCTCAGCTTGAAAATATTGACGCTATTCAGGCAAGGCGAAAAGCGATATGGCAACATTATTATAATAACTTGTCAGTTAAATTGACAAATACTAATATAAAGCTACCTAAAGTGGCTGAGTATGCTACTAATAATGCACATATGTTTTATTTAGTATGTGAAAGCCTTGAGCAACGTACGGCCTTGATAAATCATCTAAAAGATAATGATATACATGCAGTTTTTCATTATTTATCTTTGCATAAAAGTGAATTTTACCAAGACCAATATATAGGCAATGAATTGCCCCATTCGGATTTTTTCACTGACACGTTAGTTCGTCTGCCATTATTCTATGAGTTAACTGATGAACAAGTGGCGTATATTTGCAATCAGATTGGTCTTTTTATTGAGCTGAAATGAGAAAAAAAATATTACATCTTGCCTGCTTAGATAAGTTTATCCCCGGGTTTATAGATATTCTTAAGCGTAATTTCACTGACGAAACCCATACAGTCATAACTTTTGGCGATATAAGCCAATATCACTATGAACAAACACAGACAATGTTTAATTGTCGAAGGGTTAATAGTTTTAGATCTATATTTAAAATAATAAAGTGTTTGCATAATAATGATAAGGTCATATTACATGGACTTTTTTCCCCCCATTTAGTTGCAATGCTGTGCTTCATGCCTTGGTTACATCATAAGTGTTTATGGGTAATTTGGGGGGGCGATTTATATTATCATGAGTTGCCAGTTAAAAATGCTCGTTATCGTGTTATGGAATTGTTTCGGTATTTTTTGATAAGTCGATTAGATGGGTTTATTACTTATATAGAAGGAGATTACCATAAAGCTCAGCAGTGGTATAATGCTAAGGGTCACCGCTATGACTGCATTATGTATAAGAGTAATATTTACAATGGTGGGTACTTAGATTTATCTCGATTAACAAGGAAATATGCAGAAAATACCACTAAGGTAAGTCTGTTAGTGGGAAACTCTGCAGACGTTACTAATAATCATCAACGAATTTTTGATAAACTAGTAAAGCTTGATGTAAATAATCATGTTGACAAGATATATTGCCCATTATCTTATGGTGATTTCGCTTACGCTGAGCAAATTAAGCAACAGGGCGAGGCAATGTTTGGCGACAAGTTTCATGCTCTGATGGATTTTATGTCGTTGGATGAATACAATAAAATACTGGATGAAGTTGACATTGCCGTATTTGCTCATAATCGGCAACAGGCAATGGGTAATGCGATTAATCTGCTGGGACGTGGTAAAACTCTTTATATGTGCGCTGATACCAGTTCTTATGATTTATTCACCAAGCTGGATATAAAAGTTTTTTCACTAGATAACTTGGAGCTAAAGCCTCAAGAACCTAAAATATCGCTCTCAAATAACGAAAAGATACGCAATTATTTTAGTGAGGATAATTTGGTTAAGCAGCTGAAAGAAATATTTTCGTAACTGTTTGAAGTCAAACGCTAACGTAAAAAAGACGGTTATATGACACCTCAAAAAATATTCTTTTTTGCTATTGGCCCCGTTGGTGGAGCATTATTCGGGATCATTTCACTCCCGATAATTGCTTGGATTTTTAGCCAAGAGGATGTGGGTAGGATGGCATTGCTTAATGTCGTGTTGAGTTTTGCGACATTATTTTTTACTCTTGGCTTAGATCAAGCTTATGTTCGTGAATTTCATGAGGCAGATAACAAATCATTATTATTAAAAACTACAGTGGTACCTGGTTTAATATTACTGGTAGCCACCCTGGCTGTAAGCTTGATATTTGGCCCATTATTATCCAAAATTATATTTGGTCTAGACTCTATTGGAGTTAGCTGGTTACTTGCAATCGCATTATTTTGCAGTTTCTTGTCGCGATTTTTGTCACTAGTATTACGAATGAATGAGCGTGGTCTAGCATTCTCAATGAGCCAGCTATTACCTAAAGCTTTCTTACTCGTCATTATTCTTTTTTTTCTATTATTTGATTTTGCCAAAACATTTGAATGTCTTTTGCTGGCTAATACATTGGCAATCATGTTGGCTTTTTCTATTTTTGCTTGGAATACTCGTAGTGAATGGTACCAGAGTTTTTTTGAGAAAGTAAACATATTACAGTTGCAAAAAATGTTAAGCTTTGGTTTTCCATTAATTCTGGGTGGTCTTGCTTTTTGGGGAATGACCTCACTGGATAGAATCCTATTAAGTCGATGGAGTAGTTATAGCGAGCTGGCTATTTATTCTGTTTCGGTCAGTTTCGCTGCAGCAGCCACAATTTTTCAGTCTGTATTCTCTACTGTATGGGCTCCGATGGTCTACAAGTGGGCAAGTAAAGACGAAGGGTATGATAAGATCACAATGGTTGGCCGTTATACCGTACTGTTTGTTGTCATTATCTTTTGTTTAGCTGGGATGCTGTCATGGATAATATCTTTTTTCTTACCTGCTCAATACTCTTCGGTACAATGGATATTGGTCGCTTGTCTAGCCTATCCGTTATTTTATACACTATCGGAAACTACCGTTGTTGGGATTGGTATTGCACGTAAATCAGCATATTCAATGTTAGCATGTATCTTGGCACTTTTAGTTAACATAACGTGCAACTTTTTTTTAATTCCTAGTTTTGGTGCAGCTGGTGCAGCCAGTAGTACAGCTGTATCATTTTGGGCATTTCTTGTGTTTAGAACTGAGTTCTCGATCTATGTCTGGAAATCCTTGCCAAGGTTTAGAATGTATATTTATACATTGTTAGCTGTCATAGGTTCTATTATTGGCTCGTTAAAGCAGGCTAGTGCTGCTCCATATATATATTGTTTTTGGTTTGGATTATTATTGTTCTGTATTTTTGATTACAGGCATGAAGTAAAAATGTCAATCAATAAAATTGCTAAAACAATAAGCCATTATTCATAATGTTTTTTAAAATGCGATATAAAAAACTTCATTGATTAACTATTTCTAATGTTACCAATTGTCACGTTGATGTAAACTTCATTAAATTTGGAACTAAATATGCAATCCGCAAAAATATCGATTATTGGTCTTGGGTATGTGGGATTACCACTGGCTGTAGAATTTGGAAAAAATTTTGATGTTGTGGGCTTTGATATCAATAAAGAACGCGTACTGCAACTGCAGAAGGGAATTGATCTTACTAAAGAATGTACCTCCGAAGAGTTGAGTGAAGCAACCCGCTTGATATATAGCTACAATATCGAAAGTATTAAAGATTCCAACGTCTATATAGTTACTGTCCCAACACCAGTAGATAAACATTTCAAGCCGGACTTGACGCCATTATTGAAGGCAAGCCAAATGATTGGTTCGGTAATATCAAAAGGGGATATTGTTATCTATGAATCTACGGTTTACCCGGGAGCTACAGAAGATGACTGCATTCCTGAAATTGAACGTGTTTCTGGACTGAAGTTCAATCAAGACTTCTTTGCCGGTTATAGCCCAGAGCGAATCAATCCGGGTGACAAGATAAATCGTCTTACTACAATTAAGAAAATTACCTCAGGCTCCACCCCTGACGTTGCTGAATTTGTTGATAAGTTATATCGTTCTATTATCACTGCGGGTACATTTAAAGCTACATCAATCAGAGTTGCCGAAGCTGCAAAGGTTATCGAAAATACCCAACGTGATGTGAACATCGCCCTGATGAACGAATTCGCCATGATGTTCAACAAGATGAATATCAACGTATCTGATGTTTTAGATGCGGCAGGTACAAAATGGAACTTCATTAAATTGACCCCTGGGTTGGTAGGCGGACACTGCATTGGGGTTGATCCATATTATTTATTGCAGAAAGCTAACGAGTTCAATTACTCACCGGACATGATCCGTTCTGCACGAGAAATAAATAATGGAATGGCGGGTTTTGTTAGTGACCAAATAATTTCTGGCATGGTGAGAAAAGGAATGATTGTTCCTGGCTCTGACCTTCTCATACTCGGTTTTACATTCAAAGAAAATTGCCCTGATATTAGAAATACTAAAGTGATCGATGTTTATAATACATTGCAAAAATATAACCTGAATATAGATGTTTTCGATCCCGTAGCTAATTCAGATGAAGTATATACTGAATATGGCATTCGAATGATTGATAAACTGGAGCCAGAGAAAAAATATGATGTAGTTGCTCTAATGGTGCCTCATGATATATTTATTCATGATCATGAACTCTATCATTGTGTTAAACCTTGTGGTTTCGTGTATGACTTGAAATCAAAGCTAATGAATCTTAATAGCATTGATAAAATCGTATTATAGCAATAATTTTTTGGGGTATATGATATACCCCACTTTTTATCTCCAAGAGAATGCTGGCTATGTTTGATATACTGTTTATTCCATATCGTGATCTCTATTTTTGGCATTGCTATGGTTCTGCAGTGCGTGATCTTCAATTTCTAGAAGTGCTATCAGATAATAAACATGTAAATAGTATTACTGTTCTAAACAGGCCCGTCAGTTTATATGAAAGAATCTTGAATAAAAGAAAACAAAAATTTAATTATGACAGTGTTAACGTAATTGATGTTACTAGCTTTGACTTACTTGGGCCACTGAAGAAACGAGCATGGACAGTTGGTTGTTATAATGAGCATGTTGATTTGTTTGTTAGTAACTATTGCCAACATGGTAACAATACTCTACTGGTTATAGACTTCACACCCTTTGCGATATTTCCTTTGGTTCAGTCTGACAGAGTTATGTATTGGTACGATATGATAGACAATTTCACCAAACATAACTGTTTTAGCGAGCAAGAGAAAAGATTGGTTGATCTGAAATATCAGTATGTTGCCGCCAATTATCATTTTATGACAGCTGTCAGTGGCGCCGCAGCCCATGCCATCACCAAGCATCGTATGCTTAACTTTGATATTGTACCAAACGGCGTTTTCACGAGTAAATTTTCCGATCGTGTTCAGTGTAATAAAGCGGCAGAGTATGATTTTGGGTTTGTTGGTTTTGTGACTGACAAGTTTGATGTGGATTTTGTCTGTTCTTTGGCTAAACGATATAGCGTTGTTGTATACGGTGAAGTATATGATAAAAGTGTGTCCAATAAATTACGCAGTAATGGCGTACATATTAAAGGACGTTTTACATATAATGAATTACCACGTTTAATATCCTCGTTCAAAATTGGATTATTACCGTACTTGGCTGAGAAAAGTCATGATGGTTCCCCGCTTAAACTATATGAATACCTGAAGAATAATACACCATGTATAACATCAATAAATTACGAATATAATTCGATGTTTATAGTTAATTACAATGAGTCAACAGATCTTGATGCTGATATAAAATTGCTAGAGAAAACAAGTGGCGATAATTCTATCTCTCATAGTATCCCAGATGAGGCCTATTTTTCTACGCGTCTTGAGAATTCGATGAATATATTAATGAATGAGGGTTCTTGTGATAAATAAAAGTCACTTTGAAATAATATTCACTATTTCTTTTATTTTGAGCTGTGTATTTCCTATATTCCCTACTTATACCAATGGTATGATGTATCATGTGCTTGGAATAAGCTTGCTACCAGTATTGACTCTGCCATTTTTTTTAAAAGTAAAGCTCAGTGATTTTATAGCTTTTTTGATTTTTTTCCTAATTTTTTTAGTGGCTACATGTATCACATTCATAAATTCTAATAATGATGCATCAGATGTGTTTTCTGGATTGAAAATCATTTATTTTTTGTTATATTCAATCGTCGGTTATGTGTATGGTTATATTGTTGAGTCACCTAATGAAAAATTTAAAAAAGTATATGTTTGTGTATTGATCATATCTATGTTAGTTTCATTTGTTGAAATTTACATTCCAGGAATAAGTTTCTTTTTATATAAAAGAGAATCACTAGATATCTTATCTGATAAGCTGACTTCTCTGTTTAATACAACGTATCACTACGCATTCTTTCTTTTTTGGGGACTTTGTTTTTATTTTACTAGATTTTGCTATCTAGTAGAAAAACGAGTTGAAGTTAAATCATACTTTGTGAATTTCATGATTGCTGTAGTAATATTTGTTCTGATTTTTTTGACACAAAGTAGAAATTTTATATTGGTCTCATCCATTCTTATTTCAATTAAGGTGTTCAATCTCTTTGTGAGAAGAGTTTATGACTTCAAAGTAATATTCTTCATATTAATGGCTTTGGTAGTAGGTAGCTCATTCTTAAATTATTTTTCAACTGAAATTGAAACTCGATTTTTATATGTAGTGTCCGGTATAAATTATTTAATTTCTGGCGGTTTGGATTTTTCTGGTGGTGGTTCTGGTTCTTTTAATACCAGAATTAATCAGATTTTATTCGCATGGGATGCGATATCATCCAATCCATTGTTTGGGGTTGGGGTTGGGAAAGATATTTATTTAGAATCGATATATGCTTATTTACTGTATAAGTATGGGGTTGTGGGCTTAGTAACATTTATAACTATTATTATTATTCTGTCATGTATATCAAAGAGAGCTGAACTCATAGTTAATAATTTAGATGATAAAGTATTTTTCAACTCTTGTTTCTGGTTCTTTTCTCTTTCGCCAATATATTTCTTAAGCGGTCCACTGTTTGAAGTGCCTAAGCTATCTATGTTTTTCTATTGTTTGATTGGTCTTTTGGTTGGATCTTATCGGAAATATAGAATAATTAATGGTGCTTTCCTCTCCAAAACGCTTTCCCAAAAATATTGATTTCAAAGTTATAGGGTGTGCAATGAAATGAAAAGAGTCTATATTGTTGGTACTGTAGGTGTCCCGGCGTGCTATGGTGGCTTTGAGTCTTTAGTGCAGAACCTTGTTGATTATCAGTCGGAAAGTATAAATTATCATATTTTTTGCTCTTCTTACTCCTATCAGACAAAATCTGAAAATTATAAAGATGCTTCGTTGTTATATCTCCCGATCAAGGCTAATGGGGTCTCTAGTATACCTTATGATATATTAAGTCTGATAATTTGCCTTAAGAAAAAACCTGATGTCACATTGATATTGGGGGTCTCTGGTTGTTTGTTTTTACCCATCTATCGGTTGTTTAGTTCGTCACGTATTGTTACGAATATTGATGGACTGGAGTGGCGGCGCGACAAGTGGGGATGGCTGACGAAAAAATTTTTGAAATTTTCGGAAAAACTTGCCGTTCGTTTTTCAGATGCTGTCGTATCAGATAATCAGGGTATCGCTGATTATGTAATGGATGAATATGGTGTTGTCAGTGAGGTCATAGCTTATGGTGGAGACCATGCATTACAAGTCGAACATCAGGAAAATTATGTCAAAGATGATTTTTATCTTTCACTTTGTCGGATAGAGCCTGAGAATAATATTGAATTGATCCTGACTGCCTTTTCTAAATCTAGAGAGAAATTGTGCTTCATTGGTAACTGGGAGGCAAGTGAATATGGTCGTGCGCTTAAAAGCAGGTTTTCGCATTATGAAAATATAGAGATTGTTGATCCTATTTATGATATCTCCGTACTCTATAAGATGAGAAGGCAATGTAAGGGATACGTGCATGGTCATTCTGCTGGGGGTACCAATCCTTCTTTGGTTGAAGCCATGCAATTTGGCATGCCAATATATGCATTTGATTGTATTTTCAATCGCTATACTACAGATAACAGTGCTCTATATTTTAATAGCATAGAAACGTTGCGCCAGCTTATTGAAAAGTATGATGAACATGTAGTTCATTCCGGGGAGAGGATGAGGCAAATTGCAAATGATAAATATCAATGGCGTAGTGTAGTCGATAAATATGAACAGCTTTTCGTTTAATCGTTTTATTGATGCTGATTTTAATTGCTTAATTTATTAGGGGCTGGCTTTTATTTTTGATTGAATTGATTTTATTTCTAACCATATATTTATATCTTTCTTTGGTGGCATAGAATGGAATATGCAATTTTTTTCATCACAGCATTTATATGCTTGTTTTTTTTACGAAAGATGGCAAAAAAAATAAATCTAGTTGACCGGCCTAATGAGCGAAAACTACACCAAGGTGCAGTTCCTTTGGTTGGTGGGATTTCTATCTATTTGACTTTGATGTTGGCGTTATGGTTCAAACCTGATTTATTAACTAGTTCAGATATCTATGTCTTATGTGCTTCCGTCTTGGTTATCATGGGTGCAATAGACGATAAATATGATGTTGACTATCGTATCCGCTTGGTCGTGCAGATATTAATATCTTGTACCATGATCTTTGGCGCTGGACTTTCTCTAAAAAGTTTGGGGGGGTTAGCCTTTGGCCATGAAATTGTATTAGGGCCTCTTGGTTATATTGTGACTGTTTTTGCCGTTCTGGGCGCCATCAATGCTTTTAATATGGTTGATGGTATCGATGGCTTGCTAGGTGGATTAACTCTAGTCACCTTTGGTGGGTTAGCGTACCTTAATTATATTGACGAACAGTTATTATTAGCTCGGTTTTGTCTATTGATGATGATCGTTGTCATCCCCTATGTCATTCTTAATCTGGGATTTCCTTTTGGAACGCGTCGCAAGGTTTTTATGGGGGATGCTGGAAGTATGCTGATAGGCTTTACAGTTATCTGGACCTTGCTACAAGGTACGCAAGGTCCTAAAGCGCAGATGTATCCTGTCACAGCATTATGGTTAATTGCTATACCGTTGATTGATATGGTAGCGATTATGATTAGGCGCATTCGTAAAGGACACTCCCCCTTTAAACCTGACAGAGAACATTTACATCATATATGTATGCGCGCGGGGTTATCTCCTAATCAGGCGTTGTGCTTTATTTGTTTTTTGGCAACAGTATGTGCTGTAATTGGTATTTACTTCGAGTCAATACGAGCTCCTGAATTATTAAGTTTTATTCTTTTTTTATGTTTTTTTATGCTCTATTTGTGGGGGTTGAATTCAATATGGCGTTTTTTAGCTTGGATTAGACGGAAACAATGAGTTTTAGTTAACTGGGCACTCATGTTATTTTAGACCAGTCCTTGTGCATATATCGAATTGTTTGAGTTGCTACATACTGAAATGCCTGTATCTTTTGTTTTAACCTAACGTGAGACAGTGATGAAAGAAAAAAGTCCAGATGTACCGGCACAGTGGGTAGTACCTGCTGCTTCTGATGAGATTGATTTTCGTGAGCTGATGCTGGTGTTGTGGCGCCAGAAGCTGCTGATAGTGCTTATTGCTGGCGTATTTGCAGTGTGTGGTATCTCTTATGCGTTGTTGGCTCCGCAGCAGTGGTCAGCTTCGGCAGTGGTTGCAGAGCCTAAGCCGGAGGACATGACTCCGATGCTGAAAGTGGCAAAGCATGCAACTGCATTGGGTCTTGGCGGTTTTCCCAGTGGTAAAGATCTACACCAGGAATTTATTCTGGAGTTCAACAGTTACGAGAATCGCCGTAACTATCTCAAAGCCAGCCCTTTATTTGCAGAGGTTGTAAAAAACCATGGGTTAGATAGCAAGGCGCAGGTGCGTTGGCTGCGCGACTGGAGTAAATCCGTCACGGCTCAGCCCGTAGATAAGAAGGGGGAGGTGCCGGGTGTTGAGCTCAAGTTTGCGGCCCCCACTTCCGAAAGGTCGCTGGCAATGTTGAAAGGGTATGTTGACTACATTGTCAAGCTGCAACAAAAGCAGTTGATACACCGACTCACTGAACAGCGTGATCTGCAGTTGGATGGCATGAAAACTGAGTACCTGATCATGCAGGAGGACACTAAACGTGCCCTGCAACAGGAAATAGTAGAATTGGCGATGGCTAACAAAGTAGCCAAAGCGGCTGGAGTCAGTGCTCCATTGGAAAATTATAACGTTCGGGATCGTCTCCTCATTTCTTTGGGTTCGAAAGGTTTGGAGGAAAAACTGTCATTACTGAAATCTATCGACCTTGAGGTTTATCAACCCAAATTGCAGTCTCTGCAGGTAAAGATGGCACGTTTAAAAAGCATATCTTTGGACGGTATTTCATTTCGTCCTTTCTCCTATCTTGATGCTCCAGATGAAGCCCTTAGCCGTGACAAGCCGAAACGTCCCTTGATTGTGGTGTTGGCGACCCTGCTTGGAGGAATGGTTGGTATTGGTATTGTTCTGATTCGCCATGCATTTCGCCGACCAGAAGAGGCATAATAGGAATCGTTGATGTAATCGAGGGGGCAATGTGCCCCCTCTCTTTTTGTCTGTATCTTGTATGCCCTTTCAATAATGGGTGGGCCTAAGGAGCTGGGCTGTGATGTTAACGCGAATCATGATGGTTTTATGTGCGCTCTATTGGTTGCTGGGGATGCATTTTTTTATGCATAACCCGGGAGGCGCTGGGCTCTATCTGCCGTTTAACGCATGGGGATGGATATTTGCCTCGCTGGCAATTGGGTTGGGGTTGTGGCAAGTGACTTTACGCCAACGTTTGGTCTTTTCTCGACTACAAGCGGCTTTATGGATTGGTGCACTTTTGCTTCTGCTTCCCATGTTCTATCCAGGATTTCCACTCAAGGATTATGCTATGCCCAGATTATTGGGGCTATTTGCTGGTCTCTTGTTTTTATTCGGTCTGTATCAATGGCGCTTTAAACGGTTACAGCGTGATCGCTTGCTCTATCTCGTCTTGATTGCGATCGCAATGGAAGCTGCTCTTGGTCTTGTACAGTTCTATTTGTTGACGCCAGGTAACTGGATTGGCTACGACACCAACGCAAATCGTCCGTACGGGATCTTTCAACAGCCAAATGTGATGGCGACCTTTATGGCCACCGGGATTGCGTTGGCCATTTGGCTGGTGCTACGCGGCAATGATCACGTTTGGTTGCGAAGGGTTAGCTATGGGGTGATTTTGGCCGCAAGCCTGTTGTTGATTGTGCTGCAGTCTCGGGTGGGGCAGCTTGGGGGATTGCTAGCATTTATTCTGCTTGGACCCCAGTTGCATCGTCAACGTTTATTGGTACGAATGCTCGGCCTGGTCTTGCTGGGAGCAGTTCTTGGATTCGCTTCTCAGTATTGGGTGTCAGGTGTGAGTCGGGGGATGAATGAATATCTTTCGGGTGGTGCCCGGTCAGATATCTGGCCTTTTACGTTTCGTTTACTTTTTCAGAACTGGTTACTGGGAGTCGGATATGGTGGATTTGAATCTGCATTCTTCCACGCATACACAGAGGCTCGGCAGGTAGATCCAAATATTGGAATGGTAATTTACAACCTCGACCACCCCCACAACGAGTTTCTCTATTGGTCTGTTGAGGGGGGCATTGCCCCCATGGTTGGCATAGTGATCATGGGAGGGGCATTGTTGTGGCGTCTGGCGAAGGTTCGTTGGGTAAATGCCATGGCACTGCTTGCCCTGGTTACACCGATATTGCTCCATACCCAGACGGAATATCCCTTTTACCATGCGATCGTGTTGTGGTGGTTGTTGCTGACGCTGATTTATGTCGTTGACAGCGAGATTGAAGAAACCTGTCTTGTGCGTTGTGGTAGATCATCGTGGTGGGATATGGGGTATCGTCCCTGGTTGTTGTTGCGATTTATTGCAATAGCCATTCCTTTATTGGTTGTCCCATTTATGCTGACTGCCCTTCATACCGCTTGGGTCGTCACCAAATACGAGCGAGGAGGTTATAAAGAGCCGACGCTGTTGCTGGAGATTATCAATCCTATGGCATGGCTGACACGAGTAGAGTTTGATGTAAACGCTGTCCGTCTAATGGTCGGTTTGCAGACACACAACAAGGCTGAACTGGAGGCTTATCTGGAGTGGGGGCAGGCCTTTGTACGTCATACTCCACGTGCCAACATATACGCCAATATGGTGATCGCACTTAACGCACTAGGTCGCAAAGAGGCTGCTAATGCGATGCGTCTAGAAGCTCTCAAACTCTATCCTTCTGAGCCTCTTCTCACTGGTTCTGTAGCGACATCGGTGACCAGTAGTGTTGAGCAATCGGTACAAAGTAATGCTCTCGCTAATTAGCGTAATCTAACAAAAGGTTAAAGCCTGTTATGTTCAAATGCAGGCTTTTCATGTTTCTTCAGACATATGAAATCATTATCGAAAGCATTCTAACACTATGATTTCAATGGTTAAATTTTATGGTTGCTTGAGTTTTTTCTGCAAACAAGTTACTTGCTAGTTTTAGTATTTCACCTGATGAATATCAAGGTTGCTGTGGTTTGACATATTTGGACCTACTATAACGGGAGTCTTCTGATAGAGCGTAATGGGGTATTAATGAGCCCTATGATATTTGAGGTCATAATCCATCAGAGGGAGGGGGGATTGCGATCACAACGGAGCATTGATTTGTTATCACGCTTCGTGTCAAGAGAGCATAGTGAGTACAAAATAAAAAATAATACAAATACAGAAAAACAGTATGTTGTTATCAATTGTCCATGCTATTCTGACACGGTAATCCCTGTGATCGATTTTTTGTGAGGAAATAATGAACGAGTTTCTGAAAGTTCTGCTGAACATTCGCAGTCTGCGTGCGGCTATTCGTGAGCTGCCGTTTGAGCAACTGCTGGAAGCTAAAGAGAAGTTTGACCTGGTTTACCAAGAGCGCGCCGATTCTGTCGAACAGGAGCGTGCTGAACAGGAAGAGCGTCAGCGCAAGCTGAATGAATTCACCGAAATGTTGCAGCAGGCTGGTATTGATCCTCGCGAGCTGCTGGCGACTGCCGCTGCTCCGGCTGCTGCGACTGGCGCAGCCAAGAGCAAGCGTGCTCCGCGTCCGGCTAAATACAAGTACGAAGAAGATGGCCAGGAAAAAACCTGGACCGGTCAAGGCCGTATGCCGAAAGCCATTGCTGCTCAAGTAGCTCTGGGTAAAGACTTGAACGATTTCCTGATCTAATTCGTCAGGTTCCGAGATTGAATAATGCCGCCCTTGGGCGGCATTATTTTTGCCGTTTTACTCGTGGTTATCCAATCAGCCCCTTCGCCCCACTGTTATCTACATCCTCGCTTGTATCCTTTTTACCGTCGTTTCACTTCACTGTTACTTTGCTCAATATCACTCATTGTTCGCGATTAACTTTGTCGTGCAGGATTAACTGCGTGATATCGCTATTTGTATGCGTCGCGCAGATATGCGCTTCGGATATGTCTCTCACGATTCACGGGGCGCCGCTCGGCAAGAGCCAAGCTCTCTGCTGATTGAATATCCGGTAACCGTTATCTCTGGTCAGGGAGCGTGAGGGATAGAGATAGCTGTAAGGTATGGCCGGTATATTCTGGGTCACCGATGCATGTAATTGACTGCGCTGCCATGACTGCCCCTGATAATGGGCAATGAAGTTCGGCTGCAGTGTGGGAGAGGAAATTCTGTATGGTCTATGGCGATGATATTCCCCACTCTGCCGGCAGAGTGGGGAATGGCTAGGTGAAGCGCTATCGGGGCGTCACGCTATCGCTGCCACCCAGGGCGCGATAGATTTTGGCTGTGGTGGTGAGCTGCTCTTTTTGCTGGGCCAGCAGGCTCTGCTGGGCATCCCACAGTCGGTTCTGCTCATCAAGCCAAGCCTGTACACCGGTCGCACCCGCCTGGAAGCGAGCCTTGGCCAGTCGTTCGGCCTCCTGGGCATAACTCAGTTGTTCCTGCAGATAATCGAGTCGCTGCTGGCCATAGTGGCGTGCGGCCAGATTGTCTTCCACCTCCACCAGTGCGGTGTAGAGCTGTTTGCGAAACTCGGTTTCAGCGATCTGGTAATCCAGCTCTGAGCTTTCGATGGCGAGCTGGGTGCGGTTGTATTCAAGGAAGGGGAGGGCGAGGCTGGCTCCCAGCGTACCTACCGGATTTTGCAGCACCTGCGCCAATCTATCGGATGCGGTGCTGGCGCTGCCGGTCAGGGTCAGGCTGGGGTAGAAGTTGGTGCGGATCTCGTCCCCCTTTGCCAGCGTCTTGCGCAGCCGCAATTCGGCCGCTTTGACATCGGGGCGGCGTGCCAGCACATCAGCCGGGATACCCACCGCAAGTTCAGGGATGGTCTGGTTTGCAAGGGAAGCGGGTGCATACTCCAGTGGCCCGCTGCTGCGTCCCAGCAGCAGACGCAGGGCATTGCGAGCCTGCTCCTGCTGCGCCTTGAGGGAGGCCAGCTCAGCCTGTTTTCCGGCCAACTGTTGGCGTGCCTGCGCCAGATCGAGCCGGGTAATGGCGCCAGCCTGGTATTTGGTCTGGGTCAGCTGCTCGGTTCGGGTCAGGTTGGCCAGCTGCTGTTCTCCGAGCGCGATGGCAGAGCCGAGATAGCCGAGCTGCCAATACTGCTCCAGGGTATTGCCGATCAGCAGCAGTCGGGTGCTGGCGAGGTCCTGTTCGCTTGCCGCTGCTTCCCAGCTTGCCTGATCTCGCACCGAGGCAAGCTTGCCCCACAAATCCACTTCGTAACTGAGGCTCAGCGAGGGGCCCAGACTGTTGGTGTCTTTGCCGGTTTTCAGATCCTTGTTGCCACTGGCTGCGATAGTGCCATTGACCGAGGGGGTGAGGTTGGTATCGGCCTGCTCGGCGCCCAGACGGGCGCTTTTGAGCTTGAGGGCCGCCACACGCATGTCAGGGTTGGCGGCCAGTACAGCGTCGACCAGCTTGTCGAGCCGGGGATCATGAAATTCCTGCCACCAGGGGCCAGCCTGCGCAGCCAGTTGGGCGCCCTCTGCTTGTTGCCATGCTGGAGCGATCGCCAGCTCGGGCCTTTGATAGGTGCTGTGCTGACTACAGCCGCTGAGGGCCATAGAGAGAGCCAGCCAGGAGAGTTTGTGCATTGTTATTCCCTCGCCAGTGCGACAACAGGGTCGAGCCGCGCCGCATTGCGTGCCGGCAGGTAACCAAACAGGATCCCGATGAGTGACGAGCAGCCAAAGGCCATCAGGATGGAGAAGAGCGAGAACTGCATCTTGATGGAGTCCACCAGCAGTGAAAAGAGCGCGCCAATACCGAGCGAGAGGCCGACGCCGAAGATCCCCCCCAGCAGGCTCACCATCACAGCCTCAATCAGAAACTGCTGCAGGATATCCGACTGGCGGGCGCCCACGGCCATGCGAATGCCGATCTCGCGGGTACGCTCCACCACCGACACCAGCATGATGTTCATCACGCCCACCCCACCGACGATCAGCGAGATCACCGCGATGGCCGAGACCATCAAGGTCATGGTTGCCGTGGTTTTCTCCACCGATTTGATGATGCTGTCGCTGCTAAAGGTGAAGAAATCCTTCACCCCGTGGCGCTTGGTGATCAGCTCGATCACCGCCTGCTCGGCCAGTGCCGGTTGTACCCCGTCTTTGACCCGGATGGTGATCTGGCTGAAGTGGTGCTGCGAGATGAGGCGACTCATCACCGCGCTGTAGGGCAGCCAGATATTGACCGACTGGCTGGTGGGGCCAAAGCCGGTCTCCTGCGAGACCACTCCGACAATACGCACCGGCAGGGTGCCGACCAGCACTACCTTGCCGACCGGATCATCCTTGCCAAGCAGGCTGGTGATGCTCTTCTTGTCTACCACGGCGACGGCGGCACGCTGCTGGATATCTTGCCACTCCAGTAAGCGACCACTGACCAACGTCATCCCCTTCACCTTGAAATAGTCGTTACCGACTCCGGTCACGTTGCCGCTGTTGGTCTTGTTGCGATAGCGCAACTGGCCGGAGCTGCCAATC
Organism: Aeromonas sp. 600774; assembly: GCF_049175075.1. Lineage (NCBI taxonomy): Bacteria > Pseudomonadati > Pseudomonadota > Gammaproteobacteria > Aeromonadales > Aeromonadaceae > Aeromonas > Aeromonas sp. 600774. The sequence continues at coordinate 18,162 of NZ_JAAKUJ010000016.1, forward strand.
TCTGGGCTGGCGCCCGCGAGATAGGGTTGCCCCAGCAAGGCATCGAGATCCCCCTTGTTGAGGGTCTGGATGCTGGCCATCTTCTCATCGCCCCACCCCTTGCCCGGGAAGATTTCGATGGTGTTGGTGCCCATTGCATTGATCTGGTCGATCACCTTGGCGCGCGCCCCCTGACCAAGGGCGACCACGCTCACCACGGCGGCGATGCCGATGATGATGCCAAGCATGGTGAGGAAGGTGCGCATCCGGTGGGCGAGCATGGCATGCATCGCCATCCGTCCTGCTTCCCGATAGCGATCCCAGTCGTGGCCAATGGCGCCTTTATTGGGCACTATTTTTTGAGGGTCTATGGTGGTGGTTGGGGCCAACGCGGCCGTTTGGCACGGGCCGCTATCTTGTTCAATCCGACCATCCTTGAGGGTGATGATCCGGTCGGCATGGCTGGCCACGTTCATATCGTGGGTGACCAGAATGATAGTGTGGCCCTGGGCGTGCAGCTCCTTGAGGATCGCCATCACCTCCTTGCCGCTCTGACTATCCAGTGCGCCGGTCGGTTCATCGGCGAGGATCACTTCGCCGCCATTGGCCAGCGCCCGGGCGATGCTGACCCGCTGCTGCTGACCGCCGGAGAGCTGGCCCGGTGTATGGTGACTGCGATCGGCCAGCCCCAGTCTGCCCAGCAGCTGACGCGCACGTGCCTGGCGATCCGGGCGACTGGTGCCGGCATAGACGGCGGGGATCTCCACGTTGGCGGCGGCATCGAGGTGGGGCAGCAGGTGGTAGCGCTGAAAGATAAAGCCGAAGTGGTGGCAGCGTAGTCGGGCCAGCGCCAACGCATCCATGGTGGCGGTGTCCTGACCGCGAAACAGATACTGGCCGCTGCTCGGGCTATCCAGACAACCCAGCAGGTTCATCAGGGTCGACTTGCCGGAGCCGGACGCGCCGACAATGGCGATCATCTCTCCTGCCGAGATGGTGAGATCAAGAGGGTGGAGCACGGTGACTTCGCTGTCGCCGCTCTGGTAGCGTCGCTCGACCCCTTTCAGCTGGATCAACGGCAGCTGGTTCAGGGGCTCACTCATAGCATCACCGCCATCTCATCATTGTCGGCGGGGGCACTGTGATTGAGCTGCACCTCCTCCTTCTCACTCAGCCCGCTGATCACCTCAATGCGGATCTCGTCCTTCATACCAGTCTTGATATGGCGGGTTTCGGTTGTTTCATCGTCCTTAATCACGGTGACTTCATACTCGTTGTCACCCAGCGACTTGCCGAGGGCGGTTTGCGGCACAGTGAGCACCTGCTTGCGCTCGCCGAGCACAATGGTCACCTGGGTGGTCATTGCGACCCGCAGGGTATGGTCGGGATTGGGTACATCGAACAGGGCGTAGTAGTAGACAGCCGCATTGCTGGTGGTGGTACCTGTGGTGGCCTGATCGTTGATGTTGGTAGGCGCTAACTCCACGGCGCGAAGCGTACCCTGATAGCGGGTATCCGGATCGCCGATCAGGGTGAAATAGACCGGCATGCCGGCTTTGACCTTGGTGACATCAGCTTCGGAGATCTGCGCCTTGACCGTCATGGTCTCGAGGTTGGCCAGCTTGAGCACGGTCGGCACCGTCTGGCTGGCAGCAAGGGTCTGGCCCTGACGGGTCACAATGCTGATGACGGTGCCATCCATCGGTGCCAGGATCTTGGTGTAGCCCAGCTCGGTTTTGGCCCGCTCCACCTTGATGATGGCGTTGTCGATGTTGGCCTGACTGTTTTGCAGTTCGGCGCGGGTGACCGCCAGCAGTGCCTCGGCACTCTCCAGATCGGCCCGTGAGCTCGCCTCCTGCTTGAACATCTGCTGCTGGCGCCGCCAGGCGAGCTCGTTCTGTTTGAGTTGAGCCTGCTTGATCTTGAGCTGGGCGCGGTTGCTGGCAAGCTCCGCCTCGGCCGTCTTGAGGTTGTTCTGGGCAATCAGGGGATCGATCTCGGCCAGCAGGTCTCCCTGTTTGACCTGATCACCGGCCTCGACCGCCAGCTTGGTAACCTGACCGGAGACCTGAGCCCCCACATCCACCTGCTCCACGGCCTGAAGCACGCCACTGGCCAGTACGGTCTGGGCAATATCCTCGCGGGTCACTTGAGCGGTCAGCATCGCCTTGGGGGGTTGACTGGGCCAGATTAGCCAGCCGAGGAGCACCACGGCGATCAGCATGGTGATGGCCAGGGTTCTCTGCTTGGGGGTTATGTTCATCGATCACCTGAATGGAAACTGAAAAGATTGTGCGCGGCGATTATCCTGCAGCAAAGCCCTGATAAATAACAGCCGCAAATATGTAAGCAAAGTTATGGCGTTAACTGTCAATAAGCCGTGAAAGGAGTAAGCGAGAGACTGCAGTGGTGAGCAAGATGGTCAGCAAGAGGGGGGAGTGCGACTGGCGGTTGCGATGAAAAAGCCCTGCGCAGTGGCAGGGCTTGGGAATAGGTAATGACGAGTGAGGATCAGGCCTTGGCCAGCAGATCCATCACCCAGGGCAGACCCTGCTTCTTGCGGCTGACAAAGCCCGGGTGGTAGCTGGACTCGGCCGGTACTTTGGCGTGCTCGGTAAAGTAGATACGGCTGGCTGCGGCTGTCAGGTCAGTCACCATCAGCACGAAGAAGTCGAGCCCTTCGCTTTCAACACGGTGTGCCATCTCTTGCTGCAGAGTTTCGATCTGGTCGGCAAGCTGTTGTTCGCTGCCCACTTCGATCTGGCTCATGATGAAGTTCAGACCTTCGGCCTGGAATGCTTTCTCATCCTGCTGCAGCAACTGCGCAGGAGTGAGACCGCTCAGGTCGGTTTTTGCCATCAGCAGCTGTTGACCAAACTCGGCCAGCGATACTTCGGCCAGCGGTGCCAGACGCTCACAAGCGATCTTGTCCTGCTCGGTGGTGGTCGGCGAGGTGAGACAGAGGGTGTCGCTCATGATGGCACCCAGCATCAGGCGAGCCTGGCTGCGGGTCACAGTGCCTTGCTGGCTCAGCAGATCGAAGGCGATGGTGCAGGTGCAACCGACGGCCCGGATCCAGGCATCCAGCGGGGACTGGGTGACCAGAGTGCCGAGACGGTGGTGATCCACCAGGCCCAGTACATTGGCTTGTGCCAGTGTGGCAGGGCCCTGTTCCAGATCACTGAAATCCACCAGCCAGACATCTTCACCGGTCAGATCTTTGGTCAGCAACTCGGGTTCGCTGACGCCTGCCTGCTCCAGAATAAAACGGGTTTCGGTGCGCAGGTCACCCAGACGCCATGGGGTGGCCTGATGACCCTGGCCATTGAGCCAGTCGGTGATAATCAGCGCACTGCAGATACTGTCGCTATCAGGATTCTTGTGACCAAAAACGTGGATCATAGACAAAGCCTCACAATTGGATACCCATAAAGGGGGGCAACACTATGCGAAATCCGCTACATGAAGGCAACCGGATCCACGCCCATGTTGCTGCCAGCTTCGCCTAACTCGCCATTTTATTGATCTGGGTCGGTAATCCTGACGCGAGTTCAGTTATCACAGTTGGCTATTGGCTATTGGCTATTGGCTATTGGCTATTGGCTATTGGCTATTGGCTATTGGCTATTGGCTATTGGCTATTGCTGACTGTGCAGGCTATGGCACTCGTCCATGCCTGCGCAGTCAGCATGTCTGGTCAGCGCTATCAGTCGCCATCACTGCAAATGGGCTTTATTGCCTGATTCAGCGACGCAGCAGCTCACGGGCGTTGGCCAGGGTGTTGTCGGTGATCTGGTCGCCACCGAGCAGGCGTGCCAGCTCGTTGAGACGGGCGGCCTCATCAAGAGCACTCATTTGGGTTTCGGTGGTTTTGCCATCGGTATGCTTGCTCACCACCATATGCTGGTGGCCGTTGCCTGCCACCTGAGGCAAGTGAGTGACCACCATCACCTGGGTGGACTCGCCGAGCTGGCGCAGCAGGCGACCCACCACGGCGGCAGTCGGGCCGCTAATCCCCACATCCACTTCGTCGAAAATCAGGGTCGGGGTGGAGATCTTGCGGGCGCTGATCACCACGATGGCGAGGCTGATACGCGACAGTTCGCCACCCGAAGCCACCTTGCCAAGGGGCTGGATGGGCTGCCCCGGGTTGGTGGTAACCATAAATTCCACCCGATCTATACCCAGCGGAGAGAGGCTGCTCTGGGCATCGGGACGCACCTCGATGGCAAAGCGGCCATCGGGCATCGCCAGTTCGTGCATGCTGCTGGTTACCTTGGCGCCCAACTCCTGGGCATAGCGCTGACGACTCTGACTCAGGGCTTCGGCGGCCTGGACAAAAGCCTGACGAGCCTCGGCCAGCTCATCTTCCATCCCCTCTAACCGCTCCTCATCGGAGTTGAGGCGGGCGAGATCAGAGGCCAGCTCCTGGTGGTGCTGAGCCAGATCCGCCGGTTTGACATGGTGCTTGCGTGCCAGATTGATCGACCTGGAGAGGCGGGCTTCCAGCTCGTTGAAGCGCTCGGGATCAAGCTCCAGCCGATCGAGGTAGCTGCGCAGTTCGCTGTGGCTCTCCTGCACCCCGATCAGGGCTTCGTTCAGCATCTCCAGTACCGGAGTGAGGCGGCTGTCCATGCTGACCAGCCCCTCGGCTCTATCTACTGCTGATTGCAGCAGGCCGGCAATGGTGGTCTCTTCGTTGTCATAGAGCAGATCGAGGCAAGCCCCACACTCCTGCATCAACTCGGTACCGTTGGCGAGACGCTGGTGCTCCTCTTCTATCTCCTCAAACTCCCCCGGTTGCAGGGCAAATTCGTCCAGCTCCTGCACCTGATACTCGATAAGCTGGCGACGGGCTTCCCGCTGCTGCTGCTCGGCCTTGAGCCGGTTCAGCTCGTTTTGCAGTTGGCGCCATTGCTGATAGTGCTGGCGCACCTCGTCGAGCAGCAGATGGTGGCCGGCATAGCCGTCGAGCAGGGAGAGCTGGTAGTCGGGTTTGAGCAGCATCTGGTGGGCATGCTGACCGTGCACGTTGACCAGCAGCTGGCCCAGACTCTTGAGCTGGGTGAGGGGGACGGGCACGCCATTGATATAGCTGCGCGAACGCCCCTCGGCAGAGATGACTCGCCGCACGATACACTCACCTTCGTTTTCCAGCTCGTTGGTGGCGAGCCAGGCGCGGGCAGCCGGGTTGTTGTCCAGCAGGAAGCGGGCGCTGACCTCGCTTTTGTCGCTATCGGGTCGCACCATGCCGGCTTCGGCCCGCTCTCCGAGGCAGAGACCGAGAGCGTCGATGGCGATGGATTTACCGGCACCGGTCTCACCTGTGATGCAGGTCATCCCCGGTTGCAGATCGAGTTCGAGAAACTTGACGATGGCGAAGTTGTTGACGGTCAGCTGGGTCAGCATGGTCTCATCCTGTATAGGTCAACATTACTGTGTATGTATCCAGTATATACTGGTTTTATATACAGTAAAGAGGGCTCCGTTATTTTTAACAAAGGAAAGCCGCGCCAGTGCGGTATAGCTATGAGAATGCTGTGCTGACTATTGGAGCGCGGTACTGATAGGAGAGTGCAGGGGACGTTGCCACAAAAGAAAAGAGAAGGGCGCCAATTCAGGCACCCTCTGTGGCAATGCCGTTGTCGGTCAAAGCTGATTAGAACAGCTTGCTGCCCCAGCCGAGCTTGTTGCGCAGCACGTGGAAGTAGCTGTAGTCGAGGGGATGCACCAGATGAAGCTGATGGTGGCTCTTCTTGATGAGGATCTCGTCCCCCGGGTGGACCGCCAGGGTCACCTGACCGTCACAGCTCACCTGCATGGCATCGTCCTGATTATCCGGCGAGACCAGCAGCCGTACTTCGCTGTCGGCATCGAGTACGATGGGGCGACTGCTCAGGGTATGCGGGAACATGGGCACCAGCGTGATAGCGTTGAGCTTGGGGGTGAGGATGGCGCCACCTGCCGACAGGGAGTAGGCGGTTGAGCCGGTCGGTGTGGCGACGATGATGCCGTCCGAGCGCTGGCTATACATAAAGCTGCCATCGATATAGACCTCGAACTCGATCATATGGGCGATCTTGCCCGGGTGTAGTACCGCCTCGTTGACCGCCAGATTGCTCGATTTGCGCTCGCCGTGGCGATAGACCGAGGCCTCCAGCAGGAAGCGGTGTTCGCTCTTGTAGTGGCCGGAGAGCACCTGCTCCAGTGGCAATAGATAATCTTGCGGCGAGAGGTCGGTCAGAAAGCCGAGGTTACCCCGGTTGACCCCGATCACCGCCACATCAAAGCGCGACAGCACCCGTGCCGCCCCCAGCATGTTGCCGTCACCGCCCACCACGATGGCGAGATCGGCCTGCTGGCCCAGTTGCACCAGATCCATCACGTTTTCATCGAGGATGCTCAGGGTCTGGGCGACCCGGCTCTCCACCAGTACCCGAAAGCCGCGGGCGGTCAGGTATTGATGCAGGCCGGTCAGCGTCTGGTTGGCCCCCTCATGGTGGGGTTTGCCAATCAGGGCGATGGTTTTGAACGGAGAATCCATAGTCTGTCGGGTCTGGGATGAGTATTGCGGGCCAGTATACAGTGCTTTGCTCCGCTTGTGACGCTCTCCCGTGTCACGGGGGCAGCTATCCCCTTGAGTCAGCTGGCTAAAGGGTGAGCGGCAACGCCAAGAAACAGCTGCTTGCGGCAGAGCATCCACCCTGATTGGCCTTTTACCCCTTGAAAGCCGGGGATGCATCCCCATAATAGCGCCAACATAGTCGGTCTGTGGTCGTCCGGTCGCTCAACCAGACGTCAGGGCCCTCATAAGTAACCCCGGAATTGGAGATGTCATGAACCACGAAGAGCAAAAGGTTGAAGCGATGGAGCAAGTGGAAGCCCAGCCAGTCGAGCCGACCGATGTAGACAGTGAAGTGACAGCTGAGCAAGCCCGCATTGCCGAACTGGAAGCGCAGCTTGAGACCGCCCTCCAGAAGGCGTCGGAAGAGCGTGAACGCGCTCTGCGCACCGCTGCTGAAATGGAGAATCTGCGTCGTCGTACCGAGCTGGACGTGGAGAAGGCGCACAAGTTCGCTTTGGAGAAGTTCGCTGCCGAGTTGCTGCCGGTGCTGGACAACATGGAGCGTGCCATTGAGCTCGCCGACAAGGAGAATGAGGCGCTCAAGCCGATGATCGAAGGCGTCGAGCTGACGCTGAAATCCATGCAGAGCGGTGTGGCCAAGTTCGGTCTGGTTGCGCTGGATCCGGCCAACCAGCCGTTTGACCCGAATGCCCATCAGGCGATGAGCATGGTGCCGAGTGCAGATGTGGCGCCAAACACCGTGATCGCCGTGATGCAGAAAGGTTATGAGCTGAACGGTCGCGTGATCCGTCCGGCCATGGTCATGGTATCCAAGGCCGCCGACTGAGTCGGCACTTGATGCCCAGGCCCGCCGCTTGGCGGGCTTTTTGTTTCGCAGTGCAACACCTGTTCATCTTGCACGGTTTCACGGCTCAACGTGATCGCGCAACCATGACAAAGGGTGTGGTTTTTTTAGGTTGGGGCTTGAAGCTGCGTCTGGCGACCCCATATAGGTAGCAAGGCCGCGGCGGCACAAAAAATTTGATGCCGGGAGCTTGAAAGCCAGATTGGCAGCCCCCACCTAGCCGTTAACGCATTAAGGCGAGTTCCTCGCCAGTTTATTCAAAGTATTTGGAGATTCGTCAAATGGGTAAAATCATCGGTATTGACCTGGGTACTACCAACTCCTGCGTCGCTATTCTGGATGGCGACACTGCTCGCGTGATCGAGAACGCAGAAGGCGATCGTACTACTCCGTCCATCATTGCCTATGCCGATGATGGCGAAATCCTGGTTGGTCAGCCGGCCAAGCGTCAGGCAATCACCAACCCGAAAAACACCCTGTTCGCCATCAAGCGTCTGATCGGTCGTCGTTTTGAAGATGAAGAAGTGCAGCGTGACCTGAAAATCATGCCGTACGCCATTGCCAAAGCTGACAACGGTGACGCCTGGGTTGAAGTGAAGGGCAAGAAAATGGCACCGCCGCAGATCTCTGCCGAAGTGCTGAAAAAGATGAAGAAGACCGCCGAAGACTACCTGGGTGAGCCGGTCACCGAAGCCGTTATCACTGTTCCGGCCTACTTCAACGACGCCCAGCGTCAGGCTACCAAGGATGCCGGTCGCATCGCTGGTCTGGATGTAAAACGCATCATCAACGAACCGACTGCAGCTGCTTTCGCCTATGGCGTAAACAAGGTCAAGGGCGAGCGCAAGGTTGCCGTATATGACCTGGGTGGTGGTACTTTCGATATCTCCATCATCGAGATCGACGAAGTGGAAGGTGAAACCACCTTCGAAGTACTGGCGACCAACGGTAACACCCACCTGGGTGGTGAAGACTTTGACAACCGCGTCATCAACTATCTGGTAGACGAGTTCAAGCGTGAGCAGGGTATCGACCTGCGCAACGACCAGCTGGCTCTGCAGCGTCTGAAAGATGCCGCCGAGAAGGCCAAGATCGAGCTCTCTTCTGCCCAGCAGACCGACGTCAACCTGCCGTACATCACTGCAGATGCCACCGGTCCGAAGCACATGAACATCAAGGTGACCCGCGCCAAGCTGGAATCCTTGGTAGAAGACATGGTGAAAGATTCTCTGGAGCCGGTTCGTGTCGCCCTGAAAGACTCCGGTCTGGCAGTTGGCGAGATCGACGACGTGATTCTGGTTGGTGGTCAGACCCGTATGCCACTGGTTCAGAAGACCGTTGCCGAGTTCTTTGGCAAAGAGCCGCGTAAAGACGTCAACCCGGACGAAGCCGTGGCCATGGGTGCTGCCATCCAGGGGGCCGTACTGTCCGGTGACAAGACCGACGTACTGCTGCTGGACGTTACCCCGCTCTCTCTGGGTATCGAAACCATGGGCAGCGTGATGACTGCGTTGATCGAGAAGAACACCACCATCCCGACCAAGAAGTCCCAGGTGTTCTCCACTGCCGAAGACAACCAGTCTGCCGTGACCATTCACGTGCTGCAGGGTGAGCGCAAGCGCGCCAGCGACAACAAGTCTCTGGGCCAGTTCAACCTGGAAGGCATCCGTCCGGCTCCGCGTGGTCTGCCGCAGATCGAAGTGACCTTCGACATCGATGCCAACGGTATCCTGCACGTCTCTGCGAAGGACAAAGAGACCAACAAAGAGCAGAAGATCACCATCCAGGCCTCCTCTGGCCTGTCTGATGAGGAGATCGAACGTATGGTACGCGAAGCCGAAGCCAACGCGGCCGAGGACAAGAAGTTTGAAGAGCTGGTACAGGCTCGCAACCAGGCTGATGGTCTGGTCCACTCCGTACGCAAGCAGATCACCGAAGCCGGTGAAGCCCTGTCTGCCGACGACAAGACCAAGATCGAAGCCGCTCTGAGCGAGCTGGAAACCGCCATCAAGGGTGACGACAAGGCTGCTATCGAAGCCAAACAGCAGGCTCTGCTGGAAGCGTCCCAGAAGCTGATGGAGATTGCCCAGCAGCAGGCTCAGGCCCAGGGTGCAGCCGGTGCTGATGCCGGTCAGTCCTCCTCTTCTGCCAAGGCTGACGACGACGTTGTCGACGCCGAGTTCGAAGAAGTGAAAGACGACAAGAAGTAAGCCCGACCCAGATGGGTGAAGCAGGCTTCGCTCATCGGCTTAGTCAATGAATTTACGGGCGTTGGGTGACCAACGCCCGTCTGCGTAACCACAGGATGAGTATGTCGAAGCGCGATTTCTACGAAGTGCTCGGGGTGTCAAAAGGTGCCGACGAGCGCGAGATCAAGAAGGCGTACAAGCGTCTGGCCATGAAGTATCACCCTGACCGCAATCAGGGCGATGCCAGTGCCGAAGAGAAGTTCAAAGAGGTCAAAGAGGCCTACGAGGTGCTGACTGATGCCAACCTGCGCGCCCGCTACGATCAGTACGGTCATGCCGGTGTGGATCCGAGTCAGGGTGGCGGTGGCCACGGTGGTTTCGGTGGTGGTGCCGACTTTGGTGATATCTTCGGCGATGTGTTCGGTGATATTTTCGGTGGCAGCCGTGGCGGTGGTCGTCGTGGCCCGGCCCGTGGTGCTGACCTGCGCTACACCATGGAGCTGACGCTGGAAGAGGCGGTACGCGGGGTCTCCAAGGAGATCAAGGTGCCGACTCTGGTTCACTGTGAGGTCTGTAACGGCTCCGGCGCCCACACCGGCAGCAGTGCCCAGACCTGCCCGACTTGCCACGGCTCCGGCCAGGTGCAGATGCGTCAGGGCTTCTTCGCGGTGCAGCAGGCCTGTCCGCACTGTCACGGCCGCGGCAAGATCATCAAGGATCCGTGCCGCAAGTGTCACGGTGAAGGTCGCTACCAGCGTACCAAGACCCTGTCGGTGAAAATCCCGGCGGGCGTCGATACCGGCGATCGCATCCGTCTCTCCGGCGAAGGGGAAGCGGGGGAAGCGGGGGCACCGGCAGGGGATCTGTACGTACAGGTGCACGTCAAAGAGCACGAGATCTTCGTGCGTGACGGCAACAACCTCTATTGCGAAGTGCCCATCAGCTTCACCGCAGCGGCTCTGGGTGGCGAGATTGAAGTACCGACCCTGGATGGCCGCGTCAAGCTCAAGGTCACTCCGGAGACCCAGACCGGCAAGATGTTCCGCATGCGCGGCAAGGGCGTGAAGTCAGTACGCTCCGGTCAGGTAGGGGATCTGATGTGCAAGGTGGTGATCGAGACGCCGGTCAACCTCACCGAGCAGCAGAAAGAGCTGCTGCGTCAGCTGGACGAGTCGTTCAGCGGCGCCGCTGCCAAGACCCACAAGCCGAAATCGGAAGGTTTCTTCGAAGGGGTGAAACGCTTCTTCGACGATCTGACCAAGTGATTGCATAGACCCGTATCGATATAAAGAGAGAGGGAGGCGTGATGCCTCCCTCTCTTTTATCTTGAGCTATTGGAGATTGCGGTGGTTTGGCTGCCCCCATCTGCTGTGCGCTGTCAGGCTGCAACCAATGAACCACCGAGGAAGGCATAGGCGAAGCCAAAATAGATCAACACGCCCAGCAGGTCCATGATCGAGGTCAGCATGGGAGAGCTGAGGGTTGCCGGATCAGTTCCCATCTTCCGTGCGGCAAACGGCAGGACCAGGCCAAGCAAGCTGCCAACAATAGTCACTGTCATGGCAGAGAGGCTGACAATCAGAACGATGTCCCAGCCGATGCTCTTGCTCCAGAATGCCATCACCCCTTCCAGCAGTGCGACCCCCAGCCCCAGAGCCATTGCGACGGGCAGATCGCGCCGCAGCACGAAAAAGAAGTCACGCATGCTCAGCTTGATCTGACCCATGCCCATTGCCCGGATCACCAAGGTGGCCGACTGGCTGCCCGAGTTGCCCCCCATGTCGATGATAGGGGCAATAAAGGCGGCGAGGATCAGCACTTCGCTGATGAGTTCTTCCTGGGCTGCCACCAGATTGCTGGTCAGTATGCCGAACACGGTCAAGACCGCCAGCCAGAAGAATCGTGCACTGAACATGTTAAAGGTGCTGGATGCGCGCAGATCCAGCTCGGGGCCTCCCAGCGCAGCCGTACCACCGAAACGGGCAATCCGGTTGGCATCTTCCTCTTCGGCGACATCCATTGCATCATCCACGGTCACCATGCCAAGCAACTGCTGATCCTGATTCAATACGGGAAGGGCCAGCAGGTTGTAACGGGCGATCATCTCCGCGGCTTCGCCTTTGGGGGCATCGGCCTGAATACTCACCAGCTCGCGCTGCATAATGGCCGAGATGGGGGTTTTGCTGTCGGCGAGAAACAGTTCGCGCAGGGAGACAACTCCGATGAGGCGGCGCATTTCATCCACGACATACAGGGTATAAATACTCTCCCTGTCGGCAGCAGTGCTGCGCAGCCGTTGCAGACCCTCTCCGACTGTGATGTCAGCCGTCAGGCTGGCACAATCCGAGCTCATGATGGAGCCGACGAGGTTTTCCGGGTAAGAGGCCAGCCGTTGTGTATCCTCGCGCTCTTCGTCTGTCATCGCATCGAGCAGGGTCTGGCGCAAGGCAGAGGGCAGACGATTGTAGAGATCGGCTCTGTCATCGGGGGAGAGGCGGGTACACAGCTCCTCCAGTTGGGGTTTGGCCATGGAACGTACCAGACTGGCCTGAATATCGCTGGGCAGATGGCGGAAAATACGTGCTGCACGCAACGCAGGGACCAGGTTTAGAAAGGTATGAATATGTTTATCTGTCAGGCGGTTTATCGCTTGTGCCAGATCGACCTCATGAATATTCAGGCTGAGGCTCTGGATCCCCATACGATCCTTGTTTTGCAGCAGTACATAGAGTTGTTGGTGAATATCTTGGTATTGCATTTATATATCCTTTAATACATCAGCCTGGAAAATGGCAAATAAAATCCTGACTGACATCACATCAGCAAAAATAAATAAGGAAATAACACCCGAGAATTAACCCGGGCTAGTGGCCGATACCGGCTCCAGGGTCAGGGTCCATGACTCACCTCCTGATTGATGTAAAAAATCGTCATATGTTTACCCGTTATCGATCGCGAATGGGGGATGAACAGGTGTTGCACTTGGCACAAGTAAATGAAGGTGGAGCGGATCGCGGGACGGTCGTCGCCCGGCTAGCAGCTGTTGCCATCTCCCATGCCATCTTGTCAGAAAGCCTTGTGGCTACTGACCTGCAGTGATAGAGGTTCGCCATCTGTGATGCACACCGGAGGCGAAACAACATGGGGTGATGGGATAACAGTAGTAATGACATGGTGGCCCTGATATCAGGAGAAGAACCATGCAGGCATCATGACGTCATCTTGCGTCTGGCATTGGATGGCGTAAGTAACAGACATCGAGTGAATACAGGGAAGGGGTGCACCTGGGTGCAAATAAACCGCTCTCCGCATAGCGCGAGATAGCGGCAGAACAATCTGCGGGATCTCGCGACTCAGGTATTGGCTGATGAGCTCAGCAACCTACTGTCATCTGATGAATTGCCCACTGATGGTCTCCGCTATTAATCAATGCGGCGATGCTACTGGAATGGTTCTTATTGGTAAATAATTAATCCAGCGCCAGAAACATTTAGAAACATCTTTATTGATATTTTCATAATTTGACGGTGGTTATGCCGAATATTCAGCCATATCGCAGACATGCTCAGTATTATTTACGTCATTTCACAGTGGACCCTGATGGTGCACTGCGGGTGTCAATCTTCAACACCAGGATGATGCATTAGGGAATGTCGGTCCCCGGCAGACCTACTGCCAGCACCATGACCAGATTGCCGGTGAGGTGCACTCCTTCTATTCACATAGTCGCTGCTCGCAGAATCGGGATCCGCCTTATTGAGTGGATCCTGATGAGGGATCCTCCTCACAACTCCCGCCAATTCCTGCTGTACAAATGTTATCCCGCTCACACTGCTGCTGAAACGGTTTAGTTGTTGTATTGAGTTGGCTAAAGCGGTTTAGCTATGCTCCGTCTGTCGATAACAACAGCGCCCGTCCGGGCCACAGATGACAGGTGAGGAAGATGATGATGTTCAAGAGCAAGTTGGCGCTGGCGGTAGCGCTGGGATTGGGGATGAGCAGCCCGCTGTGGGCGGCGGATGGCGGTATCGAGGCCCGTCTGGCGGCGCTGGAGGCGCGGGTACAGGCGGCTGAAGCCAGAGCCGAGGCGGCAGAGAGCCGTGCCAGTCAGGCGGAAGTGAAGGCGAGCGCGGCGAGTGAGCAGGCGCAGGTGGCCGACAACCGCAGCCAGAAGGTGGATGAGAAGACCACCGGTGCCCAGGGCTTCGAGTTTCACGGCTATGCCCGCTCGGGCCTGTTGGTAAACAGCAAGGGCAACGGCGGGCGCGGTGGCCCCTACATCACCCCGGCAGGATCCGTGGGCGGGGCTGTCGGTCGCCTTGGCAACGAGGATGACACCTACATGGAGGCCAACCTGCTGAAAACCCAGACCTTCGAGGATGGCAGCTGGGCCCGCTACAAGCTGATGCTGGCGGACGGGGTGGAGACTAGCAACGACTGGACCGCCAGCGATTCGAGCCTCAATACCCGTCAGGTGTTTGCCGAGATCGGCAATCTGGCGAGCTTCGACGGCCCCTTCAAGAATGCGGTGCTGTGGGCGGGCAAGCGCTTTGATCGGGACAACTTTGACATCCACTGGCTCGATTCCGACGTGGTGTTCCTGGCCGGTACCGGCGGCGGCGTCTACGACGTGCAACTGGCCGATAGCTGGAAGGCCAACTTCTCCCTCTATGGCCGCGATTACGGCGACATCAGCGCCAGCGGTCTTTCCGATATCGAGAGCTACATCCTCACCATGAACAACCGCGTCGGTAACTGGCAGTGGATGGTGAACGGCCTCTCGGCCAAGGACAATGACGCCCGCATTAATGACAAGGGGGCGGGCAGCGAGGCGGCGGACAAGGGGGCACACACCCTGCTGGCCTATCACGGCGAGAGCTTCTTTGGCCTCAACCCCGGTTTTGCCAAGGCGGCGGTGCTGTATGGTCATGGGCTGGGGGCCGAGGTCAAGGGGCTGGGCTCTGACAGCGAGCTGTTGCCGGACGCCGATGCGGTGCGGGTCGCCGTGTTTGGCGCTACCGATCTCAACTCGCGCTGGCGTTTTGCCCCGGCCCTGCTGGCCGAGCAGAGTCAGGATCGCTACGTGAAAGGGGATGAGTACCGCTGGCTTACCTTCAATACCCGGGTGGCGCAGGTGCTGAGCCAGAACGTCGAGCTGGTCTACGAGGCGGCCTGGCAGTACATGGATCTCGATCCCAAGGGTTACAAGGGACGCCAGGCGGTGAACGGCGACTTCACCAAGCTCACCTTCGCCCCCACCTTCAAGGCGCAGACCGCCGGTTTCTTCGAGCGGCCCGAACTGAGGGTGTTCGCCAGCTGGATGGACTGGTCCTCCGAGCTCGACAACTACGCCAGCGACGATGCCATGGGCCAGAGCAACTTCACCGCCGGTGGCGAGTGGAACTTTGGCGTGCAGATGGAAACCTGGTTCTAGTTCGTTATCCCGATCACAAAAATGGCAGCCGGTGCCGAGATCTGTTGGTTGGCTAAAACGGTTTAGCTGATAATGCCAGCCAACAGAACAGAGTTCGGGTTTGACCGTGGATCCGATGCAGCAGTGGAGTAGCAAGGTGACGAATCGTGTGTGGGTAATGGGGGATGCGGTGGTGGACTTGATCCCGGAAGGGGCGTTGCACTACCTCAAGTGTCCGGGTGGTGCGCCCGCCAATGTGGCGGTTGGTGTGGCACGGCTGGGTGGCGATGCGGCCTTTATCGGCCGGGTCGGTGCTGACCCATTCGGCCACTTTATGGCCGACACCCTGAGCGGGGAGGGGGTGGATATTGGTGCGCTGCGGCTCGATCCAGACCATCGCACCTCTACCGTGCTGGTAGAACTTGATGACGAGGGGGAGCGCAGCTTCACCTTTATGGTGCGCCCCAGTGCCGACCAGTTCCTCACTCCGGATGAGTTGCCCCGCTTCGATGCCGGTCAGTGGCTGCTCACCTGCTCCATCGCGCTTGCCAACGAACCGGTGCGCACCAGCTGCCTGCAGGCCATGGCGGCCATCAAGGCGGCAGGCGGGCGGGTCTGCTTCGACCCCAACCTGCGTCCCGAGGTGTGGGGCAACCCCGCCGAGATGCTGCCGCTGGTGCGTCAGGCAATTGCGCAAGCGGATGTGGTCAAGCTCTCCATTGAGGAGCTGCAACTGCTGAGTGGCGAGGATGAACTGGTCGCCGGGCTTGCAACTCTCTCTGGCCCGGCGCTGGTGCTGGTGACCCGGGGCGCGGCCGGGGTGGTGGCGCGTCTGGGTGGCGAGCTGTTGGAGTGGGTGGGGCAGAAAGTGACCCCGCTCGACACCACGGGGGCGGGGGATGCCTTCGTCGCCGGTCTGCTGGCGGCGCTGGCCGGGCGCTCGTCGCTGCCGACGCTGGCCGAGCTACCCGTCATTCTGGCTCAGGCTCACGGCTGCGGGGCGCTCGCCACCACCGCCAAGGGGGCCATGACGGCGCTGCCGACACGCTCCGAACTGGATGCCTTTTTGCGATCAGACGCAAGCGGCTGTTGAGCTGAGGCTAGAAGCCCGGCTCGACAGCCCCTACTCTCATGTGACAAGGGCCCGCCAGCGTGGCGGGTCATAAGAGGAAGAATATGAATATCAGTGCGATAGCCAAGGATCTGGTGCCCCTGCTCGGGGGCAAGGAGAACATCGTCAGCGCAGCCCACTGCGCCACCCGGCTGCGGCTGGTGCTGGCCGACGACAGCAAGGTGAACAAGGCCGCCATCGACAAGCTGGAGGGGGTCAAGGGGTGCTTTAGCAACGCGGGCCAAATTCAGGTGATCTTCGGCACCGGTCTGGTCAACAAGGTCTATGCGGAGTTTGTGACGCTGACCGGTACCGGCACCGCCAGCAAGGCGGAGCTGACCGACATGGCGGCGGCCAAGCTCAACGTGGCCCAGCGGTTGGCGCGAACCCTCTCCAACATCTTCGTGCCGATCATTCCGGCCATCGTCGCCTCGGGCTTGCTGATGGGGCTGCTTGGCATGGTGCGCACCTACGGTTGGGTCAATGCCGACAGCGCCCTGTTTGTGATGCTCGACATGTTCAGCTCGGCGGCCTTTATCATACTGCCGATCCTCATCGGCTTTACGGCAGCACGTGAGTTTGGTGGCAATCCGTACCTCGGGGCGACCCTTGGCGGCATCCTCACCCACCCGGCGTTGACCAACGCCTGGGGCGTGGCCGGTGGCTTCAAGACCATGGACTTCTTCGGGCTGGATGTGGCGATGATCGGCTATCAGGGCACCGTCTTCCCGGTGCTCTTGGCGGTCTGGTTTATGTCCCATCTGGAGAAACAGCTGCGCAAGCGCATTCCGGACGCGCTGGATCTGATCCTCACGCCGTTTCTCACCGTCATCATCACCGGTTTCGTGGCGCTGCTCTTTATCGGCCCGGCGGGTCGGGTGTTGGGGGATGGCATCTCGTTCGGTCTGAGTGCCCTCTATGAGCAGGCGGGCTGGTTGGCGGGGCTGGTGTTTGGCGGCACTTACTCGCTTATCGTCATCACCGGCATCCATCACAGCTTCCACGCCATCGAGGCGGGGCTGCTGGCGAATCCGCAAATTGGCGTCAACTTCCTGCTGCCCATCTGGGCCATGGCCAACGTGGCACAGGGTGGGGCTTGCCTCGCGGTCTACTTCAAGACTCGTGATGTGAAGATCAAGGCCATTACCGTGCCGGCTGCCATGTCCTGCCTGCTGGGTATCACGGAAGCGGCCATCTTTGGCGTCAACCTGCGCTACATCAAACCCTTCCTCGCCGGTCTGTTTGGCGGGGCCTGCGGCGGCGCCTACGTGGTGGCGGCCAAGGTGGGGATGACGGCGGTGGGGCTGACCGGTATTCCCGGCATGGCCATCGTCCAGCCTATGAGCCTTATTCACTACATCATCGGGCTGGTGATCGCCTTTGGTGCCGCCTTCGCCGCATCCTACCTGCTCAAGTACAAGGTGGAGTGATGAAGGAAAGCGATCTTCTCAACCAGATTGTCCGGTCGCTGCTGGCCGGACAGCTCAAGGCGGCGGCCGATCCCCATCGGCCCTGCTGGCATCTGGCAGCCCCGGTGGGGCTGCTTAACGATCCCAACGGCTTTATCGAGCACGATGGGCGTTACCACCTTTTCTACCAGTGGAATCCGCTTGGCTGCGAGCACCGCAACAAGGGCTGGGGCCATGTCACCTCCACCGATCTGCTGCACTGGCACCACGAGCCGGTGGCGCTGTTGCCCACCGAAGCCTATGAGAGCCACGGCTGCTATTCGGGCTCTGCGGTGAGCGACGAGCAGGGGCGCCTGACCCTCATCTACACCGGCAATGTCAAATACCCGGATGGCGGCCGCACCGCCTATCAGTGTCTGGCCCGCGCCGACGGTGAGGCCGGTTTTGCCAAGCTGGGGCCTGTGCTGGATCTGCCTGAAGGCTACAGCGGCCATGTGCGCGACCCCAAGGTGTGGCACGACGGCCAGCAGTGGCTGATGGTACTGGGGGCTCGCACTCTGGATGACAAGGGGGAAGTGCTGCTCTATCGCGGCGAGACCCTGCAAAGCTGGCAGCGGGTGGGCCCCATCGCCGGTAGCGGGCGCGGGGGGCTGGGCGAGTTTGGCTATATGTGGGAGTGCCCTGATCTCTTCCCGCTAGGTGAGTGCCATGTGCTGATCAGCTGCCCGCAGGGGATTGCCCCGGCAGGCGAGGATTATCGCAACCTCTACCAGTGCGGCTGGCTGGCGGGCGATTTTGACGGCGAGCGCTTCGAGCACGGGGCTTTCCACGAGCTGGATCGGGGCTTCGAGTTCTATGCGCCGCAAACTACCCGAGACAGTCAGGGGCGCCGCCTCTTGTTTGGTTGGCTGGGGCTGCCGGAGGAGAACGAGATGAGCCAGCCTACGATCGCTCACGGCTGGATCCACCAGATGAGCTGCCCGCGGGAGCTGTTTTGGCAGGATGAGTGGCTCTGCCAGCGGCCTGTGGCGGAGCTCGCGGCATTGAAGGGAGAGTTGACCCGTTTCGAGGGGACGCTTAGCGAGTTTCCGGGGCTGGCCATCGACTCGGCCTGGCTCGATCTGGATCTCTGCGGTGAGGGGAGTCTCTGGTTCGGCGCCGTGGCCGAGCTGGTGTGGCAGCCGGGGCGCCTCATCTTGCGGCGCCAGAACTGGCAGAGCGGAGCGTGGGAGACCCGCAGCAGCCCATGGGCTGGCGGGCGGATCACCGTGCTGTGCGATCGCTCCAGTCTGGAGTGTTTCATCGATGAGGGTCGTCACAGCCTGTCGGCGCGCTACTTCCCCGGGGAAAAGCCGCAACTATCATCAGGTAACGGCGATGATGGCTGCAAAATTTGCCTCAATCACTGGCCGCTGTCAGCGTGCCTAGTACAATAGCCCGGTTCTAGTCAGCCGGGAGGCCAGGTGGAGAAGAAGAAACGGATCACGATTGCCCAGATCGCCGAACTGGCGGGGGTGTCCAAGGCGACCGCCAGTCTGGTGCTCAACGGGAAGAGTGCGGAGTACCGGATTGCCGACGATACCCGCAAGCGTATTCAGGCGGTGGCGGAGGAGTGTCACTACCTGCCGAGCTTTCACGCCCGCTCCCTGCGCGAGACCCGCAGCTACACCTGGGGGCTGGTGATCCCCGATCTCACCAACTTCGGTTTTGCCCGCATCGCCCGTGCCCTCGAGACCCACTGCCGGGAGGCGGGCATCCAGTTGCTGATCGCCTGCTCCGAAGATGATCCCGCCCTCGAGCAGCGGGTGGTGGATAACCTGATCAGCCGTCAGGTGGATGGGCTGATTGTCGCCTCCAGTGTCCACAGTGATGACATCTATGCCCGTATCCACGATCGTCTGCCGGTAGTGCAGCTCGACCGCCATATCGGCGAGTCGCGCCTGCCCATGGTGATTTCGGATGCCTGCAAGGCCACCGCAGAACTGGTGCGGGACATGGCCAGCGAGTGCGGCGAGGAGATCTACTACTTCGGCGGCCTGCTGGATCTCTCCCCCAGCCGTCACCGGCTGGCGGGCTATGAGCTGGGGCTCCATCGCGCCGGTTTTGAAGCCGATGCAGCCCGGGTACGCCATCGTGACTATCAGCCGAGCTCCGGTTATCAGCTGATGGCCGAGCTGGTGGCCGAGCTGGGAGCGCCCCCCAAGGGGCTCTTTACCGCCTCCTTTACCCTGCTGGAAGGGGTGCTACGTTACCTCAACGAGGCGGGGTTGATGGAGACGGGGATGCGGCTGTGTACCTTCGATGATCACGACCTGCTCGACTGCATTCCTATGCGCATCGACTCGGTTGCGCAGGATTGTCCGGCGCTGGCCCACGCCGCTTTCGAGCTGATGCAGCAACTGATTGCGGGTAATCCCCCTGCGCAGACTGCCCAGGTGATCGCCCCCAAGGTGCGCTGGCGCAGTCGTCGCTAGCCACTCTTCGCTCATCCATATGAGAAAGCCCCGCCATTGCTGGCGGGGCTTTTTGCCGTTGGTTGATGGAGCCATTCCTCTGACCGACAACTCAATCCGTGGTGCTGGCGCGCCAGAATATCTGCTTGATATGGGGATGAATGCCGAGTTTCACCATCAGGGCGTCGAGCTCATCACCATCGATGGAGGTAGCCAGCAGCACTGCCGAGATCTCCAGATCCCTCTCGCCAAATGGCTCGATGTCGAGCTCGCTCATGGGATAGTTGGCCTGCTCCAGCATCTCTTCGAGCCAGTGCAGCACCTCCTTTTGATGCTCACGGGGGGTCAGGGCAGTCACCTTGTAGGTGACTTCTGTGTCCAGATTGTCTACCGGGCGACGGTTGATCTGATTGACCAGCGGTCTCAGCAGGGTGTTGGCGGCCAGCACGAACAGGGCACCCAGAATTGCCTCCATGGCGAGCCCGGCGCCACAGGCGGCGCCGACCGCTGCCACGCCCCACAGGGTGGCGGCGGTGTTGATGCCGCGGATATTGCCCGACTCGCGCATGATGACGCCGGCGCCGAGAAAGCCGATGCCGGAGACAATATAGGCCACCACATGGACCACGTTGTAGTTGCCGCCGTGCAGGTCATAGATTCGCTGGGCTAGGCTGACGAACAGGGCTGCTCCCACTGCGACCAGCACGTTGGTGCGCAGGCCCGCGGTACGTTGGCGGTACTGGCGCTCCAGCCCGACCAGACTGCCGAGCACAAAGGCGAGCAGCAGGCTGGCCAGAGTGTCGAGCAGTGAGAGCATGTCTAGTTGTTGCCACATCTTCATGGCGTACTCCTTCTTATGAAAGCTGGCTTGGCACAATCCATGATGAAACGCCGGGTGGCGGATGGATCAGAGGGGGATTGAGCGGATGGCCAGCAGAAAAACGCAGCGTCCCGGGTTTAGCTTCCGGGGCGCGAGCATCATCAGATGCCCTGACGCTCGGAGAGGACGCAACAAGTGGGGCCAGCGTGGCTGGCCCCTTGAACGGTCGTTAGTGCAGCAGGATGCGCGTCAGTTGAGTTCGGGAGTCGTGTCGATGCGCGGACGCAGCTCCCAGCGCACCGGATGCGCTACTCCGACCTGATGAACAAACTGCACCAGATAGCGGCGCTGGGGTGGAGTGCAGTGCACATTGAGCACCAGCTCTCGCCCGCCGCCGCGACCCGGTTTCATCGATTGCATCGGTTGCAGTCCGGCCGGTTGCAGGGTGTGGCTCACCATATCCAGCACTTGCTCCATATCGGCGCGATCCTCGCAGCGGATCTGCAGCCTATAGTGGTGCTGGCGCGGTTTGCCGCCCAGCCAGCGTGGCAACATGCCGCGCCCCAGCTTGCTCAGCAGGGGGTGAGCCCGGGGTGCAACAGAACCTGTTGCGACCGCGCGATCCGCAGCCGGTTTGATTGAGATAAAACGCATAGCAGCCTCCTTGTGGGAAGCAGAAACTATGCAGGCAAGGTGTCATGGCAAAGCCAGACCACCTGACGTCAAGTGTAAAAAGGGAGAAGAGGGGAGTGGATTTCCGCTTCTCGCAGGGTTGCGAGCATACGGCAGAGAAAGACCTGCGGCTAGCTCGCGACCTTGGTACCGACGATGAGGGTCGGTCTACAACTGTCACTTGATGAGTTGCCCACTGATGGTCTCCGCTGTGTTAAGAACGGCAAAATGGTACTCATCCAGAGCGGTGAGGTAAAGCCTTATCGACCTTCCAGCAACATTTAGATACAAGTTTGTCAATAATGGGGCCGACTGGCTACCTCCATAAGCATCAGGGAGCGACGATAGCCATCGCCGCGCGATGACGCCCCGCTAGCAGGACCGCCCCTGTCTTGCGCGACCTGTTACTTCAGCCCCAGGCGCTTGAGGAGCATGGCGGCCGGGCAGAAACCGGTGAATGCGCTCTGGATCAGGTTGACCCCGACAAAGGCACTCAACCAGACAAAGCCCGGATGAACCCAGGTGGTAAGGATCAGCGAGAGCAGCAACATGCAACCCGCGACGATTCTGACTCCGTTATCTACTGTCATGGTCTTTCTCCTTATCTACTTTAGATATTGCTAATTTAGTGTTGTTTTATACAATAGAACAAATATCAGCAATTGCTAATTTACTCTTATGAGCCAATTCGACGAGATGAACAGACATGCGACAGCCGCCGCCTCCCTGCTCAAGGCGTTGGCTCATCCCGAACGCCTGATGGTGCTCTGCCAGCTGGTGGAGGGGGAGAAGGGGGTCGGGGAGCTGCTGGCCCATAGCCAACTCGGGCAGTCGGCCTTCTCCCAGCAACTTTCGGTATTGAAGCGCTACGGCCTTATCCGTTCGCGCAAGGTCTCCCAGCAGATCTACTACTCGCTGGTGAGCGAGGCGGCCGCCGATGTGCTGGGGGCGCTGCAAACCCATTTTTGTCACTCAGAAAATAAGGAATCTTGATGATGGAAAGCCAATGGCTGCTCTCTTTGGGCGGTGGCATGCTGGCGGGGCTGTCGGCCCTGATCCTGATGTTGTTCAACGGCCGGGTGGCCGGGATCAGCGGCATTCTGGCCGGTGCGCTGCAACACCGAGCACCGTGGCGGGTGCTGTTTCTGCTGGGGCTGGGGGCGGGCGCCTGGTTGGCGCTGACTCTGGGTTGGGCCACCATGCCCGCATTCACCACCTTGCCCGGCTGGCCTGTAGTGCTGCTGGCCGGTCTGCTGGTCGGCATCGGTACCCGTCTTGGCAATGGCTGCACCAGCGGCCACGGCATCTGTGGCATGGGGCGGCTCTCCCTGCGCTCCATCGTCGCCACCCTGACCTTTATGGCGGCTGGCTTTATCACCGTCTTCGTCACTCATCATCTGCTGTAAGGGGCTGATTGCCATGAAGTTGCTGACAAGTTTGTTTGCGGGTGTGTTGTTCGGACTGGGGATGGCCATCTCCGGCATGATGGATCCCGCCCGGGTCACCGGTTTTCTCGATCTGACCGGGGCCTGGGATCCCAGCCTTGCCTTCGTGATGGGGGGCGCTCTGCTGGTCTTTATGCCGGGTTATTTTCTGCTGGTGAAACCCCGTCGCCAGAGTGTGCTGGGGGAGCCCATCGCAGCCGTACCAGCCCCTCGGCTGGAGCGCAGGCTGATCGGCGGGGCCGCGCTGTTTGGCATCGGCTGGGGATTGGTGGGTATCTGCCCGGGGCCTGCTCTGAGTCTCATTTCCAGCGGGCAGCCCATGATAATGTTGTTTATAGCGGCCATGGTTGCCGGGATCTTGCTGTTTGACAGAGGGCTGGCCAGGGTGCTGACCAAGGCGCCAGCTCGGGGAAAGGGTAAGGTGCGCCAGTCCCATACCGGCTGATCCCGTGAAGTGACTGATGATGCCAGGGAAGGAGAGTAATGATGGAAAAGATCCGGTTGCTGGGGATCACCTTGTTGGTGATGACATCGCAGGCCATGACATCCCCCCGGGCCCTTGCCGCAGACGGGGAGCCTATTGCCCCACTGACAGTGCCCCCGTTGACAGTGGCGCCACAGGCGGTGACCGACTGGCTGACGCTGGATGGCACTGTCAGTGCCATCAATCAGGGGACGGTGGCGGCCCAGACCAGCGGCCGGGTCTCCCGCATGCTGGTGGATGTGAACGATCAGGTGCAGGCGGGGCAACCGCTGCTGGAGATCAGCGGCAAAGAGCAGTTTGCCGCCGTCACGGGGGCCGAGGCGCGGCTGGCGCGGGCGCAGGCTCAGCAAGTGGAAGCCGAGCGCCAGCTCGCCCGCTTTCAGGCGCTGATTGCCAAGGGGGTGATCACCCGCGCCCAGCTCGATAATGCCCAGGCGACGGATCGCGCCGCCCGCGCCGAGGTGAACGCTGCCGATGCGGCTCTCACTCAAGCCCGCGAGGCCTACGGTTATACCCGCATTCTGGCTCCCTATGCAGGGGTAGTGACCAAACGGCTGGTAGAGCTGGGGGAGACTGTCGCCCCCGGTACCCCGCTGCTCTCCGGCTTCTCTCTCGACACCTTGCGGGTGGAGGTGGAGTTGCCCCAATCCGCCCTGACGCTGGCTCGTGAGCCTGCGGATGTGCAGGTGCTGCTGCCGGATGGCAAGTCTGTTACCCCGGTCAAATTGACCCGCTTTAACTATGCCGACAGCCAGAGCCACGCCTTCAGGTTGCGCCTCGACTTGCCGCCGCAAACCGCCGGGGTATTGCCCGGCATGTGGCTCAAGGTGCAGCTCAAGCAGGGTGAGCGTCAGGTGTTGCAGGTGCCGGATCGCGCCCTGCTGCGGCAAGGGGAATTCAATGGCGTCTATCTGCAGCAGCCCGCTGGCTGGGCCCTGACGCCGGTGCGGGTCGGCCATTGCTTTGAAGGGCAGTGCGAGATCCTGGCCGGGCTGCAAGCCGGTGACAAGCTGGCTCCCGATGCCTGGGCGCAGCAGCAGGAGGTGGCCCATGAGTAGCGAGCTGAACGGCAACAAGGAGAGGCTGGGGCCTGCCGGTCGGCTGGCTGCGCTGTTTCAGGGCTCGGCCATCACGCCGCTGCTGGCGCTGGTGGGGCTGTTGCTCGGTCTGTTTGCAGTGCTGGTGACCCCCAAGGAGGAGGAGCCGCAGATCGATGTCACCTTCGCCGATGTCTATATTCCCTTCCCGGGAGCCAGCCCGGCTGAAGTGGCCTCTCTCGTCACCACCCCTGCCGAGCAGGTGGTCTCCCAGATAAAGGGCATTGATACCCTCTACTCTTTTTCCCAACCCGATGGCGCCCTGCTGGTGGTGGTGTTCAAGGTGGGGGTGAGCCGCGAGCAGGCCATCGTCGATCTCAACAACCAGCTCGACTCCAACCGCGACTGGTTGCCACAGGGGATCGGGGTCGGTCAGCCACTGGTGAAACCGAGGGGGATCGACGATGTCCCCATCGTCAGTTTGACCTTATGGAGCAAAGAGTGGAGCAAAGAGGGGAGCAAGCAACTGGGGGCACCCGAGCTGACCCGGGTCGCCCATGAGTTGGAGACCGAACTCAAGCGCATTCCCGGTACCCGCGATATTTACACGCTGGGCAGCCAGAGTGCCGTGTTGCGGGTGATGCCGGATCCGGCGGCCCTCAGTGCCCACGGCATCAGCTGGGGCGAGCTGAGCCAGCGACTTGCGGCCGCCAATCAGGTGGGCACGACACAGGCTATCGAGCAGAACAACAGTGAGATTAAGGTGCAGGTGGGGCAGTTTCTGCAAAGCGAGCAGGAGGCCCGCGAGCTGGTAGTGGGGCTGCACGACGGCAAGCCGGTCTATCTGGGGGAGGTGGCCAAGGTCTCTCTGGGTCAGGAGACTCCGACCAAACGCAGCTGGATGGGGATGGGGCAGGCCAGTTATCCGGCGGTGACCCTGGCCATCGGCAAGCAGCCGGGCCAGAACGCGGTCGATGTGGCCAAGCGGGTGGAGGCGCGGGTCGAAAGTTTGCAGAACCGGCTTATTCCTGCCGGGGTCGAGGTGACGGTGACCCGGGACTACGGCGTCACCGCCGAGACCAAATCCAACACCCTGATAGGCAAGCTGATTTTTGCCACCACAGCGGTGGTGCTGCTGGTGCTGGTGAGCATGGGTTGGCGCGAGGCGTTGGTAGTTGGCGTTGCCATCGTCATCACTCTGGCACTGACCCTGTTTGCCAGCTGGGCCTGGGGCTTTACCCTCAACCGGGTGTCGCTGTTTGCGCTGATCTTCTCCATCGGCATTCTGGTGGATGACGCCATAGTCGTGGTGGAGAACATCCACCGCCATCGCGGTTTGGGCAAGGGGGCGCTCAAGGATCTGATTCCGGGGGCGGTGGACGAGGTGGGAGGGCCGACCATACTGGCGACCCTGACCGTCATTGCGGCCCTGCTGCCGATGGCCTTTGTCAGTGGCCTGATGGGCCCCTACATGAGCCCCATCCCCATCAATGCCAGTATGGGGATGCTTATCTCCCTGCTGGTGGCCTTTATCTTCTCACCCTGGCTGGCGAGCCATTTGCTCAAGGATTCGGTGCACGGTGCCCACGGCGAGGCCAAGGCGGGTCTTTTTCACCGGCTGATGACTCCTTTCCTGATCGGTGATGGCGCCAAGCGCGCCAGACGCAAACTCTGGCTGGTGGTGTTGCTGCTGGTCGGGGCCGCCACCGCCATGCCGGTGGTGCAGTGGGTGGTGCTCAAGATGCTCCCCTTTGACAACAAGTCGGAATTTCAGCTGGTGCTCGATATGCCGGAGGGGGCGACCCTGGAGCAGACCGAGCGCACCCTGCTGGCGGTCGGGCGGGAGCTTGCCAAGGTGGAAGAGGTGAAGGATTACCAGATCTATGCCGGCACCGCCGCCCCCATCAATTTCAACGGCCTGGTTCGTCACTACTTTATCCGCAGCGGCGCCAACGTGGGGGATATTCAGGTCAATCTGGTGGACAAGCATGAGCGGGATCGCAGCAGCCACCAGATTGCCCAGTCGGTTCGGGAGCCGCTGCAGGCCATCGCCAGTGCGGCAGGGGGCAACCTGAAAGTCGTTGAGGTGCCCCCCGGCCCGCCGGTCTGGTCCCCCATCGTTGCCGAAATCTATGGCCCGACTCAGGCCGCCCGCGAAGCGGCCGCTCGCGCTGTACAGGCCCGTTTTGTGGCCACGGCGGATCTGGTGGATGTGGATATCTATCTGACCGACCCGCAGCCCAAGTGGCGGCTGGTGGTGGATCGCAGCAAGGCGGCCCTGCTCGGGGTCGATCTCGGCGACCTGGTGAACACCCTCAATGGCGGGGTGGGTTATCAGGATGCCAGCTGGCTGCAGGGTCACGGCGCCAAGTATCCGGTGTCGATCCGCATCGAACTGGCCCCCGGTGACAAACGGGATCTGGCGGGTGTGCTGGCCCTCAAGGTGCGCAGCCAGAGCGGTCAGCTGGTGCGGGTCTCCGAGCTGGTGAGTCGCCGTGATGAGGTGGCCCCCAGCTATATCATGCACAAGAACATGCAGCCCATGGTGATGGTGGTGGCCGACATGGGTGGCCACACCGACAGCCCGCTCTACGGCATGTTTGCCGTCGGTGCCGATATCGACCTGCCCCAATATTACGTACAGCAGCCGGATAAACTGGGAGAGGTGGCGCTGTTGTGGGACGGTGAGTGGAAGATCACCTACGAGACCTTCCGCGACATGGGGCTAGCCTACGGGGTGGGGATGATCCTCATCTATCTGCTGGTGGTGGCCCAGTTCCACTCCTATCTGGTGCCACTCATCATCATGGCCCCGATTCCGCTCACCATCATAGGGGTGATGCCGGGCCACGCCCTGTTGGGGGCCCAGTTTACCGCTACCTCGATGATCGGGATGATCGCCTTGGCCGGGATCATCGTACGCAACAGCATCCTGCTGGTGGACTTTATCGAGCAGCAGCGCAGCGCCGGAGTGGCGTTCGAGCAGGCGGTGATCGAAGCGGCGCAGGTGCGGGCCAAACCCATCATGCTGACGGCGCTGGCGGCGATGATCGGGGCTTTGTTTATCCTCGATGATCCCATCTTCAACGGACTGGCCATCAGCCTGATTTTCGGGATCCTGGTCTCCACTTTGCTCACCCTGGTGGTGATACCCTTGCTCTATTATGCCCTGCTCTCCCGACGCTCATGACGGGAGTCACTAGCGAAAGGATGCGCGATGAAGAGAGGTTGGTTGTGGTGGGGAAGTGGCGCCGTGCTAGCGGTGGCTGCGGCAGCATGGTGGTGGCGACCGCAGCCGACGCCGATCAGGCTGGCAGAGGTCGGGCGGGGGGATGTGCTGGTCACCGTGGTCAATACCCGGGCCGGCACCATCAAGTCGTGCCAGCGGGCCGGGCTCAGTCTGCCCGGTGGCGGCGTGGTGGAGCAGATCGCCGTTAAGGCCGGGGAGCGGGTAGCCCGGGGAGATCTGCTGCTGACCCTCTGGAGTGACGATATTCACGCCGATCTCGCCCGTGCCCGTGCCCAGCAGGCCCTTGGCAAGACCCAGCGCGAGGAGCGTTGCAGCGAGGCGGCCTACTACGAGCGGGAGGCCAATCGGCTGGCCACCTTGCTGGCCAAAAATCTCACCTCCCGCACCCTCGCCGAGCAGGCCCAGAATCTGGCCGATACCCGCCGCTATATCTGTCAGGCATCCCGTCAGCAGGAGCGGGTCGACGAGGCGCAGGTCGCCCAGGTGGAGGCCCGCTTGAGCGAGCGCCGCCTGCTGGCGCCGTTTGCCGGAGTGGTGGCGGAGGTCAACAGCAAGCTGGGTGAATATATGACCCCCTCACCGCCCGGAGTGGCCATGCCCCCGGTTATCGATCTTATCGACGATCGCTGTCTGTATGTCTCAGCCCCCATCGATGAGGTGGATGCTGCCCGCCTCAAGGTGGGCCAGTCTGCCCGGGTACTGCTCGACGCCATGCCCGGGCGCGATTTTGCCGCCACCGTCACCCGCATCGCCCCCTATGTGAAGGAGCTGGAGAAGCAGGCCCGCACAGTGGAGGTGGAGGCGGCGCTCACTGCCCTGCCCACCGATGTGCCCCTGCTTATTGGCTACAGCGCCGATCTTGAGGTCGAGGTGACCCGCGCCACCGATGTGCTGCGGGTAGCGGCCAGCAGCCGGGCCGACGATGGCAGTGTGCTGCGGCTGGAAGGGGATAAGCTGGTGCGGGTGGTGCCCCGCTGGGGCGTGGAGAACTGGAACTGGATTGAGGTGGCCGAGGGGCTCGCTACCGGTGATAGGCTGGCTGCCCAGCCCGGACAGATTGTCGGGGAGGGCCCTTTCAGCGCCGCCACGGAGCAGACGGATGAGTGATCTCATTCGCCTTGATGCCGTCAGCCGTCGTTTCACTCTGGGGGGGAGCGAAGTGGCCGCCCTCGATCGCGTTTCTCTGCGGGTTGCCGAGGGGGAGTATCTGGCGGTGATGGGCCCCTCGGGCTCCGGCAAATCGACCCTGCTCAATGTGTTGGGGCTGCTGGATCGGCCAGACGAGGGGCGCTACTGGCTGGGAGGGGAGGACACCGCCACTCTGTCAGAACCTGCGTTGGCCCAGCTGCGCGGTCATCGCATCGGCTTCGTGTTCCAGTCGTTTCACCTTATCTCCCGCCTCACCGCCCGTGAAAACGTCGAGCTGCCGCTGATGTTGTGCGGGATCGCCCCCGCCGAGCGCCATC
This sequence comes from Aeromonas sp. 600774, assembly GCF_049175075.1. NCBI lineage: Bacteria > Pseudomonadati > Pseudomonadota > Gammaproteobacteria > Aeromonadales > Aeromonadaceae > Aeromonas > Aeromonas sp. 600774. Next base: position 47,320 of record NZ_JAAKUJ010000016.1, read on the forward strand.
GTCGCAGCCAGCAGTTGCTGGGGGAGCTGGGGCTGGAGAACCGGGCCGGACACCGCCCTGCCGAGCTTTCCGGTGGTCAGCGTCAGCGGGTAGCCATCGCCCGTGCCATGGCAATGGCGCCGCGGCTGATCCTGGCCGACGAGCCCACCGGCAATCTCGACTCCCGCTCCGGGGAGGAGGTGATTACCCTGCTGGAGGTGCTCAACCGGGAGCAGGGGATCACGCTGGTGGTGGTAACCCACGACCCGCGCCTCGGTGATCGGGCGGGCAGGCGGATCCTGATGAACGATGGCCGCATCAACATTGATAGCGGCGGTGGCTGAATGCGGCGCCCCGATGTGATCCGCTTTGCCGCCGTGGCCCTGCTGCGCCAGCGCTCACGGGCGCTGGTCTTGATCCTGGCGGTGAGTCTGAGCGTCACTTCCGTGCTGCTGCTCACCGCGCTGGGAGAGGGGGCGAGGCGCTATGTGGCCGACCAGTTCAGCTCCCTTGGCAAGGATCTGCTGGTGATGTTCCCGGGCCGCAAGGAGACCACCGGCGGGCTGCCGCCGGTCACCGGCAACAGTCTGCGGCAGATCACTCTCGATGATATGCACTACCTTGGCCAGCATCAGCCAAACGTGCGGCTGGTGCCGCTGGTGATGGGCTTTGCCGAGGCCAAGCAGGGGGCGCGGCTGCGCCAGACCATGCTGCTTGGCAGCAGCAACGGGCTGCGCGATACCCACGGGCTGGAGCTGCTCTCCGGCCGCTGGCTACCGGGGGATGCCGCAGAGGATCGCCCGGTCGTTCTGCTCGGGGCCAAGGTGGCCCGTGAGCTGTTCGGTCAGGCCGATCCGGTCGGCCAGTGGCTGCGTTTTGACAATCGCCGCTTTCGGGTGGTGGGGGTCTTCACCAGCCAGAGCAGCAATCTGGGGATGGACATGGCCGAAGCCGCGCTGATCCCGGTCGGTAGCGCCATGCGGCTGTTCAACACCGAGGGGCTGTTTCGGCTGCTGATCCAGCCGCTGGCGGGACAAGCAGTGCCCCCGCTGGTCAAGCGACTGGAGCAGCTGATGCAGGCGCGCCACGGGGTGCTCGATGTAACCGTGGTGCGCCGTGACGCCATGCTGGCCACCTTCTCCACCATTCTCTCGACCCTCACCCTGGCAGTTGCCGGCATCGGCGCCATCAGCCTGCTGGTCTCCGGCATCATGATGATGAATCTGGCGCTGATCAGCACCCGCCAGCGCACTGGCGAGATCGGTCTGCTCAAGGCGCTGGGGGCCGACAGTCGCCAGATCCGCCAGCTGTTTTTGTGGGAGGCGCTGTTGCTGAGCGGCAGTGGCGCGCTGTTTGGCACTGTGTTGGGCTATTCCCTGGTTGCCCTCGCCGGAGTGATTTGGCCTGGATTTCCGGCGGCAGTCCCTCTGCTCGCTACTTTCTGCACCATACCGGCGGCCCTGCTGACCGGGCTGTTATTTAGCTGGCTGCCCGCCTCCCGGGCGGCACGGCAAGATCCGGTCAGCAGCCTGCGCAGCGGGCAATGGAGCGGTGGCTGATGCGCGCCGCCGATCTGCTGTTCTGGCTTTGGCGCGCCTTGCTGGCGGGGCGCAGCCGCAGTCTGCTGTCGGCGCTCGGCATCGCCATCGGGATCGCCTCGGTGACCCTGCTCACCGGCATCGGCGAGGGGCTCAGGCTCTATCTGCTCGACAGCTTCTCCCAATTTGGCACCCGGCTGATCGCCGTGACCCCGGGCAAGACCGAAACCGCCGGCGGCCCGCCCGGCATCCTCTCCAGCAGTCGCCCCCTGCTGCTGGAGGATGCCGATGCCCTCGCCAGATTGGCAGGGGTAGAGGCGGCGCTCCCTGTGGTGCAGGGGCAAGGGGAGGTGCGCAGCCGCGGGCTCACCCGCAGCACCGCCATTCTGGGCACCGGCCCGGCGGCGCTCTCCGGCTGGCGACTCACCCTGGTGCAGGGGCGTTTTCTGCCCGCGGACGACAGTGCCATGCCCCGCGCCTATGCGGTGCTGGGTGCCAAGGTGGCGGCGGAGCTGTTTCCCGGGGGCGATGCGCCGGGCAGTCTGCTGCGCGCCGGTGATCGCCGTTTTCGGGTGGCTGGGGTGCTGGCCCCCAAAGGGCAATTTCTCGGCTTTGATCTGGACGACATGATCTATCTGCCCGCCGCCCACGCTCAGGCGCTGTTCAACAAGGAGGGGCTGCAGGAGATCGACGTCATCTATCGCGCCGGACAGACGGAGGCCGAGATCACTGCCCAGATTAGGCGGGTGCTGATCGCCCGCCACGGCGCCGAGGATTTCACCCTCACCTCCCAGCAGGATATGCTGACCAGCCTCGACAAGATCCTCTCTATCATCAAGCTGGCGGTTGGCGGGCTCGGCATTATCTCGCTGCTGATCGGGGCGGTCGGCATCTTCAGCATCATGAGCATCGCCCAGCAGGAGCGGATCCCCGAGGTGGGTTTGCTGATGGCGCTGGGTTGCCCACGGCGGCGCATTCTATTGTTGTTCCTGCTCGAAGCCGTGGTGTTGGCGCTGCTGGGCGGGGCCATGGGGTTGGCACTGCTCGGGGGGCTCAAGCTGCTGCTCACCCTGCTGGCGGCCGGCTTGCCGCTCACCCTCCATCCTCTCTATCTGCTGCTGGCGCTCGGTTGCAGCGCCCTGGTTGGCCTGCTGGCCGGGGTCGCTCCTGCGCTGCGGGCAGTGCGTCTCGACCCAGTAGTTGCCCTGCGCGGTGACTAGGTCGCCCCTTTCGCAAGAGGTGCGTTACGCTCGGGTCTGAACAGGGGGACTAGGCGACCACCTCCGCAACCGGCACGCTGCGCTCAGATCTGAACAGAGGGAAGTAGCGGCGATCCGCCTGACTCATGTGTCCGACCACCAGCTCCTGAATGATGAAGTTGAGCAGCTCGTCGTTGCCCAGCGTCCCCGCTTTGGCGGCGAGGAGCAACTGGCTTGCCTTGTTGAGCAGGCGCAGGTGATCCTGACGGTGACTGGCGAGTTCCCGATAGTCGATCTCCACCAGCATCTGCTCTTCAAAAGCGAAGTGATGGCGGGCCATCTCTAACAGTCTCTCAAGACTATCCAAAAACGGAGCAGGGTTGTCGTGCTGAGCTTTCATCCGCTCCAGCAGCCGATTGGTCAGCACGAACAGCTGACGATGCTCGGCATCGATACGCGGGTGACCGCATTCGTGGCCGGGTTGCCACAGCAGGGCACCCTGTTCCGGATCAAGGCCCGGGGTAAAGAGGCAGACCCGGCCGCGGCCGCGATGCTTCGCCTGATACATAGCCTGATCGGCGTGGTGCATCAGGGTTTTGGCATCCTCCCCGTGCTCGGGATAGAGCGCCAGCCCGATACTGCTGGAGATAAGCAGCTTCTGCTCCTCCAGTTGGAATGGATGGCGCAACTGCTGGTGTAGCTTGTCGGCCACCGCCAGCACTTCGTCGCCAGTCTCCGGCAGCAAGATAACGAACTCGTCGCCCCCCAGCCGTGCCACCAGGTCCTGTTTGCGCACGCAGTGGCTCATCCGCTCGGCCACCAGATTGAGCAAGATATCCCCGGTTTCATGGCCGAAGGTATCGTTTATCGGCTTGAAGTGATCGAGATCGATAAACATCACAGCCAATGGACGAGGCGTCTCCTGCTCCAGTAGCTCCTTGAGTCGTTGTTGCAGCAAGCGGCGATTGGGTAGGCCAGTGAGGGAGTCATAGAAGGCGAGGCGGCGCATCATCTCCTCCCGCGCCGCCCGCTCGGTGATATCCCGGGTGACCCCGAGGATCGCCTCCGGTTGGGTCTTGTGGTTACCATGAAGGGTAGTAATGGTCTCGGTCGCTACCAGATGGCCGTCCTTGTGGCGCAACTGGGTGCGAATGACCCGGCGGGTCTGGTCATGCTCTCCCCGTAACCATGCCTCCAGGGTGGCAGAGATCTCTTCGCGCAGCAGTTGTCTTGAAGCATCCGGCAGCAGCTGTTTGAGGGGCAGGGCAAACAGTTCGGGGGCCTCGTAGCCGCTCAGGGAGGCGATGGCCGGACTGATATAGCGAAAGCGCAAGCTGGCGGCATCCATGGTCCAGATCACATCGGCGCTGTTCTCCGCTACGAAGCGGTAGTGTTGCTCACTCTGGGCTAGCTCGCGGGTTAGCCGTTGGCGATCCAGCGCCTCCTGACGCAGGCGCAGGTAGAGGTGCAAGAAGATGCCGAGCAGGGTCATCAGGGTAAAGGTGATAAGCATGGCCACCGCCACGCTCTTGTCGAGCAGTTGCCGTTGCTGGCGCAGCCGCTCCTGCGTGGGGTCGTAGATAAAGCGGTCGAGGTTTGGCAATACCGTGAGCATGCCTGCCTCCAGATAGGTTTTGGCGATCTGCTGCCAGCGCTCCTGTTGCATATACCCGGGTTCGATAAGGTCCGGTTGCATCAATTCTCTGGTTTCGCGGGCCTCGAACTCAAGCTGTTCACGACTTGCAGCGTTGGGATACAGCGCCATGATCAGGTTGATCATCTCTTCGGGGTGTTCCATTGCATAGCGCCACCCCTTGAGGCTGGCCTGCTGGAAGGCGTATACCCGATCCTGTCGGGTGATCAGCTCCCGCTCGGAGGTAAACAGGTTGTCGCCGTAGAAGTCAAAGTCGATGGTGCGCGGACTGAAGACCCGATAGGGGATCCCTTTTTGTTGCAGATAGAAGGGCTCGGTAGTGCTGTAGGCACTGATGGCATCCACCTTGCCCGCCAGCAGTGCTTGTATCCCCTCTTTGTAGGGGAGGGTGACCCAGTCGCGGCTGCGGGTCTGGTGGGAAAGGTAGGTCAGCAGCTCGTTGGAGCCTGGCTCCAGCATCAGTCGCTTGTTGGCCAGATCGGCCGGGTTGCGAATATCTGGCCGATCCCGCGTGAGCAGAACCAGAGGCGAGTGCTGCAGCAGTGCGGCGAGCACCACTACCGGACGACCGGCAGCCCGATCCAGCAGCAGATCACTGCCGCTGATGCCAAAATGGGCCTTTCCCGAGATCACCTCGCTGACCACATCGGTGCGGGAATCCGCTTCGCGCAGGGTCACTTGCAGACCGGCCTCCCGATAAAACCCCTTGGCGATGGCCGCATAGTAACCAGCAAACTGGAACTGGTGTTGCCATGGCAACTGGACGATGACTTGCTCCCGGGCTCGCACGGGGATTGAAGTCAGAGTGGCGATAACCATACCGACCAGCATTGGCAGAAACCAGCTGAGGTGCTGGCGAGGGGCTTCGTTCTCCGTCATACAATGTTTCTCTCGGGAGCTGTGTCCAGGGTCTGTTGATGTCTCTGCACTAGCCACACAGCCCGCAGGGCCGGGGCTGTGGTGTCGCGCATTGCCGTGATTGGCGCGATTATCGGGTGAACTCCACTTTTGGGGAGCGATCAACCTTACCTCTCGTTCCTCGCTGCGCGTTAGAACGGACCATGGTCGCGGTCGTGGTGAAACAGCAGCAGATTCTAAGCTGGACTCAAGCACTTCTTTGTAACCTGCAAGGGGAGAACAAGTCTCTGCAACGAGGCATCGGTGGGTTGGGTAGTCATTTTGTTGTCATTCATCACACTGGATATATACATGCTGTTTCTCGCAAGCCAGGTGATTAATAAGAGATCCATATGGCTTATCTCTGTGGTCGCATTCTAGCCATTTTCTCCCGTTTTTATTGTTTCGATTGCGGCTTAACCGCGATTCCTCGGTGGTTGCACGTCAGGCTGTGTCGTTATATCAATAGATACTTTTATGGGGCGGTCAGGTGTAACGCAAATGTGTCACACCTGCTGCGCATCGGTTAATGCGTAACGGGCCAGTGATGGGACCCCGTCAGTGTTATCATGCTGCTCCCTGTTCCGGATAAGGTCTTTTTATGTCCCGCTTGCGTCTGCTTGTCTCCGACTCTCACGATCCCCTGTTCAATCTGGCCGTCGAGGAGTGCATCTTCCGCCAGATGGACCCCGGCCAGCGGGTGCTGTTCCTCTGGCGCAATGCCAATACCGTGGTGATTGGCCGTGCCCAGAACCCGTGGAAGGAGTGCAATACCCGCCGCATGGAAGAGGACGGGGTGACCCTGGCGCGTCGCAGCAGCGGTGGCGGCGCTGTGTTCCACGACCTTGGCAACAGCTGCTTCACCTTCATGGCGGGCAAGCCGGAGTATGACAAGAGCGTCTCCACCGCCATCGTGCTGGACGGGCTCAAGCGATTGGGGATCGAGGCGTTTGCCTCCGGTCGCAACGATCTGCTGGTGGCCACCCCGGACGGGGAGCGCAAGGTATCGGGGTCGGCCTATCGGGAGACTCTGGATCGCGGGTTCCACCACGGCACCCTGCTGCTGGATGCCGATCTCGGCCGCCTTGCCAACTACCTCAACCCCGACCCCAAGAAGCTGGCGGCCAAGGGGATCACCTCGGTGCGCAGCCGGGTGGCCAATCTGTGCGAACTGCAGCCGGGGATCGACCATCGACAGATGAGCGAGGCGCTGCAGGAGGCCTTCTTCCACCATTACGGCGCGCGAGTTGAGCCCGAGCATATCTCCCCGGAGCAGATGCCGGATCTGCCGGGCTTTGCCGAGACCTTCGCCCGTCAGCGCAGCTGGGAGTGGAACTATGGCCATGCCCCGGCCTTCAGCCATCTGCTGGAGGAGCGGTTCAGCTGGGGCGGGGTGGAGCTGCACTTTGATGTGGAGAAGGGGGGCATCACCCGGGCGCAACTCTTTAGCGATACTCTGGAGCCGGCCCCGTTTGATCTGCTGGCGGCCGAACTGGCGGGTTGCGGCTATCGACCGGACGCTGTCGCCGCGCGCCTGCAGCCCTGGCTGGCGGCCTTCCCGCAGCAGCAGAGTGAGCTGACGGAGTTTGCCGAGTGGCTGTTGGCCTCCCTGCGTTGAGTGCTGCGCTGATGATGGTCTGGTACTGAGGGCGCTGTCAGCCAGGATGGGAGCAAGATCACGAAATATAAAGAGGCGCCTCAAAGGCGCCTTTTTGCCAGCCCTTGTGATGGCTGATACATGACAAAAAGTAGGGTAGGCCATTAGATATTGTCACTGTTGGCCCCGCTGGTACAGGGGTATAACGGCCGCACATTTGCTGTACTAATGGTATAAAAATGAGTGACTTAGTTTATCTGCAAGACGAAAGCGTCAATGCCGTCCACCCCGATTTCTCCGCCCGTTTCGCCACCGTCAAAGCCAACTTTTTCTCGCGCAATCCCGATCTCTGGCCCGTTTTTCGCGAACCCGGATTTGCCACCCTCAACGAATTTCGGGCTCGTGGCTTGGCGCCGGATGCCCGCCTGAACGCCTGGCCTGATGGCCGTGCCCGCCTGGCCGATCTCTGCGAGACCATGCCGGTGCCCGCCACCATGCGCACCCCGGGCGAGCCGATGGCCGAGCTGTTGTTTGCCGCCGCGCTGTCGAAGGATTGGGAGAACCCCTCCAGCGTCGAGAACGTCATCACCATGTCAGCGGATCCCGCCATTTACGGTGCCCAGCTGGGCATTCTGGCCAACCCCAATCTGGTCTACTCCGAATACGCCGGGGTCGCCGAGGAGCTGGAGAAGAAGGTAGTGCGCCAGATTGCGCTGCTGGCAGGCTATGACCCCGAGCGGGCTACCGGCATCTTCACCCAGGGGGGGACCTTCTGTAACCTCTATGGCTACCTGCTCGGCATTCGCAAAAGCCTGCCCGAGGCCAAGCACAAGGGGCTCGGCCACTATCAGGATTACCGCATCATCAACTCCCAGGGCGGCCACTACTCCAACATCACCAACCTCTCCCTGCTCGGGGTCGACATCGAGAACAAGACCATCCGCATTCAGGTGGGGGAGAACAACGACATCGATCTCGACCACCTAGAACGCACCCTGACCGCCTGTTTTGCCCTGAAACACGTGGTGCCCACCATCATGCTCACCATGGGCACTACCGACACTTTCGGGGTGGATCAGGTGAAACCCGTGTTCGAGCTGCGCAATCGCCTCTGCGAGCAGTTCGAGGTGGCAGTCAAACCGCACATCCACGTCGATGCAGCTATCGGCTGGTCGATGATCTTCTTCCTGGGTTACGACTTTGCCGCCAACCCGCTCGCCATCAACAGCGCCACTCTGGCGGGGATCGAGCGCAACGTGGCACGCTTTGCCGAGCTGAAATATGCCGACTCCTTTACCGTCGACTTCCAGAAGTGGGGCTATGTGCCCTACACCTCCAGTCTGGTGATGATCAAGGAGCAGGATGACCTCAAGGCGATGGAGAATGACCCGGAGAACTTCTCCTACTTCGAGCGGGACATTCAGGGCCAGACCCACCTGCAATCCACCATCGAGTGCTCCCGCGGCGCGAGCGGTCTGTTCGGTGCCTATGCGGCGCTCAACTACATGGGGGTCGAGGGATATCGCACCGTGCTGGCCCACTGCCTGCAAAATGCCAACTACTTCCGCTATCGCCTGAGTCAGCTTGGCAACGTCAAGCTGGTGGCGCAGGAGAATCAGGGGCCGAGTGTCGGCTTCAAGATCTACAACTCCGAGTGGGTGAGCGATCCGGAGGCCGAGTTCGCTTTCGAGCTGGCCCGCTCCGGCGATCCTGCCTACAAGGCGCGCTTGCAGCGCAACACCGACTATCACCGCAGCCTGTTCAAGGGGCGCGGCAAGGTGGGGCTCTACACCAACTGGGTGGAGGCGGTGGCCCATTCCGACTATGACGCCCGTGGCAAGTACTCCTACATCGCCGGGGAGAAGGCGGTCTTTATGAATCCTGCCTGCACTCGCGAGCAGATCGACGCCTTTATCGACCATATTCGCGGTTGATGGCACTCTTCCTGACCACCGATAGTGGCCAGGGTGGTTAGGAACCTCGCCAACAGATAAACAAAGGGCAAGCCGGTTGGCTTGCCCTTCTGTTTTCACGACTGAATGCGAAAGCGGTGGAAAAGGCCGGGTTCAGAGGGCCAGCAGTTGCTCGTTCTCGACAATCTCGCACCCGGCGGGCAGTTTCGAGAGGGCGATCATGGCGCGAGCCACCTGACTGGCCTCGATGGCGCGCCAGCGGGCGAGCTTGCCCACCAGCAGCGGCCGAAACAGCGGGTAGATGGTCTGAAAGATCTGCTCGGAGAGGCGCGGTGGCTGGCGATCTCCGAGCAGCATGGCGGGCCGCACGATGGCGAGCCGTGGCCAGGATTGGGCCAGCAGGGCCTGCTCCATCTCCCCCTTGGTACGCGGATAGAGAGCCGGGGACGATGCACTGGCCCCTATGCTTGAGACCACGATGAGCCGTTGACAACCGTGGCGGCGGGCCAGCTCGGCAAAGGCGACCACATAGTCGAGATCGACCCGACGAAACGCCTCGGCAGAGCCCGCTTCCTTGCGGGTGGTACCGAGGGCACAGAAGGCGATATCCACCGAGCGGGAGAGGGTGACGCTGGCCAGATCATCAAAATCGACCGGCAGCCAGTGGTGCGCCTTCTTGCCCGGCTTGCGACAGAGCAGGGTCAGTTCATGTTCGGCAGGCAGTTGCTGCACCAGTTCGCGACCGATCAGGCCGCTGGCTCCGGCAATCAGGATCCGGCTCATGGGGATTCTCCCTGTGTCATTCGATGGTGTTGATGCCATGGTGGCTGCTCATCAGCATCAGGCAATTTGCGGGCAGCTGCAATGGGGAGAAATGACTCAGTGTTGTCGGGCAGGATGAATTACGCGGGACTGGATAAAACAAAACCGGCGCGAGGCCGGTTTTGCGGGATATCAGAGCGGGGTATTGAAAGCTGCTGGCAGCGGGAAGTCACCCGTCACAGTGGTCAGCCTGTCGTTGGCGAAGGTGACGGTGAGCTCTTTGCGCTCCTTGTCGCCGTGGCCCGGCTGGAATTCATAGAGGTAGTACCAGGTGTTGGGGTCAAAGCCGTCGCGCAGCATGGGGGTCCCCAGTACATAGCTGACCTGCTCGCGGGTCATCCCCTGGCGCAGTTTGTCGACCTGTTTTTGTTCCACATAGTTGCCCTGGGGAATATCGATACGATAGACCAGGCTGCAACCGGAGAGGGTGAGGGCGGTCAAAGCCGCGGCAATCAGGTGTTTCATCCGCATATCGAGTTCAGATCATCCATACAGTCTTTTTTGGCTCGGCAAATCATACCGACTCCCTCCACGGAAGTAAAAAGCCATTGATCCATCAGCCAATAAAAAGGGCCGCACTGCGACCCTTTCTGGCAATCCGGTGGCCTTTACATCGCCGCGCGGAAGATGGCGACGATCTCTTCGTGGCTCGCCTGTTTCGGGTTGGTGAAGCCGCAGGCATCTTTCAGGGCGTTGCTGGCCAGGGTATCGAAGTCATCGGCCTTGACGCCGAGTTGCTCCAGACCCGCCGGGATCTTCACATCCAGCGCCAGCTGCTTGATGGCGGCAATGGCCGCGGCGGCGCCTTGTTCGTCGCTCATGGCGCTCACGTCTACCCCCATGTAGCGGGCCACATCCTTCAGACGAGCCGCGCTCACCTGGGCGTTGAACGCCTGAACGTGGGGCAGCAGCACGGCGTTGCAGACACCGTGGGGCAGGTCATAGAAACCACCCAGCTGGTGGGCCATGGCGTGCACGTAGCCCAGGCTTGCGTTGTTGAATGCCATGCCGGCCAGGAACTGGGCATAGGCCATCTGCTCGCGGGCATGCAGGTCATCGCCGTGGTGAACGGCTGTGCGCAGGTGCTTGGCAATCAGCTCGATGGCCATCACGGCGCTGGCATCGGTTACCGGGGTGGCGATGGTGGAGACATAGGCTTCGATGGCGTGAGTCAGGGCATCCATGCCGGTGGCGGCGGTGAGACCAGCCGGCTTGGCCAGCATCAGCTCGGGGTCGTTGACCGACATCAGCGGGGTAACGTGCTTGTCGATGATGGCCATTTTCACGTGGCGCGCTTCGTCGGTGATGATGCAGAAGCGGGTCATCTCGGAGGCGGTACCGGCGGTGGTGTTGATGGCGATAAGCGGCAGTTGCGGTTTGGCGGAGCGATCCACCCCTTCGTAATCCTTGATGCTGCCACCGTTGGCGGCGACCAGCGCAATGCCCTTGGCGCAGTCGTGAGGCGAGCCGCCCCCCAGCGAGATGACGCAGTCGCAGCAGTTGGCCTTGATCATGGCCAGACCCGCTTCGACGTTGCTGGTGGTGGGGTTGGGTTTGGTCTCATCGAAAACAGCGCTTTCAATGCCATGTTCAGCCAGCAGGGTGGTGAGCTTGGCAACCACACCGATCTGGTTGAGGATTTTGTCGGTGACGATCAGCGCCTTGCGATAGCCGTAACCCTTGATATCGGCGGCAGCCTCTTGCAGACAGCCGGCACCCATCAGGTTGATTGCGGGAATATAGAATTTGAATGTAGCCATGATGGACTTCCTATAGTTAGCCATTAAGTGGTAGTTAAGAGCTAGGCTACCATCTAGAAAGGGATACAAAAGCATCTTGTTTACAACTTTACGGGGTCGATCACGAGTCGTTAATTAAGCGCTGAACCAGGCTTGACTTTCCCGCATCTGACTCGATTTGCAGAAAAACGTTTGTCAATTATTTCATTGAGTTAGCAAACGTTTTGCGCAATGTTTGTCACTGTCAATGCGTGGAAGTGTGAGGCGCTTCAAGGAATTGGAAAGCGCTTTCGACCATAGTTGGCGCCTCCCCGAAGAGGGGGGTAAAGGCTTGAAAGTATCATAAAGAATCATCTTAACTTGTGCCCTGACCATGCTGGCAGGGGGCAACCAGGAGTCCAATATGTCTGATGTATTTCACTTGGGTTTGAAGAAAGCGGATCTGCAAGGCGCCACCCTGGCGATCGTCCCCGGTGACCCCGAGCGCGTGAAGCGTATCGCAGAGCTGTTGGATAACCCGGTGCACCTGGCCAGCCATCGTGAATTCACTACCTGGCGCGGCGAGATGGACGGCAAGGCCGTGATCATCTGCTCTACCGGTATCGGTGGCCCGTCCACATCCATCGCGGTAGAAGAGCTGGCCCAGCTGGGCATCCGCACCTTCCTGCGTATCGGCACCACTGGCGCCATCCAGCCGCACTTGAACGTGGGTGACGTGATCGTGACCACCGGTTCCGTGCGCCTCGACGGTGCCAGCCTGCACTTCGCACCGATGGAGTTCCCGGCTGTTGCCGACTTCGACTGCACCACCGCACTGGTGAACACCGCCAAAGAGATGGGCTCCAAGCTGCACATCGGTGTGACTGCCTCCTCCGACACCTTCTACCCGGGTCAGGAGCGTTACGACACCGTATCCGGCCGTGTAGTGAGCCGTTTCCAAGGTTCCATGAAAGAGTGGCAAGCCATGGGCGTGCTGAACTATGAGATGGAATCTGCAACCCTGCTGACCATGTGCTCCAGCCAGGGCCTGCGTGCCGGTATGGTGGCTGGCGTTATCGTCAACCGTACCCAGCAAGAGATCCCGAACGCCGAGACCATGGCGAAGACCGAATCTGATGCCATCAAGATCGTACTGGGCGCTGCCCGCAAGCTGATCTGATAGCACCACAAAGAGTGGGGGGTGGGGGCCGTTGCGAAAGCGCGGCCCCTATCTTTATCCACCGTTTACCGCTTTTCCTCTCCCGTCACGCCTTTCACTGATCCCGCCAAACTCGCGTTTATTGCCATCTACTGACGGCCTCTACCCATTGCCTCTAAAAAGGGGCGGCACAGCGGATCTGCATCGGCTCACCGCTCACCGGATGTACAAAATCCAGCTCGCTGGCATGGAGCATCAGCCGCGGTGCTTGCTCGCAGCCAGGTGGCAGCAGGCCACCATAGAGATCGCAGCCGAGGATTGGGTGGTCCAGCAGCTGGCTGTGGATGCGCAGCTGATGGGTGCGGCCGGTCTCCGGCACCAGTCGTACCCGGGTCAGTGGCACTGTCTGTCCCTGTATCTGCTGCGCCAGCCGCTCAATCACCTGATAGCGGGAGCGGGCGGGTTTGCCGCTGGCGGCGCAGATCTTCATCAGCGGAAAGATCGCTGGATCCTTGGCGATAGGGGCGTTGATAACTCCTTCGTCGTCAATCAGATGGCCGCACAGCAGGGCGCTGTAGGCCTTGCTCACCGCCCGCTGGCTGAACTGCTGGCAGAGCTGGGCGTTGATGGCCTTGTTTTTGGCCACCACCATGATGCCTGAGGTACCAAAATCGAGGCGGTGCACCAGGGTACAGCCTGGGTAATCCTGCACCAGTCGATAGTGCACCGAGTCGAGGTTCTGCGGATTTTTGCCCGAGAGGCTCAGCAGGCCGCTCGGCTTGTTGATGAGCAGCAGGTGCTCATCCTCGAACAGGATTTCGATGGCGGCCTTGCAGGGCGGGGCGATAAAGGTGTCGACGATAACGGACATAGGGGGCACGGGCAGAAAACGGGGGAGCGATCATACCTGAACCGGTGCGGCCGGGCGAATGGGCGGTGCGCGACCTCGGAAAATGAACGGGATGACGCCACGCAACCTATTGATAATGAGCCGCGTTGAGCGGGACGGTGTGCATTACAAACCGCCTTGGTCACCAACAAGGCCCCGTTTTGTGACCCCTTCCCGAGTTCATCCGAAGCTTGCTTGTTAAGGTATGGCTCCCTGTTATGTTGTAAGGACCCTTTCCATGGCACTGCCCGTTATTCTCGATTGTGATCCCGGCCACGACGACGCCATTGCCCTCATTCTGGCGCTGGCCAGCCCTGAACTTGAGGTGCTGGCGGTCACCACGAGCGCGGGCAACCAGACACCGGACAAGACCCTCAACAATGCCCTGCGCATCCTTACCTTGCTGGGACGGGATGATATTCCGGTGGCGGCTGGGGCGCCGAAACCGCTGGCCCGCGAGTTGATTATTGCCGACAACGTCCATGGCGAATCGGGCCTCGATGGCCCCAAACTGCCGGATCCCGCCTTTGCGCCGCAGGGGATGACGGGGATCGAGCTGATGGCCAGATGTCTGCGCGAGAGCCCGGAGCCCGTGACTTTGGTGCCGACCGGCCCGCTCACCAACATCGCCCTGCTGCTGGCGGCCCACCCCGAGCTCAAACCCAAGATCGCCCGTATCGTGCTGATGGGGGGCGCCGCAGGGGCCGGCAACTGGACGCCGGCGGCGGAATTCAATATCTATGTGGACCCGGAAGCGGCCGATATGGTGTTCAAGTCGGGTATCCCCATCACCATGTGTGGCCTCGATGTGACCCATGAGGCGCAGGTGATGGACGAGGATATCGAACGGGTACGCGCCATCACCAATCCGGTGGCCCAGTGTGTGGCCGGTCTGCTCGATTTTTTCATGATCTACCATCGGGACCCCAAGTGGGGATTTGCTGGCGCGCCGCTGCACGACCCCTGTACCATTGCCTGGTTGCTGGCTCCCGAGCTGTTCCACGGGGTCGAGTGCCGGGTCGATATCGAGACCCGGGGGGAGCATACCGTGGGGATGACGGTGGTGGATCGTTATGGTCTGACCGGCAAGCCAGCCAATGCGCTGGTATTGTTGGGGCTGGATCGTCCGGGCTTTATCGATCTGCTGGTGACGCGGCTGCGGGCGTTTGACTGAGCGCCGGTTCATTTTTGCAAGAAGGGGCGGGGAATGTGGAAGAGAGGCTTGGCGCTGCTGGCCGGGTTGCAACTGACAGGCTGTGCGACGCCATTCGAGCGGATGTGGCAGGGGCTGGCGACCTGTGAATTTACCGATCTCTATGTGAATGAGACGGGCAGGGCCGCCAATCTACAACTGGCCAATTACACCCCCTACAAGGTGAGCGACGGCTTTGCCTGGTACAAGGTGCACGAGGAGCTGCACGGCCTGCCGGTGGTCGGTTTTATCGTGCCCGCCTCCAGCTTCGAAGTGCACGCCCTGTTTGTCGATACCCCCATCGCCAACGCCCGCCGCTTGACCCATAACGCCTACGGCAGCGAGTTTGGCGACGAGCAGAAGCATGACGAGGGTGTGGCGCCCCTGCTGCTGCGCGACCCCAACAACCCCAAGCGATCCATCATCGACTGCACCCGTGGCGAGTCTGACGGGGAGCTTGAGGATTCGGCATTGCCCGAGTAGGGCAACCTACCACACCATCGGCCTGAAAAAAGAGGGGCCAGCCTTGCCGGCTGGCCCCTCTTTAATTCAACGCTGGGTGTGATTGCAGAGCAGTTCCCGGATCAGGGATAGCTCAGCGTCTCTTTGATAAGCGGCAGCTGGGCCTTGATCCACGCCGGATTGATGGGGCCCCAGTCGCTGATGCGGTAGTGCCCCTGCAGGTGGCGCGCCCCCTCGGTCTGCTCGAAGGCGCAGCTGATATCGAGTTCGGCCAGCGCGCTTAGAGTATCCTGCGCGGTGCGGCGTGGCATGCCGGTCGCTTCCATGATGGCGGGCACCGTATCCGTGCCCTGACTGATCAGCCAGGCCACGTAGAGCCGCCGGTAGAAGCTGGTGCGGGTCTTGCTCGGCTCGCTCATATCTCGTCCTCAAGACGATCGAAGTAGCGCCAGGTTGCGATGGCGGCTTTGCCCATCACCAGTGCCCAGAGACCGAACCAGAACCAGCGGAAGAAGCTCCAGGTGGAAGCATCAGGCTCGGTACTCTCAATCTTGGTGACGTTGGGGAACATGGAGAACATGTTGATGCGCCAGCCGTAGGAAGTAATGATGGCCAGACGCTTTTCAAACTCCATCGACTTGGCCTTGGCCTGCACGTCGGCGGCGTTGAACTTGAAGTAGAAGGGCCAGCCCCACTCGGTATCCTCATTTCTGAACACCCGGATCTTCTCGCCGGGGCGTTCGGTATAGATGTAGTAGACGTCGGTGGTCGGGCCGTCAGCCGGGTTCTTCTGGCTGATGGGACCATCCTTGTCGGTGCGCTTCACCTCGACCCCGGTGATGGTGGCGATGGTGTGCTCTGGCAGGTAGTAGTCGAGCCAGGCGGCAGAAATGAGGGCGATGAGCCCAAGGGCAATAAAGGCGGGTTTCTTGAATCTCAGGCTCATGGTGTTCTCACGTGAGGGGAAGTGACGTGCCTCTACCATACTCACATTTGCCCCCTCAGCCCAGCCCCTTATGGCTCCGCAAGCCAAAAAATGGCGTTTAAAACAGAGACAAAGCCATTGCACCATCAACAAGAAAGGCCCTTGCGGGCCTTTTTGTCTGATCCACGTTGTGCGCTTACAGCTGGAATTGGGCCAGCTGCTTGCGTTGCTGTTCGGCGAGCTGCGAGAGTTCGTTGCTGGCACAGGCGCTCTGGCTGATGCCGGCGGAGCTCTGGCTCACGATCTCGTGAATATTGGTGATGTTGCGGTTGATGTCGGCAGTGACGCAGGACTGCTCCTCGGCGGCAGTGGCGACCTGGGCGTTGGCGTCGTTGATCTGGCGTACTGCACCGGTAATGCCGCTCAGCAGATCCTGCACCTGAGCTGACAGGCGTTGGTTATGACCGAGGATCTCCAGGGTTTCCTGCACGCCGTTGTTGGCGGATTGGGACTGGCTCTGCAGCCGCTCGATGATGGCCTGGATCTCCTTGGTGGAGTCCTGGGTACGGGCTGCCAGCATTCTCACTTCGTCGGCGACGACGGCAAAACCGCGTCCGGTTTCGCCGGCACGGGCCGCTTCGATGGCAGCATTGAGCGCCAGCAGGTTGGTCTGCTCGGAGATCCCCTGGATCACTTCAATCACCTTGCCGATCTGCTCGGACTGGGATTTGAGCTGGGCTACGATGGCGGCGGCATCTTCCAGGCTGCCTGCCATCCGGCTGTTGGCTGCGATGCTTTCGGTAAAGAGGGCGAGCCCCTGTTCAACCCTGCCATTGGCCTCCCGCGCCAGCTCATCGGCGATAGCGGCGTTGTGGTTGACGTTGTCAGCGGTGCTGGAGAGTTCGGTCACGGCGGAGGCGACCTGTTCGATCTCGCTGTGCTGCTGCTTTGCATTGGCCTCGGACTGGGTCATCACGGCGGCCAGCTCGGTGGCGGCGGAGGCGACGCTGTTGCTGATCCCGGTCAGGTTCTCGATGGTGCTACCAAGTTGCCCCAGAGTGAGGTTGATATCTTTGGCCAGACGGGTCAGCTCGTTGTTGCCCTCCGCTTTGGCGCGCACGTTGAAGCGCCCTTGCGCCACGGCGTGCATCACCTCTTGCAGCTGACCGATGGGGCTGACGATGCGACCGGAGAGGACCCAGCCGCAGATCAGCGCCGCCAGCAGGGTACCAGCGGTGAGCAGCAGGGTACGTAGCAGGGTGGCGTCATAGTGAGCCTGCTCTTCGGCCAGCTCTTGCTGGATCAATTGGTTGATGTGGGCTGACATACTGTCGATCTGTTTGATCAGCTGCTCACCCAGTTCGCGGAAATGGAGGCGGGCCGCCTCGTAGGCGACCGGATCGCCACCTCCCTGATGCTTTTCTGCCAGTAACGGCAGCATATTATTTCGGGTGTGGCTGAGGTAGGCCTGCAGGGCTGCAGCGACCTGACGGTTATCCTGCTCGGCACCGGGGACAACCAAGCGACCGAGGATGGCATTGATCTCCTGCTCGGCGCTGTTGAGGTTCGCGGGCAGTGCGGCAAACAGCTTGGCATCGTACAGGCCATAGATGGCGCTGGTGCGCAGCCGGTAGGTGGTGTGGATCAATGTGGCAATATCGTCCTTGTGCCGGACTACGCTCTGGGTCGTCTCATCTATGTCATTGATGGCTTCATCCAGCCCCTGTTTACTGATGGCGATCATTACCATCATCAGCAGGCTGGCCAGCAGCAGCGGTATCAGGACCTGGACACGTATTGATAGATTATTCAATGACATAAATGGCTCTAATCCGAAATGGGAGGAGCTGACATATTACACATCTACGTCAGGAGCTGTCACAGTCTTTTATTGCTGAAATTTGCTGAAGAAAAGGTTTTTCCTTGTGCGAAAGGCACCATATAGGCATGATTGAGCGCTTAATCCCCTGAATATGTGGTACAACTGGCCGGGTTGTGTCAACCCTGTCCCGTTTTCGTGATTTCTCGCTCTCGTCATATGGAGGTGTGCTGTGTCCAGCTGGATCGATCCGGCCATTCTGGCTCTGTTTATTCCGACCTTTTTCTTTGTCTCGGTGACCCCCGGCATGTGCATGACCCTGTCGATGACGCTGGGGATGAGCCTGGGTGTGCGTCGCACCCTGCACATGATGTGGGGGGAGCTGATCGGCGTCGGCCTGGTCTCGGTGCTGTCGGTGATCGGGGTCGCTGCCATCATGCTCAACTATCCGGGGATCTTCGCCGCCTTTAAATACGTAGGGGGCGCCTATCTGGTGTGGCTAGGTATCCAGATGTGGCAGGCCAAGGGGAAGATGGCCATTCCGGCGGATCTCTCGGCCGGTCAGCAGACCAGCGCCATGGGGCTGGCGGTGCAGGGCTTTGTCACCGCCATTGCCAACCCAAAGGGATGGGCCTTTATGATCTCCTTGCTGCCCCCCTTTATCTCCGCCGACAAGCCGATGGCGCCGCAGATCAGCGCGCTGGTGGCGCTGATCCTGGTCATCGAATTCTCCTGCCTGCTGCTCTACGCCAGCGGCGGTCGTACCCTGCGCCACTTCCTCGCCAAGAGCGGCAACGTCACCCTGATGAACCGCATCGCCGGTACCCTGATGTTGGGAGTGGGGGTCTGGCTGGCGCTCGGTTAAGAGCCGTCAGTGACCCATGCCACCAAAGAAAAATGCCACCGGTCGGTGGCATTTTTAATGGGCGCAGGGTGGCTCAGCGCGGTTTGAAACGCTCGACCCAGGGGTTGGCGGTGAGGCCGTGCAGGACGACGCTCAATATGATGGTGCAGAGCACAGTGGCGATGATGGGCCGCTGGCCGATAAGGGCAGGCTGGTTTTGCAGCACCATCACCGCAAAGACGATGCTGGCAAGGCCCCGCGGCCCGAACCAGCCGATAAAGAGCTTGAGCTCGGGCTTGAGGCCGGTGCCGATGAGGCTCAGCCAGACCGGCACCATCCGCAGCAGGGTGAGGCTGGCAATGGCATAGAGCCAGTATTGCCAGTGCAGCAGCTCGGGCAGGATGGGCATCAGGGTGGCACCAAACACCATCCAGATCACCACGGAGAGCAGGTCGCCGTAGCCTTCGCAGCTGTCCATATAGGCGTGCTTGTGCTCGCCCAGGCGGCGTCCCATTAGCAGGCCACCAACGAAGGCGGCGATAAAGCCGCTCCCTCCGAGAGTCTGGGCCAGCGCAAAGCAGAGCAGGGCCAGCCCCGGCATGGTGAGCTGGCGCCAGAGCGGCAGTTGCCAGCCGTTGAGATAGGAGATTTTCAGCAGCCGGATAGTGAGGCTGGTCAGTACATAAGCGACCAGGAGGCCAATGCCGATCTCCTCCAGCATCAGGGTGAGGGCCAGAGTGGCGGTGCCTGCATGCTGTTCGGTGGGGGCAATAAGAGCCAGCAGCAGAAGCAGCACCGGTACGCAGATGCCGTCGTTGAGGCCACTCTCCTGATTGAGCCCTTCACGCACCGGTGCCGGTACGGCCGGGTTGCTTACCACCGCCTTGCCGAGCGCCGCATCCGTGGGGGCAAGAATGGTGGAGAGGATAGCCATCTCCAGCAGTGGCAGGTCGGGGAAGATCCAGTGACCAAATAGGGCGCCACAGAGCAGGGTAAGAGGCAGGCCGATCATCAGCAGCCGGATGGGGAGCTGCCGGTTGGCCAGCAATACTTGCCAGTTGGTGTTGGCGGCATCGTTGAACAGCACGATAACCAGCGTCAGCTCGGCCAGCAGCTTGATGCCGTCACTGTCGATAGAGAGGGAGAGCAGCTCCAGCCCGCCAGGCCCCAGCAACCAGCCGGTCAGCAGAAAGAGCAGGGGGCCGTTGACCAGTTTTGATTCGAAGCGCCCCGCGATCAGGCTGTAGATCAGCAAGAAGGCGGCGATCACCGCCAGATTCTGGTAAAGCAGATGTGTATCCATACAAGCTCCCTTGAAACCATCTTGTCAGGGCTGTTTAACTGCCATCCTGGCCCCGGGTTATGCCCGATATTCTCAGTGATTAACTCTTCGTTGCCGTAACTGTGCGCACACCTTGTCCAGAGTGGCTGTGCCCATCACGCCTGCCGAGGCAGATCAATCGGTCAGACAGTCGGGGTCGAACACATACTCCCCGTCCAGCCAGCGCACGATTTCGTCGACACAGGATTGGTCGCGAAACGGCAGGTAGCGGGCCTTGAGATGGGCCACCTGCTCAGGGGTCAGTTGGGCCAGCCCTATGTCCTGAAACAGCGGCAGGTCGGCCTCGATCATCGCCGAGATCTGCGGGCCACAGGTGGCGTTGAGGGCGGCGTGCAGCGCCTTGCCGGGGTCGTACTGCTTGCCGAGTCGGTAGCTCATTGGCAGGGTAGCGAGGGGCAGGGCGGAGAGCGCCGCCTGCTTCATCGGGTTGACCGCATGGCCAGAGACCAGCTCCGCCAGCTCGGCGGGGCGGTTCTCGAAAGCGCGCAGGTGCAGGTAGCTGCTCGCCTTGCTGCCATCGTTAACCGGGTAGTTGTCCCAAAGGAAGGGCTTGCGGCCGAGCAGGTCGGTCACCTGCTTGAGGTGGCTGGCCGGATATTCGCTGGAGCAGACCTTGGGGCCGGTCCAGAAGATCTCGAAACGGCGGTCGAGTTGCTCGCCAAGCTCCTCCAGATAGCGGGGAGGCATGGCGCCAAACACCTTCTCCAGCACCGGATCGGTCGAGTAGTAGCTGGGACAGAAGATGAGGCGGGTCGCCTTGCTGTGGGCCGCGATATCGTGGGCGATGGTGAGCTGGTGACGGGCCAGATCCGGGGTATCCCCCTTCATGTCGTCAAACAGCACCGCCAGGATATCGGGCTGGAGCATCTCGTCGATGAGGCGCACTTTCTCAAGCAGCGCCGGGCGTTTGCGATCGTAGTCGTGATGGGCCCCCATGGGGCTTAAGCCCACCCCGAAGGCGAGCCCGTTGGCGCGGCACTGGCGCGCCAGCTCGGCGAGATCCGCCAGCTGCTGCTCGGGCCAGGGGAGGGCCCAGTGCTTGCGCAGATAGCCATCCTCTTTCGGTGCATAGATATAGAAGCCGTAACCGTGGCGTGGCAGCCACTGTGCGTAGCGGGCGCGGGCCTGCCAGCTCCATCCCTTGCCAAAAAAACCTTCAATGACCCCCAGATTGGCAGCTGGGGGGAGGGGGCCGGACAGCAAACTTTGATATGGCATAACGCTCTCCCTTCTTGCTGGGGACTTGATACGGGACGGTCGGTCAGACCGGGTCCTCTTCCTGAAAGCGCACCCCGATTTTGCTCGGCACGCTCTCGTCCATTTCGGCCACGGTCCAGATCAGGCCCTGCCATTCGATGTTGTCACCGACCACCAGATTATCGCCCAACTGGCTGGCAATAAAATCACCCAGTGTCTGATCCGCCACCTCGCTCACATCCAGCCCGTAGAGAGGGGCGAGATCCACCAGCCGTGCCGCTGCTTCCAGCAGGAAGTCACCGAAGAAGCGGGGGCCGAGATCTTGCTCCGGCGCCTGACTGAACAGCTGGCCGAGGGCGGGGAGGTCACGTTCGTGACCGATCACGCAGAGAATGTCATCGGCCTGCAGACAGGTACTGCCCGAGGGGTGGAGCAGCTCGCGGCCACGAAACAGGGCACAGATCCGGGTGCCGGCAGGCATCTGCAGATCCCGCAGCGGCGAGCCGATACACCACTTATCTTCCCCCAGCTGGTAGACGAAGGTCTCCCACTGGCTGTCGAGATCGATCTCGAGCCCTGAGCGATTGATGGGTGACGGTGGTGCCGGAACTTCGACCCGTGCCAGTTTTGATGCCAGCGGCAGCGAGCTACCCTGCAAAATCAGCGAGACCAGCACCACGAAGAAGGCGACGTTGAAGTAGAGCTGGGCATTGGGCAGTCCTGCCATCATGGGGAACACCGCCAGAATGATCGGCACGGCGCCGCGCAAGCCAACCCAGGAGATAAACCAGCGCTCGCGCGGGGCGAAGTTCTTGAACGGCAATAGCCCAATCCAGACCGACACCGGGCGGGCAAACAGGATCATCCAGGCTGCCAGCGCCAGTGCGGGCAGGGCGATGGGTAGCAGCTTGTGGGGCGATGCGAGCAGCCCCAGCACCAGAAACATGCCGATTTGGCTCAGCCAGGTGAGTCCATCCAGTACCGACAGGGTTGTGCTACGGCTGCGCAGGGAGAGGTTGCCGAGCAACAGACCTGTGAGGTAGATGGCAAGAATGCCGCTGCCGCCTACGGCAGTAGTGAGGGCAAAAATGAGCAGGCCGCCGCTGACGGTGAGCAGCGGATAGAGCCCCGGGGCCAGGCGGGCGGTGTTGATGAGGCGCCACAGCAGCCAGCCGCCGCCAAGGCCGATCCCGGCACCAAGGCCAAACTGCTTGACCAGTTGTAGCAGCAGGAAGCCCGCATCCAGCCCCTGCTGGGCGGTTGCAAGTACCTCAATCAGGGTGACGGTGAGAAACACCGCCATGGGGTCGTTGCTGCCTGACTCTATCTCCAGGGTGGCGCTCACCCGCT
Organism: Aeromonas sp. 600774; assembly: GCF_049175075.1. NCBI lineage: Bacteria > Pseudomonadati > Pseudomonadota > Gammaproteobacteria > Aeromonadales > Aeromonadaceae > Aeromonas > Aeromonas sp. 600774. Next base: position 69,816 of record NZ_JAAKUJ010000016.1, read on the forward strand.
CGTTGAGACTGCGCCCGCCGAGCAGGGAGAAGACCGCCGCCGCATCGGTGGAGCCGACGATGGCTCCGATCAGCATCCCCTGCATCAGGTTGAGGTCAAACAGCCAGGCGGCGGCCAGACCCGTCAGGCCGGTGGTGATGGCCACCCCGACCGTGGCCAGCGACAAGGCTGGCCAGAGTGCCACCCGAAACGAGGAGACCCGGGTGCGCATGCCGCCGTCAAGCAGAATGATGGCTAGCGCCAGGTTGCCTACCAGATAGGCGACGGAGTAGTCGGCGAAGTGGATGCCACCTGGACCATCTTCACCCGCCAGCATGCCGACGGCGAGGAAAATGACCAGAATGGGAATGCCGAGGCGGGAAGAGAGTGCGCTCAACAGTACGCTGGCTCCCACCAACAGGGCAGCGACAAGAAAGAAACTGTTGATGGTAGCGGCATCCAAGGGCGAACTCCTTCTTGGTAATGTGCAAAGTAGGCACATTATATGCAGTTAGGTCCCCTTTGTGTGGCTTATTTGTGCATCAATTTGCACTTTTTTACATTTTTTGCCTCATGGCCACGCCATATTCTGACTGTGACGGGGTTAACGAAAGCAGTGTAAAAGGTGCATCGATATCGGGATGCGCAGGGAGGAGCGGGCGGGGAAAAGCGAAATGACACGGCAGAGGAAGAGGGGAGCACAAGGGCGCTCCCCACGGGATGGAGCGGGACTCAGTCGTCCTCGTCATCCTTTACTTCGCGGATCTTGTCCTTGTAGTTGGGCAACTGCTTCTCCAGCCGTTTCATGTCTTTGATGGCATTGAGAAACAGCCCGAGCAGGAACAGCAGCGGCAACCCTATCCACAGCCAGAGATTCATGGGATTTTCCTTTCGTCAGGACTGGTGGTGACATAACGGTCCAAAATTTCATCAAGGTTGGCCAATATGGTCGCCTTGCCTTCAATATCCGCCTGTTGCAGGCAAAGTGCCAGCGTCGTCGGGTCGAGCCGTTGCGCATGGGACTCGGGCCCGAAGCTGATATGCCAGGGCTCGTAAGCGACCCCGCTCCCCGCCCCGACCGGTTTGGCATAAGGGAGGAAGAAGCCAAAGTCGCTCATATGGTCGTTTAGCCACTCGCTGAGATCTGCAAACCAGCCCCCGGCCTCATACTCCCAGGGTTCCAGCGCCAGCTTGGTGTCGGCGGGCAGGCAGTCCGGGTCGTAGATGTCGAGATCGGTACCCCAGTGGTGGCGACTGGTGCCCGGTAGGGCGCTCCAGCGCAGAATGGCGTGCAGCCGCGCCTCGTCACTCAGTTGCAGGGCATCGATGGGCTGGCTGTTGGCATCGAGCAGTGGCCGTTCGCCGCGCCACTTGCCGTTCCAGATGGCGAGCTGGCGATCAAAGCTGCGCCAGCTGGAGGCCGGTTGCAGATTGAAGCCAGCGTGGGCGGCGGCTACCTGCATGTCGTTGAAGACCGCCGCGGTGGCGGCGGTCAGACGATGAGGGCCTTGCCCCACCAGCATAAGGTGGCTCTCGTCGAGCCCCAGCAGTTGTTCCTGGGTCATGCCAGCAATCTCTCGAGCACCCCTTGGTACATGTCCGCCAGCAGATCCAGATCATCCGCCTTCACACACTCGTTCACCTTGTGGATGGTGGCGTTGACCGGGCCGAGCTCGATCACTTCGGCGCCGGTGGGGGCGATAAAGCGCCCGTCCGAGGTGCCGCCGGTGGTGAGCAGGGCTGGCTGCTGGCCATTGACCGCCTCGATGGCGGAGACCGCCGCTGCCAACAGTTTGCCGGTGTCGGTGAGGAACGGCTGGCCGGAGAGGGTCCAACTCAGCTGATAATCGAGGCCATGTTTATCCAGCAGCGCCTCGACCCGCTCGCGGATATCCAGGTCGGTCAGTTCGGTACTGAAGCGGAAGTTAAACTGCACCTGCAATTCGCCCGGAATGACGTTGGAGGCGCCGGTGCCGGCCGAGATGTTGGCGATCTGGAAGCTGGTGGGGGGGAAGTAGGCGTTACCCTCATCCCACACGGTCGCGGCAAGCTCGGCCAGCGCTGGCGCCGCCTTGTGGATCGGGTTGTCAGCCAGATGGGGATAGGCCACATGCCCCTGCACCCCGCGTACAAGCAGATCGCCGGTGATGGAGCCGCGGCGGCCGTTCTTCACCACATCCCCTACCACGGCGGTAGAGGAGGGCTCGCCGACGATGCACCAGCGGATCTTCTCGTTGCGGGCCTCCAGGGTGTCGATCACCCGGGTGGTGCCATTGATAAAGGGCCCCTCCTCATCGGAGGTGATGAGAAAAGCGATGGACCCGGTGTGATCCGGATGCTCGGCCACGAAGCGTTCGACCGCCACCACCATGGAAGCCAGCGAGCCCTTCATGTCGGCGGCGCCGCGCCCGTAGAGCACACCATCCTTTATGGTCGGCTCGAACGGCGGGGTGTGCCATTTGTCCAGCGGCCCGGCGGGCACCACGTCGGTGTGACCGGCGAAGCAGAACAGCGGCCCCTCGCTGCCACGGCGGGCCCAGAGATTGGTGGTGTCCTCAAACACCATGGGCTCGATAACAAAGCCGAGTTTGGCGAGGCGCTCCGCCATCAGGGTCTGACACCCTTCATCGAGGGGGGTAACGGAGGGGCGGCGGATCAGATCCTTGGCCAGTGCGATGACATCCGACATCAGTTGTCCTTAGTTGTCCTTAACGGGAGAAGAGGGATTGGTAGTGATCGGCCTTGAAACCCAGAGTCAGTTCGCCGTCACGGTCGAGCAGCGGGCGCTTGATCATGGCCGGATGTTCCAGCAGCAGGGCACGCGCTTTGGCGGTATCGAGTCCATGTTTGGCCTCGTCCGGCAGGGCGCGGAAGGTGGTGCCGCGGCTGTTGAGCAGGGCTTCCCAGCCGAGTTGTGCTAGCCAGCTGTCCAGATCGTCCGGGTTCAGGCCGTCGGCGCGGTGGTCGTGAAAGCGGTAGTCGATACCGGCCTCATCCAGCCACTTGCGGGCTTTTTTGATGGTGTCGCAGTTCTTGATGCCATAGAGGGTGATGGCCATGGGGAGTCCTTCTCTTGTGGGCGCTGGCCGTGGCCGTGCCCGAAAATCCGAATCAACAGAGTGCAAGGGCCCGATTCTGGCATTGTGGCAATCCCATGGCAACGCCGATGGTCCGGCTCGCGGGTTTTACCGGAACTGGTCACACCTGAACGGCGATTTTGAGATCAAGATCAGAAGCAGTGCGGCGGGTATGCCCGATGGGGCGGGTATTGCGGGAGAAGAGCCGCTATCGCAGGAGAAAAAGAGAAAGGGCAAACGCCAGATAGCCAAAACGCGCCAGCGGGCGCGTCTTGGTTGGCATCATCAAGCACCTCAATCAGTGCAGGGGGGCCCACTCATGGTCAAAGACCCGGGCCCGTTCCCAGGGTGCATCAGGCAGGCTGGAAGAGAGGCCAGTGTATTTGCCCACGTCGTCCACGACGATGGCGGAGAGGATCGGCAGGTTGTTTTCGGTGCAGTACATGCGAATGCGCTGCAGCAGGGTGCGCAGTTCATCCTGGCACTGTTCCAGCCCGGCCTGCTTGGCCAGTTTGGAATAACGAATGGTAGTGCGTTCCTTTGCAGACTCGACGAGGATGTCCCACAGCTTGTAGTCGCAGGTCGAGACACCTGCGGTGGCTTGGCTTGTCATAACTCTCTCCGGCGCGAAATGGTCGCTATATGTCGAAGCGCATCTTCGCCACTTCGGCGCTGTCGTATGTTGATCCAACGCAAAAAAGAGGGGAGTCGCGTCAGACAATTCTCTTTCCGAGAATGGTAAAGGTTTTTCTGTGGGTGAAAAAACGAAAATTTGGCACTTGGCTAACATATTGTGCTGTCAAAGCCCAATGTCGTCACCTTTATTGATGGGGATCAAAGGCAAACAGTAGTCAGATCACTAGATTTCGCTCCTCGATAAATTTATCAGGAGTGAATATTGGAACTTTTATTCGTCTTGCTCGTTCTGGTCGCCGTGGTCTACGGCATCATCAAGGATTACAACCCGCAGGCGGTGCTGGCGCTGGCGGGCATGGCCATTTTTGCAGTGGCCTACTGGTTGGGGCTGCACCCCATTCTCCCCGCTGACAAGAGCACCGGCTTCGCCCTGTTCGACCTGTTCGAAGTGTTCAAGGGGATCTTCTCCTACCGCGCGGCGGGCCTCGGCCTCACCATCATGGCGGTGGCGGGTTTTGCCACTTACATGTCCCATATCGGGGCCTCTCAGGCGCTGGTGCGGGTGGCGGTCAAGCCGGTGGCGGGCATCCAGTCCAGCTACCTGATGCTCGCCATCTGTTATCTGGTGGCGGTCTTTGTCTCCCTGTTCGTCACCTCCGCCACCGGCCTTGGCCTGTTGTTGATGGTCACCATGTATCCGGTGATGCGCAACCTCGGCATCAGCCCGGCCTCCGCCTGTGGTGTCATCGCCACCTCCCAGGCGTTTGAAATTGGCCCGACCCAGACCAACGCCATCTTCTCCGCCGGTCAATCCGGCATGGATCCGACCAGCTATTTCGTCGACTACCAGATCTGGCTGGTGGCCCCCATGCTGCTGGTGACCATGGTGCTGCACTTCTTCTGGCAGCGTCACTGCGATCGCAAGGATGGCTGGGATCCTGCGCTCCATCGCGGCGATCACGCCGAGCTGGACGAGCAGGGCACCGAGAGCGTGCAGGCGCCCACCTGGTATGCCCTGCTGCCGATAATCCCCTTCGTGCTGATGATGACCTTCTCCAAGCTGCTGGTGAGCGACATCAAGATGAGCGTGGAGGTGGCCATGCTGCTGTCGGTCTTTATCGGCATGCTGTGCGAGCTGCTGCGTAGCCGCTCGGTGCGAACCGCATTCGCGGGGCTGTCGAGCTTCCTCGATGGCATGGGCAAGGTGTTTGGCCCTGTGGTGGCGCTCATCGTCTGTGCCGAGCTGTTTGCCGAATCTCTCAAGGCCATCGGCGCCATCGATACCCTGCTGCACTCTGCCAGCAATGCCGGTATCGGCAGCGGCCTGATGACCCTGGTGATGGTGGGCCTCATCATGGTGGCGGCGGTCATCATGGGCTCCGGCAACGCGGCGTTCCTGAGCTTCTCGACCCTGGCACCGGCGGTGGCGGCCAAGTTTGGCGTGCCTGCGGTGACCATGTTGCTGCCGATGCAGCTCGCTTCCAGTATCGGCCGCACCATCTCTCCCATCGCGGCGGTGCTGATCGCTTGTGCGGGGATTGCCAAGGTGTCGCCCTTTACCGTGGTCAAACGGACCAGCGTGCCGATGGCGGGGGCGCTGGTGACGGCGCTGACCCTCAACTATCTGCTGTTTATGTAAGCGGGTGGCGGACGGCACGAGCTGTCCGCCCCTTTCACTCGGCTGTCGGACGGGAGGCCTGCCCTCCCGTCCCAGGAGATGACAATGACAGACTCTCGCAACGCTTTTTCTCTGGATGCCTACCTGGCAGATCTGGCCCCGCTCATCAACCTCGATTGCGGTACTCGCACCCCGGCCGGAGTAGCGAAGGTGGCCGACATCATGACCGAGAAATATGAGGCCATCGGCTGGCAGGTGACCCGCTACCAGTTTGCTGCCGAGTGCGGCCCCTGCCTCGAGGCAACCAATGCACCGGGTGCCGCTCACTACGACGTGATGCTGGTGGGCCACATGGACACCGTCTTCCCCGAGGGAACAGCGGCCAAGCGCCCGTTGAAAATCGAAGGCAATCAAGCCTTTGGCCCCGGTGTCTCGGACATGAAGAGTGGCCTGCTCTCTATCTGGTATGCACTTAAAGAGATGGATCCGGTGCAGCTGGCCAAGCTCAAGGTGCTGGTCTGCTGCAACTGCGACGAAGAGATTGGCTCCCCCTGGTCGAAAGATTGGCTGGTGGAGAAGGCCAAACAGAGCGGCTGCGTGCTGGTGGCCGAAGCGGCGCGCCCCAACGGGGATCTCATCAGCGCCCGCAAGGGCAATGCCAAGTACCGCATCACCTTTCACGGCAAGGCGTCCCATGCCGGTTCGGCTCTGACCGAAGGGGTCTCTGCAATTACCGAACTGGCGCACTGGGTGCTGGCCATTAACGAGCAGGTCAACATGACCACGGGCACCACCATGAACGTCGGCGTGGTACAGGGCGGCACCGGCGTTAACGTGGTGCCCGACTTTGCCGAGGCAATCGTCGATCTGCGTTTCTGGAGTAACGAAGAGGCCGCTGCGGTGCACGAGCGGCTCACCTTTATGGCCAACAACCCCTTCCTTGCGGGCTGTCGGGTCGAGGTGGATCGCCAGACCTTCAAGCCGGCGATGCGCCCGAGCGGCGATACAGAAGCTGTGATGGCGCTGGTGGAGGCGGCTGCGAAAGAGGAGGGGATCTCCTTCAACTGGCTGGAGGCCGGTGGCGGTTCGGATGCCAACTTTACCGCCGCCGCGGGGGTGCCGTCCCTCGATGGTTTCGGCCCCATGGGGGGCGGTTTTCACTCGGAGGCGGAATTCCTGCTGCTGGACAGCATCGAGCCGCGCATCCGCCTGCTGCAGCGGGTGCTGGGCAAGCTGGCGAAATAAGCCGGTTTATCCCTTGTTCGGGTCGCCATGGCCTGTTCAAAACTGGTCCGCTCAAATCCAAACGGGAGGCTGTTGCCTCCTGTTTTTTATCTCGATTTTTCGCGCGCTGAGTGAGCGGGCCAGATGGCTTGCGGCCGTTACCCCTGCGGCTCGGCCAGATAGGCCAGATGAGCCTGCCGCGCCACCAGCCAGCCATCGAGGCGCAGCGGGGCGGCAAAGCCCGGGCCGTCAGTCACCATGGTGTGGTACTCCCCCTGCTCGCCGCAGGCATCGAAGCCCTCGTGCTCGGCCAGTTGCTGCAACTCGGTCAGGGTGGCCGCATCCAGCATTCGCCCGGCCCATTCCGGCGCCAGCACCCGGGTATCGATGCAGGAGAGGTGGGCGACGATGCCGCGGGCCAGCATATCCGCCAGCAAGGCTTGGCGAGATTGCTGCCAGAGCGGGGTATGGACGGTGAGCCCGAGCGGGCGGCAGCGTTCGCGGATCCAGTTAGGCGCGCCGCCCACGCTGTCGATATCGCCGGTCACCACCCCATCCAGTTGCCACTCCTCCTTAAGCTTGGCCAGCGCCCGCTCGTAACCGAGATCGAACGGCGCCTCTATGGTGACCAGCAGATGGGGCAGCCCGAGGGCTTCCGCCTGACGGCGCACCAGCGGCAAGGGGTGAGCGAGAAATCGGGGCTCTGGCGGCGCAAAGGTGGCCAGTGCCACCACCTGATGGCCCGCTTGACGGGCATGACAGAGAGCCAGCATGGCATCTTTGCCACCGCTCCAGAGCAGGATGACGCGAGACATGGATGAGATTCCGGTGGTGAACGAGGGGGTATGCTACCCAGCGGCGGGGGCAGAGGTAAAGGCATAGTGTCCGGAAATGGCGGCGGGGAAGTGGTTGAGGTAACGGAGCTGGAAAAAAGCAGGCCCCCGAAGCGGGGGCCTGTATTGCAATAGCGTGGTAAACACCGCTGCGATTAGAGCAGGATGCTGGTGAGGATAAAGCCCAGCGAGCAGGAGGTCACCACCCCGATCAGCCCTGGAATGATGAAGCTGTGGTTGATGATGAACTTGCCGATGCGGGTGGTGCCGGAGCGGTCGAAACCGATACAGGCCAGATCGCTCGGGTAGGTCGGCAGCACGAAGTAGCCGTAGCTTGCTGGCAGGAAGGCAATCAGCAGCTTGGGCTCGACACCCAGCGCCAGACCCATGGGGGCGATAGCGGTGAGGGCTGCGGCTTGGCTGTTCACCAGCTTGGAGATGAGGAACAGCACCAGGGCGTAGGTCCAGGGCTGGGCCTGTACCACGTGGGCCAGGGTCTCTTTGAGCAGCGGCATGTGAGCTTGGAAGAAGGTCTCACTCATCCATGCCACCCCGAATACGGAGAAGATGGCGACCATACCCGCCTTGAAGACGGCACCGTTGGCGATCTCGCCCGGCTTGACCTTGCAGCGCATCAGTATGATGGCACCGGCGATCAGCATCATCATCTGGATCACCAGGTTCATGGAGAGCGGGCCAGTTTTGTCCTTGATGGTGAACACCGGACGCAGACCTTCGTTGGCACCGAGCAATACCACGGCGGCGATGGCGGCGAAGAAGATCCAGGTAGACCAGTAGGCCTCTTTCGGGAACTTGGTGTTGAGCAGGGTTTCACCACCGCCGTAGATGAAGGCGCGCTGCTCCGGGTCTTTGATCTTGGCCTGGAACTCTTCGTCCTTGTCCAGATCCTTGCCGCGACGCAGGCTCCACAGGGCTGCCACGATGACACCGGTCAGGGAGGAGGGGATGGCGATCATCAGGATGTCGAGCAGGCCGTAAGCCTGACCGATACCGTGACCAGCCGCCAGAATGGAGACCATGGAGACCACAGCAACGGAGACCGGGGAGGCGCAGATGGCCATCTGGGAGGCAACGGAGGCGACAGCCATCGGGCGCTCGGGACGGATGTTCTTTTGCAGCGCGATGTCAGCGATGATGGGGAACATGGTGTAGACCACGTGGCCGGTACCGCACAGGAAGGTGAGGGTCCAGGTCGTGAGCGGCGCCAGGATAGTGATGTATTGCGGGTGACGGCGCAGCAGGCGCTCGGCCACTTGCATCATCAGGTTGAGGCCACCGGCAGTCTGCAGGGTGGCGGCACAACCGATCACCGCCAGAATGGTCAGCATTACCTGCACCGGCGGTTCGCCCGGAACCAGACCGAAGACGAAGGTCAGCAGGAAGAGACCGATACCACTGATGAGACCAAGCCCCATGCCACCAAAGCGGGTACCCAGCAGCAAGCAGCCGAGTACCACCAAAAATTCCATCAAGATCATTCCATTACCTCGTGTGATTCAACCCTTATTGCCGTGGGTCACCTGAACCATGAATTGTCATTGTCTGTTTTATTTAGCCCAAAAGGGTTAGTTGCTATTCTGCTCCCCTGAAAAAGTGAAAAAATTGAGTTACTTCAATAACTCGATGAATTTCAGATTAAACCACTTAAAAACCACGTACTGATAAAGGCGTTACTTATTCTGGCGAGTTGTATCATTCGGGGCTTAACCATCCGCGCGCACCAGAAGCGCCATTATGGGAAATGAGTCTGTAAGGAAGGGGTGGAAAAAGGTCCGAAACAGGATAGAAAAGGCTGTAAAAACGCAGGCTCAAGCCATCTTTTCCGCCAAAAGGGGTGTTTTGCCACTCTGTTCATCGGGGGGCGGGGGCTGATAGCAGATAGCGACGTTGATACTGTTCGCTAAGCTTCTTGATATCGAGTCTGGCGAGTGCATTGTTCACTTGCTGCTGCAACTGTTGTTGATCGGGACGGAACATGATGTGCAGGCTCTTGTACCCGAGGGTCTTCGGATTGAACTGCAGCTCTTCGGGGTGGAGCTTGTCATCGTGATAGGTGAGCCAGTAGAAAACATCACGGTCGATCACGGCCAGATCGAGCCGGTTGCGCTGCAGTTTCCTCAGGTTTAGGTGATCGCCACCAACGGCAAAAGTGTTGAGGCGCTTGCTGGCCATCAGGGCATCAAATTCACGGGTATTGATATAACCTGCGACGACCCCAATCCGGTAGGAAGCGAGATCTTCGAGTCGCTGCCAGTGGATAGGGGGGCCGGCTTGCTGCGCCATGCCCAGCACACTACTGCCCACGCTGGTGGAGATATGCCACCGTTTATCCAGATCATCGGCGAAGTATTTGGGGAAGTAGCCGCTGTAGTGCTGGGCGGGATCGGATGCCAGCAACATGGCTCGCTGCCAGGGGTAGAAGTCAAACTGAACCTCCAGCCCCGCTTCGGCAAATGCACGTTTGACGATATGGCCGGTAAGGCCACCATCAGGGAGATGCTGGCTGGTATAGGGGGGCCACTCCAGGGTGGTCAGGTGCACGGGTTCTGCCCGCAATTGCAGGGGGAGCCAGAGCAGCAAGAGTGTCAGAAGCTGACGATATCCCATGAACGACCCATTCCTTGTGTCGATTGGTTCTGAGTATTACCCATAACGGGGGTAATAAAAAAGCCGACCCTGAGGACGGCTTTTGCAATGTAGTGGCAATATGCCGCTGATCAGAACTCGGCGGTACGCGGAGTACGCGGGAACGGGATTACGTCGCGGACGTTGCCCATACCGGTTACGTAAACCACCAGACGCTCGAAGCCCAGACCGAAGCCGGAGTGCGGGACTGTGCCGTAGCGGCGCAGATCGCGATACCACCAGTAGTCTTCCTGCTTCAGCCCCATCTCGGCCAGGCGGGCATCCAGCACCTCCAAACGCTCTTCACGTTGGGAGCCACCGATGATCTCGCCGATCCCCGGAGCCAGTACGTCCATCGCGGCAACGGTCTTGCCGTCGTCGTTGAGGCGCATGTAGAAGGCCTTGATATCTTTCGGGTAGTTCTTCACCACTACCGGAGACTTGAAGTGCTCCTCGGCCAGATAGCGTTCGTGTTCGGAGGAGAGATCGATGCCCCAGGAGACCGGGAACTCGAACTTCTTGCCGCAGTTTTTCAGCACTTCGATGGCATCAGTGTAATCAATCTGGGCGAAGTCGGAGGCGACGAAACGCTCCAGACGGCCGATAGCATCCTTGTCCACGTGCTGGGCAAAGAACTCCAGATCGTCGCGACGCTCGGTCAGGACGGCGTTGAAGACGTACTTCAGCATGGCTTCAGCCAGCGCGGCGTTATCTTCCAGATTGTTGAAGGCCACTTCCGGCTCCACCATCCAGAACTCTGCCAGGTGACGACTGGTGTTGGAGTTTTCGGCGCGGAAGGTCGGACCGAAGGTGTAGACCTTGGAGAGGGCACAGGCATAGGTTTCGGCGTTCAGCTGGCCGGATACGGTCAGGAAGGCCTCTTTGCCGAAGAAATCTTCGTTGTAGTCCACCTTGCCGGCGTCGGTACGCGGCAGGTTTTCCAGATCCAGGGTAGAGACACGGAACATCTCGCCGGCCCCTTCGGTATCAGAGGCGGTGATGAGCGGGGTCGCAACCCAGACAAAGCCCTCTTCGTGGAAGAAGCGGTGGATAGCTTGCGCCAGGCAGTGGCGAACCCGGGTCACGGCACCCACGATGTTGGTGCGCGGACGCAGGTGGGCCTGTTCACGCAGGTACTCGATGCTGTGGCGCTTGGCGGCCATCGGGTAGGTATCGGGATCTTCGACCCAGCCGACGACCTTCACATCGGTGGCCTGCAGTTCGAAAGCCTGGCCGCTGCCCTGGGATTCGGCGATGATGCCAGTCACTTCCACGGAGCAGGCGGTGGTCAGACGCAGCACTTCATTCTCGTAATTGGCCAGGGTATTGGGGACGACGGCCTGTACCGGATGGAAACAGGAGCCATCGGAAATGGCCAAAAATGAGATCCCCGCCTTGGAATCACGGCGAGTCCGGATCCACCCTCGTACAGTCAGGGTGGTGCCAACCGCATATTTACCGGTCAGCACATCAACTACGGATGCGTGCGTCATCGAAATATTGTCTCCAGCTTGTTCTTGCAGCGCTATTTGCAACACTAGGGAGTCTGGCCCGGGCACAGATGGCCCACCATGGCAGACTAAGCCGTCAATCTTACCCGCGCGGGTTTGATAAACAAGCAAAAATGTCGGACTCTGGTGGGGTTTTCAGCATGGTTCACCCAAGCAGGGTTCCCTCGGGACAGGAGATGCGAGTGAAAGAGCGGCGACAAGGGCCGGATTGGCTGACACGACTGTTGCGAACAATGGTGCTGATCTGCTGGTGCGGTTTTATCGTGCTGCTTGCGCTCTATCACTATGCCAGGCCGGAGATTGCATATGGTTTTCTGGTTTACGGCGGCATCAAGGTACGCGATTACTGGGATCCCGCACTCACTCCCTGGTTGGTGCATGGCCTGTGGGGTTGCAGCTTGCTGACCCTGGCTGTACTGCTGCTGGAGCGGCGGCGCAGTCGGCGCAGGGATGATGCCTATCACGTCAATCTGGCGATCCTGCTGCTGATCCTTATTGCTTGTCTGCTGTTCTATTACACCGGTTAGCCGATGCCGGGCGGTGTGGTCCGCTATTCGCCAGGGCGAGCTCCCGGCTTGCCGCCGAGCGGTCGCTTGCCGAGCTGGCGCTCCACACTGTCGAGCATCTGGTTGTAGGCCACCGCCACCCGGCCAATCTCGTCGCCGTCATCCCCCTCCAGCCGGTGGCCGAAGTCGTGCAGGTCGGTGGCCTCTTCCATGGAGCGGGTGAGCTGGTTGAGGGGGCGTACGATCCAGGTGCGGATGACCCAGAGGGTCAGCAGCAGTCCCATCCCGAAGATGCCGGTGAGGATCAGCGCCGAGGTGAGAATGTTCTGCTCGACCCGGGTAAACAGCGAATCGAGGGAGTAGTCAAAGCGCACCGCACCAAGCACGGTATTCTCCGGCACCAGATGACAGCTGGTGCAGTCGGTGCCGCGAAAATCCTTCTTGGCCAGCAGCGGTCGGGTGACCACCAGACGGCTGTGCATGCCGTTGTGCACCACCTCCAGGCTCCCTTTGCCCGCCAGTGCCAGCTCATCAAACTCATCTTTTACCTGTTCTGTCTCCCGTCCCGGCCCGAACTGTTTGCTCACCGCGTCGCCACGAACGATGCGTGCATCCTCCACATGGGCGTGGTCGAGAAACTTGCCGCGCAGAGTATCGCGGGCATCCATCTTGCCGGTCAGCATCAGCATGTTGAGGCCGTCGAAATAGGCTTCGGTCTGCTCGCGGCTCTGCTCCTTGATGAGCGTCAGGATGAGATCGCGCTCGCGCACCGCCTGATAGGCGGCGGAGAAGACCAGTACCATGGAGAAGATGAAGAGCAGGAAAAAGTTGATTTTGGCAGCAATGGAGAGGCGCATGAGCAGTCTTTCTTGATGGTAAAACCGCAGCAGTTTACCCCTCTTGGGGCCTCAGGTCTGGTGTTTTGCTCACATTACGGCAAGTGAAAGCGCGCTGAAGTGGATAAAGTCGCCCTCTTTATATATCAAATGCCGGTAGTCAAACGGGCGGCAGCGATGGCCGCCCGCTGCATGCATTAAAACTCGCCTTCGGTGATGGCCTGACGGATGGCGCCGGTCAATACCCGCAGCTCTTCAGGGGTGATGACAAACGGGGGCATCAGGTAGACCAGCTTGCCAAAGGGGCGGATCCAGGCGCCCAGTTCGACAAACTTGCGCTGGATGCGCGCCACATCCACCCGCTCTTTCATCTCCACCACCCCGATGGCGCCGAGCACCCGCACATCAGCGACCGCCGGGTGCAGGGTCAGCTCTACCAGTTCGGTACGCAGCTGATACTCGATGGCGCGCACCCGCTCCTGCCACGGTGAGGCCAGCAGCAACTCGATGGAGGCGTTGGCCACCGCGCAGGCGAGGGGATTGCCCATAAAGGTGGGGCCGTGCATAAAGACCCCCGCCTTGCCGTCACAGATGGTGCGGGCGACATGCTCGGTGGTCAGGGTCGCCGAGAGGGTGAGGTAGCCGCCGGTGAGCGCCTTACCCAGACACATGATGTCGGGAGTGATGCCAGCCAAGTCGCAGGCAAACAGCTGGCCGGTGCGGCCAAAGCCGGTGGCGATTTCGTCGGCGATGAGCAGTACGCCGAACTCGTCGCACAGGGCGCGCACCCACTGCAGGTAGCGGGGGTGATAGAAGCGCATGCCGCCAGCCCCTTGCACGATGGGTTCGAGCACGATGGCGGCGATCTCCTCGTGATGATCCGCCATGAGCGTCGCCAGCTCCACCACGCACTGCTCGTCCCACTCGGCGTGGAAGCGACAGCTCGGCGCTTCGACAAAATGGTGCTCGGGCAGGAATCCCTTGTAGAGCTCGTGCATGCCGCCATCGGGGTCGCAGACGCTCATGGCGCCGAAGGTGTCGCCGTGATAACCGCTGCGCAGGGCGACAAATTTGGCTCTGGGCGTCCCTTTGGCGTGCCAGTACTGCTGCGCCATCTTGAGCGCCACTTCCACCGCTACCGAGCCGGAATCCGCCAGAAAGACCCGATCCAGCCCCTTCGGAGTCAGCTCCACCAGCTTGCGGCAGAGCTCGACCGCTGGGGCGTGGGTGAGGCCGCCAAACATCACGTGGGACATCTTGCCGAGCTGGGCGGTGGCGGCGGCGTCCAGTTCCGACACCTGATAGCCGTGCACGCAAGCCCACCATGAGCTCATGCCATCCACCAGTTCACGGCCATCGCTGAGGGTGATCTTCACCCCCTTGGCGCTGGCCACTTCATAGCAGGGCAGGGGGTGAGTGAGAGAGGTGTAGGGGTGCCACACATGGTGCAGGTCGAATTCTTGGTTGGTCATTTGTTGTTCTGTTGTCAATTTGCTTGATCTGGTCGGTGTTGACAGTCTACGCGGGCTCTCTACACTAGCCAACAATTTCAGCCACTTGGCTCTGCGCAGATCACTATTCGCACGAGCCCGGCCGCGGGTTTTGCGCTCACGCTCTTGCAAGGACCTCTTGCAAAGACCTTTTGCAATGAGCGCGGGCGCAGGATCCCACCAATAACAACCGGAAGCCATGTATGAATGCTCTCACCACGGGTGGTCACACCCTTCGTCATGACTGGACCCTCGCCGAGGTTCAGGCCCTGTTTGCCCTGCCGTTCAACGATCTTCTGTTTCAGGCCCAGAGTGTCCACCGTGCTCATTTCGACCCGAACGAAGTGCAGGTGAGCACCTTGCTCTCCATCAAGACCGGTGCCTGCCCGGAAGATTGCAAATACTGTCCCCAGAGCGCCCGTTATCACACCGGCCTTGAGGCCGAACGGCTGATGGAGGTGGAGAAGGTGCTGGAGCGGGCCCGCGAAGCCAAGGCCAACGGCTCGTCCCGGTTCTGCATGGGGGCCGCCTGGCGCAATCCCAAAGAGAAGGACATGCCCTACATCATCCGGATGATCGAGGAGGTGCGCGGGCTGGGGATGGAGACCTGCATGACGCTGGGGATGCTCACCGCCGATCAGGCGGCGCGTCTGGGGGCCGCGGGGCTTGATTACTACAACCACAACCTCGATACCTCGCCGGAGTTTTACGGCGAGATCATCTCCACCCGTACCTATCAGGACCGGCTCGATACGCTGGAACATGTGCGCGGTGCCGGCATGAAGGTCTGCTCCGGCGGCATCGTCGGCATGGGCGAGCAGGCGAAAGATCGGGCGGGCCTGTTGATGGCGCTGGCCAACCTGCCGCGCCACCCCGAAAGTGTGCCCATCAACATGCTGGTCAAGGTAAAGGGGACGCCGCTGGAGGATCAGGAGAACCTCGATCCGTTCGAATTTATTCGTACCATCGCCGTGGCGCGGATCATGATGCCGGCCTCCCATGTGCGCCTCTCCGCCGGGCGGGAGAAGATGAACGAGCAGATGCAGGCGATGTGCTTTATGGCGGGCGCCAACTCCATCTTCTATGGCTGCAAACTGCTGACCACCCCCAACCCGGACGAAAACAGCGATATGCAGCTGTTCAAGCGGCTCGGCATTCGTCCCGCCCAGCGGGCCCAGAAGCCGGATCAGGTACAAGAAGAGGAGCTGCTGGCCGAGGTGAGCCGCCAGAACGAACCCGCCGAGATGTTTTATGACGCTACCCGCCCACGAGCCGGGGCCGCGCAGTCATGAACGGCCCTGCAGTAACGGGCCCTTTTGCGTTGGGTTCCTCGCTGGCCGAGCGCGAACAGGCGGGTCTGCTGCGCAACCGCATCGCGACCGACGGGGCGAGTGGCGGGCGGCTCAGGGTGGCGGGGCGCGACTACCTCAACGTTTCCGCCAACGACTATCTGGGGCTTGCGGATCACCCCGCCATCAAGGCAGCCTTCAAAGCGGGGATTGAGCGCTATGGTGCGGGCTCCGGCGCTTCGCCGCTGGTGACCGGTTACAGCCGTGCCCACCAGGAGCTTGAGGAGACCCTGGCCGAGTGGCTCGGAGTGGAGGCGGTGCTGCTCTTCAACTGCGGTTTTTCGGCCAATCAGGCGGTGCTCAAAGCGCTGCTTGGCAAGGAACACCTGCTGTGGCAGGACAAATTCAACCACGCCTCCCTGCAGGAGATGGGCAGCCAGCTCCCCTGCAAGATGAAGCGTTTTGCCCACAACGATATGGCTGCCCTTGAACGGCAGCTTGAGCCAAATCGCGGACTGATTGTTTCGGAAGGGGTGTTCAGCATGGATGGGGATCAGGCCCCCTGGGGTGAACTCGCGGCATTGGCAGCCCGGAGCGGCAACTGGCTGATGATCGACGATGCCCACGGTCTCGGCGTACTGGGCCCCGAGGGGCGCGGCACTCTGGCGGCGCAGGGGGTGAACCCGGCCAGCGTACACATCCAGATGGGCACCTTTGGCAAGGCGCTTGGCGTCGCCGGTGCTTTTGTGGGCGGCAGCCGCGAGCTGGTGGAGTATCTGGTCAACTTCGCCCGCCACTATGTCTACAGCACCCATATGCCGGCAGCGCAGGCTTGCGTGGTCAGCAAGAGCATCGAGCTGGTACGTGCCGCCGATGAGGCTCGCGCCCATCTTGGTCAGCTCATTGCCCGTTTCCGACAAGGGGCAGAGGCGTTGGGTTGGCAACTCGGGGCCAGCAATACCCCCATCCAGCCGCTGTTGGTGGGGGAGAGCTCTGCTGCTTTGCAACTGGCCGAGCGACTGCGGGAGCGCGGCGTCTGGGCTGGCGCCATCCGTCCGCCCACGGTGCCGGTCGGTACGGCGCGGCTGCGCATTACGCTGAGTGCAGCCCACCGCGAGCAGGATGTGGATCGCCTGCTTGATGCCTTGGGTGCCAGCCCTGCTGCAACAACGGTTGGGGAGGCTTGCCATGGCTGAGCGTTTTCAAACGGTGGACAAGGCGCAGCTCGCCCGTCGTTTCGGGGCGGCGGCTCGTCACTACGACGCCCATGCCCGCTTTCAGCAGGAGGTGGGGCTGGCGCTGCTCGAGCTGATGAGCACGGCTGGTGTACGTGAGGAGCGCCGGGGCTGCGGGCTCGATTTGGGCTGCGGCACCGGCTTCTTCCTGCCTCATCTTGCCACCCGCTGCGCCGGGCTGACCGGGCTGGATCTTGCCCCCGGCATGCTGGAGCAGGCGGCTCTGCGCGGTAGCGGGGCCCAGCTGGTGTGCGGCGATGCCGAGCAGCTCCCCTTTGCCGACAACGCCTTTGACTGGGTGTTTTCCAGCCTCGCGCTGCAGTGGTGCGAGCGACCGGCGCAGGCTTTCGCCGAGCTGCTGCGGGTGGTCAAACCCGGCGGCCAGATCTTCTTCTCTACCCTGCTCGATGAATCGCTCTGGCAACTGCGCGCAGCCTGGCAGCAAGTAGATGGCCGAGCCCATGTCAACCGCTTCCTTGGCCTGCCACAATTGGAGCAGGCGCTGTTATCGGCGGGCGCCATTGCCCCGGGGCTTGAGTGCAGAAACTGGGATCTTGCCTATCTTGAATTGCCGCAGTTGTTGCGCGATCTCAAGGGGATCGGGGCAAATCAGATCAATGATGAGTGTGCCCGCAGTGCACCGGCCGGGCTGAGCGGTCGCGCCAGATTGCAGCGGCTGGCTCAGGCGTATGAAGCATTTCGTCAGCCCGATGGCCAGCTGGTGGCCAGTTACCGGGTCTGTCTGGGCCGGCTCGGCAAACCTTGCTGAACCAGCCAGAGTATGAGGGGGAGGGGCGCGTTGGGCCCTCTCCTGCCAAGGAGAGAGCATTATGAAGTCATTCTTTATCACCGGCACCGACACGGACGCAGGCAAGACGCTGGTAGCGCGCACCCTGCTGCGGGAATTCAGCGCACAGGGAATCAAGTGCGCGGGTTACAAGCCGGTCTCGGCCGGATGTGCCCGCACTCCCGAGGGGCTGCGCAACCTCGATGCCGTCCTGTTGCAGGAGGCGGCGAGCCTGCCGTTGCCTTACGAGACGGTCAACCCCTATGCCTATGAGCCGCCGATTGCGCCGCACATCGCGGCCAGCGAGGCGCGCCAGCCCATCAGCCTGCAGGGGCTGAGCGAGGGGCTGCGAAAAATTGAACAGGCGGGGGCCGAGCTTGCCATCGTCGAGGGGGCGGGGGGCTGGTATCTGCCGCTGGATCGCAAGCACCTGCTGTCAGACTGGGTGAAGCAGGAGAACATGCCGGTGATTCTGGTGGTGGGGGCCAAGCTTGGCTGCCTCAACCATGCCCTGCTTACCTTTGCCGCCATCCGTAACGATCAGCTGCCGGTCGCAGGCTGGGTTATTAATCGGCTGCACAGCTCGATGAGCCACTATCAGGAAAATCTGGACACCCTCAGGGGCTTGTTGCCAGCGCCGTTTCTGGGGGAAATTCCCTTTATAAACAATCCGTTTGAAGCTAACCTGCAGGGCCGCCTCGATATCTCGCCACTGCTGTGACGGCATATTCAGCGAACATTCATCGAATCTCCCTAAAATGCCATCCATAACATGGTGATAGGGCGGTTCAATGAACCCCGGCCATGTCCGTTATTCTCACAAGGAGTCAATATGAAGCGAATAATACTATTCCTGGTGACCAACCTGGCCGTCATGCTGGTGCTGGGGGTGGTACTCAATATCCTGTTCTCGGTTCTGGGTATCAACAAGTCCAGTATTTCCGGCCTGTTGGTCTTCTGTGCCGTGTTCGGTTTTGGCGGTTCCTTTATCTCCTTGCTGATGTCCAAGTGGATGGCCAAGCGCAGCTATGGCGTCCAGGTGATCGAGCAGCCCCGCAACGAGACCGAGCACTGGCTGGTGAGCACTGTTGCCCGTCAGGCCCGTGAAGCCGGGATCCAGATGCCGGAAGTGGGGATCTACGACTCTCCCGAGATGAACGCCTTTGCTACCGGTGCCCGCCGCGATGACTCGCTGGTGGCCGTCTCCTCCGGCCTGCTCTACAGCATGAGCCGCGACGAGGCCGAAGCGGTGCTGGCTCACGAGGTGAGCCACGTGGCCAACGGCGACATGGTGACCCTGACCCTGATCCAGGGGGTGGTGAACACCTTCGTGATGTTCTTCGCCCGCATCGTGGCTGGCGTTATCAGCAACTTCTTCAGCTCCAACAACGATGAAGAGAGCAGCAGCACCGGCGGCTTTGCCTACATGATTACCGTGTTCGTGCTGGAGATGGTGTTTGGCGTGCTCGCCTCCATCATCGTCATGTGGTTCAGCCGTCAGCGTGAGTTCCGCGCCGATGCCGGTGCCGCCAAGCTGGCCGGTCGCGACAAGATGATCGCCGCCCTTGAGCGCCTCTCCCGCGGTGCCGAGCCGCAGCTGGAAGGCTCCATGATGGCCTTTGGCATCAACGGCAAGCGCTCCATGAGCGAGCTGTTCATGAGCCACCCGCCCATCGAGCAGCGCATCGCCGCCCTGCGTGGTTGATAGATGCTGGATGACAGGGGATAACCCCGAATAATAAAACGGCTGCCTTCGGGCAGCCGTTTTGCTTTTCAGCGTTCTTTAAAGCTTGAAGTGTCCCATCTCCTGACGCAACACCCGTGACAGTTGCTTGAGCTTGGCCGCCTCTTGGGACACATGGCGAGCGGCATCCCCCGATTGTTCGGAGAGGGAGGTGATGTTGCCGACGGTAGAGACCACCTCGTTGGCGGCCGTGGATTGCTCGCGCAGGGTGTGGCTGATCTCTCCCATCAGACCGGTGAGGTTGGCGGCGTGATTCTGAATGCTGGCGATGGCCTGCCCGGTCTGATTGGCCAGCGTGACCCCGCGGGAGACGTTGTTGACCGTGTTCTCCATGCTGCGGATAGAGGCATCCGCCCCGCTCTGGATCTTGCTGATCATCCCGGTGATCTGCTGGGTCGAGGCGGCCGAGCGGCTGGCTAGGTTACGTACTTCGTCGGCGACCACTGCAAAGCCGCGCCCCTGTTCACCGGCCCGCGCCGCCTCGATGGCCGCATTGAGGGCCAGCAAATTGGTCTGATCGGCAATGCCACGGATCACTCCGATGATTTCGGAAATCTGCTGGGTATGACTGTTTAGTTCAGCAATGGTGCTGGCCGCTTCGCCGACTGTAGTCGAGATATTCTCGATGCTGCCGAGGGTTTCCTTGATGACCCCCGATCCCTCTTCCAGAGTGTCGGCAGAGACCTTGCTGAGTTCGTCTGCATGGCTGGCGTTGTCAGAGAGATGGCTGATGCTCACCACCAACTCTTCGATGGCGGCGGCCATGGTCTGGGTGCTGCTCTGCTGGGAGGTAGCAAACTGGGCTGTCTGCTCGGCTATCTGGGCGATGCTGTCAGCCGACTCTGATAGCTCTTCACTTGAGCGCGATACCTGGGTGATGATCCCCTTGAGGGTGGTCTGCATGGTGGCGAGCTGGCCGATCAGGCTCTCCTTGGCACCGGCCGGCACCTTGATGGGCTGGGAGAAGTCCCCCTCGGCCAGGTGGTTGAGATCGCTTCTGAGCTGGTCGACCGAGGTGCCGACCAGGTCGAGCAGCGCCTTGTAGGTGCGCCAGAGGAAGAACATCAACACCAGACCCAGCGCGATGAACAGGTAGCGCAGCATGGCGGACTGGCTGGCAGCATCGTCCACCGCCTGCTGGGTGCGGTTTTCCATCATGACGTAGAAGTCGTCGATGGGGGACATGATGCGTCCCTTGTTCTGGTGATAGGCCTTGTCATGCATCATGGTGATGGCTTTTTGCTGGTTGGCGGCCAGATCGCCGTCCGTCTGTTGCACCAGCTTGAAGGCGGCTACCTCGGTGTTGACCAGGGCATCCGAGTTGTTCTTGGCCTCGTTGAGCTTGGCCAGCTCCCCTTCAGTAAAACCGGTCTCTTTCATCAGGTCGATAAGACTACGCCGTATTGAGCTGTCGGGGCGGGGATTCTGACCGTTGGCCGCGACAAAATCCCAGTAGATACGGTTGTAGCCATCCGGCCTCGGTTGCTCGCCGTTGCGAATGGCCAGGATCCGCATGTATTGCTGCTCGTAGGCGGGGTCTTTGGTGATAACGTAGGTGCGGCCGAGTCGTGTCAGATCATCGGAGGATTGGCGCAGTTCATCGGCTAGCAGATAGGATTGATAGCGCTGTTGATAACTCTGCTCCACCTTTTTTTCCGACCAGCTGTAAGCAAAGAAAACCAATGACAGCAGGATCAGTGTAATGACGGAGAGCAAGAGATTGAGCTGAAAGGCGGGTTTATTCTGTTCCATGGTTTGAGCGTCCTTATTCTCACCAGTATGATCCCTTGGGCAGACGGACAGCGCCGCTACATCGCTGGGGGTTTTATTGTTATTACTGTGAGTATAGAGCGGTAGCCGATATGATTGCGGTGAGTACGCGAGAAAGGACGATCAGCTTGTCGACATGGGCGAAAAGGCCAGCTAGGGACGGGGTCTGGCCAGCCTTTTCGTAGCTCGATCACCTTATTCGATGACGAGGTCGGTCAGCGGCACTGCGCAGCAGGTGAGGATTTTTCCCTCGGCCCGCTCGGCGGCGGTGATGGCGGGGGCGTCGGGGTGATCCACCTCGCCCGAGATCAGCGTCTGTTTGCAACTGCCGCAGATGCCGGCGCGGCAGCTCCATGGCAGCTCTACACCTTGCTTGTTGGCCTGATCCAGCACAGTGCTCTGATTGTTGCCGGTAAAGGCTTGGGCGCCGATACGCAGTTGCACCGCCTGATGGGGGCGGGCCACCGATAGAATGGCGCCGCCAAAGCTCTCCTGTTTGATGCGTGCGGCCGGAACGCCGAGGGCTGCCACTTTCGCCGCCGCATCGGCCATAAAACCGTGGGGGCCGCAGATAAAGACCTCTTTTTCGGCCAGCTCTTTGACCAGTCGCAGATGCTCATCATTGAGCCGCCCTTGCAGCCCCTGCCAGTGATTGTCCGGCTGGCTCAGGATCAGGGTGAGGGTCATCCCCTGCTGCGCCATGGCATGCAGTTCGCTGGCGGCGGGAATGTCCGCTTCGCTACGGCACAGATGCATAAAGTGAACCTCTTCCAGCTCCCCGCGTAGCGCCAGGGTGCGGGCTATCGCCAGCATGGGGGTGACGCCGGAGCCTGCGGAGAGCAACAGGAGGTTGTGCTCGGACCCTAAGTGAAACTCGCCAGCGGGGTTGGCGGCCAGCAGCCGGTCGCCCACCTGCAACTGCTGGTGCAGCCAGTGGGAGATGCGGCCACCCTCCACCTTTTTGACGCTGATGCCGTAACGCTCCGGGTGATCCGGTGTGGAGCTCAGGGTATAGCGCCGCTGGATCCGCTCGTTTTTGATATCGAGGCTGATGGGCAGATGCTGGCCCGGCAGGTAGTCGGGCAGGGGCTCGCCATCGGCGGCTTCGAACCAGAAGGTCTCCAGATCCCGCGCCAGCGGTTCGCGGGCCACGCAGACCAGCTCCCGCTTCTTCGGAGCGGCGGCGGGATAGACCACCGGACGGGTGCGCTCCAGCACTTCTATCTCGCTGCCTGCCTCAATCCAGCCCTCGTTCAGCGCCACCAGATTCTGGCCGAAGTAGACCTCGCCATCCTCGCCACGGCGGTAGCGGGTAAGGGTGGCCAGCGGCTCTTTCAGGGCGTTGAAACGCTCGGTGCCCGCTTCCACCGTGGTCATGATGCAGCGGCTGCAGGGCTTGACCACCTTGAATTCCACCTCGCCGATGCGGATACGCACCCAGCTGTCCTCCTCGAAGGGCTGGGTATTGCTTGCTACCAGATTGGTGCGGAACTGGCTCATCTGGTGCAGCGCATCGGAGCGCAGATTGAGATCTTCAAGGGAAGCCTGGCTTATCAGCAGTAGCGGATAACCGTCGGCAAAGCTGACCCGGGTGCCGGTCTTTTCACGAAAGCGATCAGAGGTTTCACCCAGCCAGAGCAGCTGCACCGTCTCCCCTGCCACCCGGCTCAGCCATCCATCGGCTTTGGGGTCGGTGTGCAGGGCGATAAAGCGGTCGCTCCAGACTCCGGTAGCTTGCGGGGCGCGGCTGAAGTCGACCTCTTGCAGGGTGAGGGGTTCAAAGCCCGGATAGCGGAGTTGCAAGCCTCCTTCGATGGGGGTGGCCACGACCTGTTGCAGCTGGGGATGGGTTCGGGCGGTGATAAAGGTGCCGTCCGGTTTGACCACCATGTAGCGGCGATCCCCTGCCAGTCCCTCTTCGGTCACCCGGGCGCGAGCCAGCGGCATACCTGCAGTCGATTTGATGGGGTAGAGGTGAATGCTGTCTAGCCTGGGCATCTTCATATCCTTGTGACGCGGCGCGATCGCCTGGAAAAAGGGGAACATAACGGTTCCACGACGATCCGGCAATCCTTTCAAGGGGGCGGTCTATAGTTGGGAAAACAGAACAAGAGGGCATCGGGATGAAAATAAGCTGGTTGCTGGCGGGGAGCCTTTTTTGTCACGGGCTCTGGGCGCAGGAGCTGACCCTGACCACGGGAGAGTATCCCCCTTACTGCTCCGAGACGCTCAAATATCAGGGACTTATCCCTCATGTGGTGAGCGAGGCGTTCAAGAGTGAAGGGGTGAGCGTCAAGTTCCAGTTTCTGCCCTGGAAGCGGGCCTTTCGCTTGTCGGAGGAGGGAGTGGTGGATGGCACAGTCCACTGGTATGAGTCGAGCGAGCGGCGCAAAACCCATCTCTACAGCGATCCCATCCTGAGCGAAACCTACGTCTGGTTCTATCTCAAGTCCGATCCGCTGGAATGGCGCAGCTATCAGGATCTGGCGGATCGCAAGTTGGCTGCGGTCAGTGGCTATACCTACAATGCAGATTTTTTTGCAGCCATCGCGCAGGTGCCGCTGCAGGTGCAGTTCGTCACCCGGCTGCGCCAGAGCTTTGATCTGCTGCTCTCCGGCCGCGCCGACCTGACCCTGGAGAACATAGATGTCGGCTACTACTCCCTGCGTCAGTTCTACCCGGCCAGCACGGTCGATCTCTTTGCAACCCATTCAAAACCAGTGATGAAAGTTGAAGGCCACCTGTTGATCAGTCGCAAGCGCGCCAACGCTGACGAACTGATCAAAACCTTCAATCGGGGGCTCGCCAAACTGAAAGCCAGCGGTCAGCTGGAGAAGATGTTACTTGAGTCACGTTCTGGTCTTTATGAACCATAAAGTGCAACATTTTTTGATCCTGATTCGCTAATCAGTACAAAAAAGCGGCCATTATCGACTCAGTTCCCAGTTTCTAACGCTTTCGCTTCTTCCCCATCCGGCCACCGTCCGCTTCGGCTACACGGTATCAAGCGCCATCGGGTGGGGCCTGTCACACAAAAAGAAGAAAGCAATGTATGAGCAAACAACTGGACATGACCCCATTGCCGGATCTCTCCCTGAAAACGGGAACAGGCCCGGTGCGTACCCGGCTACCCGTCTGGCGGCCGGCCCTGCCACCCTGCAATCACGCCTGCCCGGCCGGAGAAAATATCCAGGTCTGGCTCTCTTTGGCGCAGGCCGGTCGTTTTGAGGCGGCCTGGCAGACCCTGATCGAAGAGAACCCTTTGCCCGCCATTCATGGCCGGGTCTGCTATCACCCCTGCGAGAGCGCCTGCAACCGCGGTCAGGTGGATGAATCCGTCTCTATCCATGCCATCGAGCGCTTCCTCGGCGACGAGGCGCTGGCCCGGGGTTGGCAGCCTGCGCCACCTGCCCCTGCCAGCGGCAAGAAGGTGCTGGTGATCGGCGCCGGCCCCTCCGGCCTCTCCTGCGCCTGGCACCTCAACCGGCTCGGCCATCAGGTGGAGATCCGCGAAGCGGGGCCGCTTGCCGGCGGCATGCTGCGCTTCGGTATTCCCGCTTACCGTCTGCCTCGCGACGTGCTGGATCGGGAGGTGGCCCGCATCGTGGCGGCCGGGGTGACCCTGACCCTCAACCACAAGGTGGAGGATGTGCTGCGCGAGCGCGATGAGGGGGGCTTTGATGCCGTCTTTATGGCCATCGGCGCCCATCTGGCCAAGCGGGTCGATATTCCGGCTCGGGAAGCGGGCAAGATCCTCGATGCGGTGAGTTTCCTCGAACAGGCCAGTCTGGCCGAAGAGCAGGGCTTGCCGCCACCCAAACTGGGACGGCGGGTAGCGATTTATGGGGGGGGCAACACCGCCATGGATGCGGCCCGTACCGCCCGTCGCCTCGGTGTGGAAGAGGCGATGATCATCTACCGCCGCGATCGGGACCATATGCCTGCCCACGCCTTTGAAGCCGACGAGGCCGAGGAGGAGGGGATCAAGATCAACTGGCTGCGTAGCATCCGCCAGCTCGACAACACCAATATCGAGGTGGAGGTGATGGCGCTGGATGCCGAGGGCAAACCGGTACCCACCGGCAAGTTTGAAACCCTTGAAGCGGACTCCCTTATTCTGGCGCTCGGTCAGGAGGTCGATCTCTCGGTGCTGGAGAGCATTCCTGGCGTGCGGGTCAACAAGGAGGGGGTAGTTCAGGTGGCAGGCAACCTGATGACGGATGTGCCGGGTCTGTTTGCGGGCGGCGACATGGTGCCCTCCGAGCGCACCGTCACCATCGCCACCGGCCATGGCAAGAAGGCAGCGCGCCATATGGATGCCTGGCTGCGCGGTCGCCACTACCACAAGCCGCTCTCCTACCCGCTGGTGGGGCCGGAGCAGTTGCAGCTCTGGTTCCAGACCCACGCCCCGGCCAGCAGCCAGCCGGTCAAACCGGCGTGGGCGCGAGATGACTTTGGCGAGATCATCGGCGGGCTGGATGAGGTGGCCGCCCGCTACGAGGCGGCGCGCTGCTACTCCTGCGGCAACTGCTTCGAGTGCGACGGCTGCTATGGCAGCTGCCCCGAGCAGGCCATCGCCAAGCTGGGGCCGGGCAAAGGTTATCAGGTGGATGCCGAGCGCTGCACCGGCTGCGGTGCCTGCCATGACCAATGCCCTTGTCACGCCATCGAGCTGCGCCAACCGGAGGAGTCCCAATGAAACATGAACTGATCATGGTCGACGGCAACGAAGCCGCGGCCCGGGTGGCCTACCAGCTGAGTGAAGTGTGTGCCATCTACCCCATTACCCCGAGCTCGACCATGGCCGAACTGGCCGATGCCTGGGCTGCGGAGGGACAAACCAACCTGTGGGGCAACATCCCCACCGTAGTGGAGATGCAGAGTGAGGGGGGGGCTGCCGGTACGGTACACGGTGCCCTGCAGGCGGGGGCGCTCGCCACCACCTTCACCGCCAGTCAGGGGCTGATGCTGATGCTGCCCAACATGTACAAGATCGCCGGTGAATTGACCTCGGCGGTGTTCCATGTGGCGGCCCGCTCGCTGGCGGCGCAGGGGCTGTCGATTTTTGGCGACCATCAGGATGTGATGGCGGCGCGCAGCACCGGTTTTGCCATGCTTGCCTCCGGCTCGGTGCAGGAGGCGCAGGACCTGGCCTTGGTTGCCCATAGCGTCACCCTGCAGTGCCGGGTGCCCTTTATCCACTTCTTCGACGGGTTCCGTACCTCCCACGAGGTGAACAAGATCACCGCCCTGCATCGGGATGAAATTCGCGCCCTTATCGACAACGACTGGGTACGCGCCCACCGTGCGCGGGCGCTCAATCCGGATCATCCGGTGATGCGCGGCACCGCCCAGAACCCGGATACCTACTTCCAGTCCCGCGAGAGCGTCAACCCCTTCTACGAAGCGGTACCGGCGCGGGTGCAGCAGTGCATGGACAATCTCGGCGAGCTGACCGGCCGCCACTATCGGCTGGTGGAGTACCACGGCGCGCCCGATGCCACCGATGTCATCGTGCTGATGGGCTCGGGGGCGGCCACCGCCCGCACCACCGTGGATTGGCTCAACCGGCAGGATCGCAAGACCGGGGTACTGGTCATTCGCCTCTATCGCCCCTTCCCGGTACAGGCGCTGCTCGATGCGCTACCGCAGAGCGTGCGGCGCATGGCGGTGCTGGATCGCACCAAGGAGCCGGGCGCCGGTGGCGAGCCGCTGCTGCTGGATGTGCAGAGCGCGCTCATCGACGGTTTGCAGCGCGGCCTTATCAAGCGGCTGCCCTGGCTCAGTGGCGGTCGCTACGGTCTCTCTTCCAAAGAGTTCACCCCCGCCATGTGCGCGGCGGTATTCGAGGAGCTGGCATCCGATGCGCCGCGCCCCCGCTTTACCGTGGGGATAGTCGATGATGTGTCTGGCCTCAGTCTGGCCTGGCACCCCATCGGCGATCTGGAGCCCGCCAGCCGGGTGCGGGCGCTCTTCTTCGGCCTCGGCGCCGACGGCACGGTGGGCGCCAACAAGAACAGCATCAAGATCATCGGCGAGCTGGAGGGGTTCCACGCCCAAGGCTACTTCGTCTACGACTCCAAGAAGTCGGGCTCGCGCACCGTCTCCCACCTGCGCTTTGGCCCCGAGCCCATCGAGGCTCCCTGGCTTATCGAGCAGGCGAGTTTTATCGGCTGCCACCAGTGGGGCTTTGTCGAATCGGTGGACTTGCTGGAGCACGCCGCCGAAGGGGCAACCCTGCTGCTCAATGCCCCCTATGAGGTGGACAAGGTGTGGGACCAGCTGCCCGAGCGGCTGCGCGCCCGCATTCGCGCCCTCGATATCCGCCTCTACTGCATCGACGGCGATCGGGTGGCCGAACGCAACGGTATGGGCAATCGCATCAACACCATTATGCAGACCTGTTTCTTCGCGCTGGCTGGCATCTTGCCGCGGGACGAAGCGATTGCGCTGATCAAGGAGAGTATCGAGAAGAGCTATGCCCGCAAGGGGCCCGAAGTGGTCGAGCGCAACTTCGCGGCGGTGGACGACACCCTGGCCCACCTCCATCAGGTGACCATCCCGGCCGGTGAGGAGCAGATCAGCGACTATCCGTTGCCGCTGGCTCCCGGCGGCAGCGAGTTTGTCCAGCGGGTCACTGGCGAGATGCTGGCGGGGCGCGGCGATCTGATCCCCGTCTCCATGTTGCCGGTGGATGGCACTTACCCCACCGCCACCAGTCGCTTCGAGAAGCGCGATATCGCCCGCGAGATCCCGATCTGGCATTCGGATATCTGCATCCAGTGCGGCAACTGCGTCTTTGTCTGCCCCCACGCGGCGCTGCGGGCCAAGTTCTACCATCAGGACTGGCTGGCGACCGCCCCCGAGGCGGCCCAGTCGGTGCCCGTCACCGCCAAGGGCTTCCCCGATAGCCGCTACACATTGCAGCTCTATCCGGAAGATTGCACCGGCTGCGGTCAGTGTGTGCAGGCCTGTCCGGTGCGGGTCGGGGCCGATGAGGAACACGAGGGCGAGCGTGCCATCACCATGATGGACAAGGCGCCCCATCTGGCTGGCCAGAAACAGGCGCTGCGCTGGTTCGAGAGCCTGCCCTGGCCTGCCCGCGAGCGGGTGGATTTCTCCACGGTGCGCGGTGCCCAGTTCCTCGAACCCCTGTTCGAGTTCTCCGGTGCCTGCGCCGGCTGTGGCGAGACCCCCTATCTCAAGCTGCTGACCCAGCTGTTTGGCGATCGCATGCTGGTGGCCAACGCCACTGGCTGCTCCTCCATCTACGGCGGCAACCTGCCGACCACCCCTTGGGCCAAGAACGGCGAAGGGAAGGGGCCAGCCTGGTCGAACTCCCTGTTTGAGGACAACGCCGAGTTTGGCTTTGGTTTTCGTCTCACCGCCGATCAGCATCACGGTCAGGCGGTGGCGGCCTTGCAGGCGATGAAGGGGGAGCTGGGCGCAGAGCTGGTCGATACCCTGATTAGCGCCCCGCAGCGGCTGGAGTCGGAGATCCGTGCCCAGCGCACCCGGGTCGCGCAAGTGCGCGAGCGGCTGGAGGAGGTGAAATCCGGCAAGGCCCGCGAGCTGCTGTCGCTTATTGATCAGCTGGTGCGCCGCTCGGTCTGGATTATCGGCGGCGATGGCTGGGCCTATGACATCGGCTCATCGGGGCTCGATCATGTGCTCGCCTCCGGCCGCGATGTAAACGTGCTGGTGATGGATACCGAGGTCTACTCCAACACCGGCGGCCAGATGTCGAAATCGACCCCGCTCGGCGCCGTCGCCAAGTTCGCGGCGGGGGGCAAGACGCTGGCCAAGAAGGATGTGGCGTTGCAGGCCATCTCCTACGGCAATGTCTATGTTGCCCGTATCGCCTTTGGTGCCAACCCGCAGCAGGCGCTGCAGGCCTTGCGTGAGGCGGAGGCCTATCCGGGCCCGTCGCTTATCATCGCCTACAGCCACTGCATCGCCCACGGTATCGATATGGAGTTTGGCTTGACCCAGCAAAAACGGGCCGTGGCCTCCGGTCACTGGCCGTTGATGCGCTACAACCCGGTATTGCGCAGATCGGGGCAGAACCCTTTCAGCCTCGACAGCCTGCGCCCCTCCATCCCCCTCGCTGAATATCGGCAGGAGGAGACCCGTTATCGGGTGCTGGCCCAGAGCCATCCGGAGGAGGCCGAGCGGCTGATGCAGGTGGCGCAACAAGTGGCGTGGCAGAAGTGGGCCACCTACGAGGAAATGGCCACCCGCGAGGCTAGCCATTTCCATCCGCCGGTGTGAGGATTGGGTTAAATCTGCATAAAACGAAGCGGGCCACTGGCCCGCTTATTGTCTCGGGAGACTATTGGATGTCACTCCTCACTATCTGATAGCAACTACAGGCGTTGTGTTGGTGAAATCAAAAATGATGTGTTGATATGTTAGAGGAAGCTGGGCAGGATATATGCGGAAAAAACAGACCATTACATTAATTCTTTAACTTAAAACCGGAAAGCTTAACATTATCACGCAAGGTAAAAATGGAACATTTATTAGAAGATAAGAATATATCATTGGCACATGACGTGATATTACCCAATGGGCAGTTGGCTGAAGGGGGAAGTAAGATTACGGTTCTATCCTCTCAAGGTTGCTTTAATGGCTACAATATGCGAGTTCCACCTCCAGAGTTCGAAGCTCTTATGTTTTTCAATTCTCTTGATGCGGCTGTAAAAGCAGAAATATTAAAGAAAGGTATTAAAGTACAAAAGTCAAATTTTGACAAATTGCCTGAAGTGGACTCTTCGGGAGAAAATATGAAATTATTTTTCGCAATGTGTCAGCAAGCAATGGCAGCTATCACATTTTCAATCGGAGCTATAGAATCATGGGTTAACAAGTCATTTATTTTATACGGAACAGAAAATGGCAAGGTTTCACAACTGAAACTAGAGCGACCTGGCAAGCCGGATAGAATTATTGCAG
The DNA here is from genome assembly GCF_049175075.1 of Aeromonas sp. 600774. NCBI lineage: Bacteria > Pseudomonadati > Pseudomonadota > Gammaproteobacteria > Aeromonadales > Aeromonadaceae > Aeromonas > Aeromonas sp. 600774. The sequence goes on from NZ_JAAKUJ010000016.1 coordinate 99,952, forward strand.
CTGACAAAATTGCATCTGATCCATCAATACCTATTAGGCCGAAAATTTTCCAACTCGCTCCACAGATCTTCAATGTCCAGCCTCTTAAAACTCATAGCACTTTAAGAAATGCTGTTGCCGATATTGTAGATGAGAGAAATATTGTAATGCATATGCAATCTAGCTTGTCCATAAATAATATGGAGTTAGATAGGGTTAGTTATGCCGTAAAACTATACAAGATTAGTGCTTTAAATGGGCCGGAGCAGGTTTTAAAATACTTAAACTATATCTATCAAAATTCGGCAATATCTTCACCGTCTTGGTTGGAAATTGCAAATAATGAATTGAAGGTGGTTAGGAAAAAGCTTAAGTCATTATAAAAATATCACGGTTGCACTTAGATAACTTAGCAGTTTTTATTGTTAAGCGGCTTTGATGGAATGATTGGCCTGTAAATGTATGTTTTGTCGGTTCTATTTTATTTTACGTTATGTGTTTTTACATTGCAGTTTCATTCTCAGAGGTGCCATATATTCCGTCAGTATTTCGTACCTATTGTGTTTTTCTTTTTATGTAACGGCAGGTAAGCTGCGGGGCACATAGCGTCAAGCAGGAGAAGGGACGATGACAGAGCAACATATCACCGGGACGATCGGCATTCTGGGAGCGGGGTGGCTCGGGCTGCCGCTGGCGCGGGCCCTGCTGGCGGCAGGCAAGCAGGTGGCGGTGACGGTCAGCAGCCCCGAGAAGGCGGCCCGTTTGCAGGGGGAGGGGATCAACGCCTATCCGCTGACCATCTCTGCCAATATGGGCTCTGCCGAGATGCCCATCGCTGATCAAAAAGCGCCGTGGCCCATCCCCTGCGAATCGCTGGTTATCTGCGTACCGCCGAGCAAGACCGATGACTACCCGCAGGCGGTGGCCAAGGCCTGCGCATTGGCCAAGGCGAGTGGCACCCGGCGGGTACTGTTTGTCAGCGCCACTTCGGTGTGGGGCGCAGGGCAGCAGGAGGGGGAAGAACCCCAACCCCGCCATGCCCGTGGCGAGCGGATGCTGGCGGCGGAGCAGGCGGTGCTGGCGGCCGGTTTCGAGGCGGTGATGATAGTGCGCCCCTCCGGCCTTTATGGCCCGGATCGCCATCCCGGCCGTTTCCTCGCAGGTAAGACCCTGGATGGCGGCGCCCAGTCGGTCAATCTGGTTCATCTGGATGATGTGGTGGCAGCCTGCATCTTGCTGCTGGAGCGGGGCAAGGATGGGGATGTTTTCAACCTGAGCGCGCCGGTGCATCCGCGCCGCGAGCAGTTCTACCCCTTTGCGGCGCGTCAGCAGGGGCTGCCAGTTCCGGTCTTTATCGAGCCTGCCGGTGAATTTCAGCCCATCGACGGTCAGCTGATTTGCCAGCAGATGGGATTCAACTATCGCTGGCCCGATCCGGCTCACTGGTTTGCCGAGCTCGCCGCCTCGGGCAATTGAGGTTTGCCAAGGGGGTGATCGCCCCCTATCATGCCGCCATCCATGAGAGAGAGGCGGTAATGATGGTAGATACAAAACGTCACCCCGATGGGGAGTTGTTGCTGAGAACCCTGGCAATGCCAGCCGATACCAACCCCAATGGCGACATCTTTGGTGGCTGGATCATGTCCCAGATGGATATAGGTGGGGGCATTATGGCCAAGGAGCTGGCAAAAGGACGTATTTGTACCGTATCCGTCGAAGGCATGACCTTCCACAGTCCGGTCAAGGTGGGTGATGTGGTCTGCTGCTACGGCCGCTGCATGAAGATCGGCCGCAGCTCCATGAAGCTCAAGCTGGAGGTGTGGGTCAAGCCGGTACTGCGGGAGAACGATGCCCAGCGTTACTGTGTGACCGAGGGGATCTTCACCTATGTCGCCATCGACGAACAGGGCAAATCCCGCCCGGTTCCGGTGAGTGCCTGATTAAATCAGCCGGGCATTGATGATGGATATTTCCTGCTCAAGCCCGGTTTTTTGCCGTATCATGCGTTCCAGCATCTCTTCCGAGCCCACATATTGCAGGGTGTCGAACAGGCAGAGATCGCATTGAGGATCCCGTCTTATCTGATAGACGGTGGACAGCTCCACTTGATGACAATTTCCTTGTTGATCATAAAACGTCACGTTGTACCGAAGTTCTTTCGCCATGAGACAGCGTCCTTCTGGTTGGGTGGAACAGGGACTATCAGCTTAGTCGGCGTGGATGACGTTTGTGATGGTCGCAACAAAAAGCAAAGGCGGGCGGTTGTTAGCCAATGAAAAATAGTTATCGCATTCTTGGCACCTCCCTGCTGACCTTGGGGTTGGTAGGCTGTTTTGAGGTGCCGGATCAGAACCATCTGGTCACAGCTCAAGGGATTGTGCCGGGACTCGACTGCCAGCGTCCGCCGCTGGTAGCGTTGGCGACCACGGCGCTGCCCCGTGAATTCGGGGTGACGGTGTGGAATCTCTACAAGGGCCAGCGCAAGAACTGGCGCGAAGGGATGGACAGTTACGCCAAGGGGCAGGATCTGGTGCTGCTGCAAGAGTCGGCCACTCGTCCCGATATGCTCGACTGGCTGCGCGCCGGTGATTTCCATTGGCAACAGCTGCAAGCCTTCACCCAGGGCGGCGTGTCGTTCGGGGTGATGACGGTGGCCAAGACTCCGCAGGCGTTCGTCTGTGGCGTGCGCTCTCCCGAGCCTTTGCTGCGCATCCCCAAATCCGGGCTGGTGAGCCTCTATCCGCTGCAGGGCGATCCTGACGGCGTGATGGTCATCAATATCCATGCGGTCAATTTCGAGCTGGGGATGGCCACATTCCGCGAGCAGCTCAACGATTTGACTGCCTTGGTGCGCCGCCATCAGGGGCCGGTTATTCTGGCCGGTGATTTCAACACCTGGAGCGACAAACGTCAGTTCTGGTTAAGCAAATTGGTGGACGAGCTGGGCCTGCAAGAGGCCGTGCCGGTGCCTGACTTGCGCCGCACCGCCTTCGGCCGCCCGCTGGATCACCTCTACTACCGCAATCTGGACCTGGTTGAGGTGAGTTCACCGGCGACCGACAGTTCGGATCACAACCCCATCATTGCGCGCTTTGCCGCCCAGTCTGTGACTCCCTGACCCCAGTCTGTGACTCCCTGATCGGGAATGATGTGTGCGTGTTGCCCATAAAAAAATCCGGCGCCTGATAGCGCCGGATTTTTTATACGCACTGGCGGTCAACCCGCTCGGGATGACCCGCTGGCATTACTGGTAGAGACCCAGATTCGCTTTGGCGTAGGCTTCGAAATCGGTGCAGCCACCGATGTGCTGCTCGTCCAGGAAGATCTGCGGCACGGTATTGACCGGCTTGCCGGCGCTCTTGGCCAGATCTTCTTTGGTGATGCCTTCGGCATGGATATCCACGTAGCGGAATTTGAAGTCATCGCGCTGTTCGGTCAGCAGCTCGGCGATCTGTACGGCACGGACACAATAGGGGCAACCCGGGCGACCAAAAATCACTGCAAACATATTTTCTCTCCGTTTTTTAAGCCGTTTTTGTATGGCCGTTGATGTGAGGCAGGCAACAGCATAGCCCTGCCTCGTGGCGACTTGAAGCCGAAATTATCGATACCGTGATTCGAGTGGGCCTATTGGATCAGCTCTCATCGGCGATCTGGATCGGTTGCTGTTGATAGATGCTCTCCAGCACCCCCTTCTCGAATACTGTCCAGGGCCACGGCGCCTTGCTGGCACGGTAGCGCTCATGGGTGGCCGGATCTTGGGACAGGCCACGCTGGAACATCACAAACGCCTTGCGCTGGCCGCCTGCCGTGTCGATAAAGCCCACCAGATTGGAGGTGCCGGTGATGGTACCTGTCTTGGCGTGGACCTTGTTCTTCATCATGGGGGCGGTGACACTGCGACGCCACGCCAGGGTGCCATCCACCTGAGAGCTTGGCAGCAGCTTGATCAGGCCAAGCTCGGCATCGTTTTTCTGGATGTAGTCCAGCACTGACAGCATCTGGCGGGCACTGATGAGATTGTGAGCGGAGAGGCCGGAGCCGTCGGCCAGGGTCGCATTACCCAGATCGATACCATGTTTGGTCAGGATAGCGCGCACTGCCATGGTGCCGCTGCGATAGCTGCCCGGCTTGTTGTAGTAGTGACGGCCCACGGTTTTGAGGAAGGTATCGGCATAGAGGTTGTCCGATTTCTTCAGCATCTTGGCCAGCATCACCGGCAGGGAGACCGAGTAGTGGGTGCCGAGGGTCTCTGCCCCTTCAGGGGCCTTGTGGGTGACCCGCAGCAGGCCATCATGCTTGATGCCGGCACGGTTCATCGCCCAGCGGATGTTGTCCCAGCCCCAGGCTTCCACGTCGTGAATAGCGAAACGCAGACCCTGCGGCTCTTTATTCGGGGTGATGCAGCCTTTGAGTTCGTAGAAGTTGCCCTTGGCCATGTCCACTTCCAGTGCGCAGAACTGGCGCGCCATGTCGCCATAGCTCATCACTTCCACGTTGTCGGCACCGATGCCGATGGGGACGCCGGTGGCCACATTGCCGACCGCCGGTTTGCCAATCTGGGTGGCAGTGATGGTGCCGTAGGCGCAGTTCTTGTCGATGATGACCGAGGAGACGGGCGCGGCGAAGCAGAGGGTCTGATCCCCCCACGACCAGCCGTTGCCGCGCTCGTAGCCGTTGTAGGCGCCGGTGTTGACGTAGACATTGCCCTTGATGCTGGTGACGCCGAGTTGTTTGAACAGGGCGAGCAGATCCATGCGGGAGAGGGTGGGGTCGCCGACGAAGTTGATCCAGATATCACCGTTGATGGTGTCGCCCTGTTTGGCGCCGGGCTGGGCCTGAATGTCGGTAGCGAAGCGGAAATCGGCACCCAGCTCGAGGCGGGCCGCCAGCGCTGTGAGCACCTTCATGGTGGAAGCGGGGGCGATCATCTGATCCGCATGACGGGCAAATTCAACGCCGTTGTTGCCCTGCACTATGATGGCGTACTGGCCCCCCTGGGGCGGGGTGAGCGGGGCGGCCTGGGCCGCCAGGGAAAAGAGAGCACAAAAACCAATCAACAGCCGCTGCATAACATCCTCTAACATGACGAAGGGGGCCCGGCAGTGGTGCCGGCCCTGATAATTCAACCTTGTTTCACCCGCCGATGCCGGATCGGCCGTGGCAAAGCTATTCATACGATTTATGCCGGTCGCCACTGGCCATCACGCCAGCGAGTTGGCGGTGCGATAGCGACCCTCATAATCAAAAATCTTCTCTTTTATCTGCCAAAAGCGCCCCGATTTGCGGGCGATGACGAAATCGGGATGACGGAACTGGCTTTGTGCCGCCAGCACGCTCGCCAGGGTGGCAAATTCGGGTTCCAGACCCGGGGCGGGCCAATGATGACGCACAAAGTGCTGTTGAAACAAGCGCCGTGCGCCCGGGGAGTGAAATCCGAAGTATTCGCTGAGGGTCAATCCATCCTCATCGTGATAGGTCACCTCCAGCCGCTCCCCCTGTTTGCCGCGCCCTGCGGTGAAGGTGAGACCCGCGCAGCGGATCACCATGCAATCCTTGAGATTGAGCGCTTCTTTAAGCTTGTCGTCAGGGTCAACCAGCAGCTGATTGCAGCTCTGGCAGCGGCGGGCGGCGATGTCGTTCTCCGCGCCACAGCCGGGGCAGATCTTGGCGCGAAAGCGGTAGTCACACTCTTCGCGGTTGCCCTCGTCATCTTCAAACAGCCCCTGACAGCGGCGGCCGTAGTGCTCGATCACCTTGCCATCCTCGTCGGTCTTGCCCCAGAAGGTGTTGGCAAAGCCGCAGGCGGGGCAGGGCACCTGTACCGGTTCGGTACCGGCGTGGGGGCGAGGCTCCCCCACTTCGGGGGCGAACAGGTTGAAGTTGTTGCCCGCATAGTCGAGCACCAGACAATCGCTCTTGCCCGGCGAGAGACGCAGGCCCCGCCCGACGATCTGCTGGTAGAGGGAGACCGACTCGGTGGGCCTGAGCATCACGATAAGATCGACATGAGGGGCATCGAAGCCTGTGGTGAGCACCGCCACGTTGACCAGAAACTTGAGCTCGCGTGCCTTGAAGGCGTTGATGAGGGCATCGCGCTCCGGCCCCGGCGTCTCACCGGTGATAAGGGCCGCCTGCTGGCCTCTGGCGCCAAGCAGGCCGTGAATTTCCCGGGCGTGTTCGACGGTGGCGGCGAAGATCATCACCCCCTGCCGGTCGGAGGCATACTCCAGCACCTGGCTCAGGATATGGGGGGTAACCCGCTCCTGACGCTTGAGCTCGCCGTTGAGATCCGCCTCGCTGAAGAGGCCATTCTCCCGCGGCACCAGCTTGCTGAAGTCGTAGTGGACGATGGGGGCATCCACCATGCGTGGCGGCGTCAGGTAGCCGTTTTTGACCATAAAGCGCAGCGGCAGCTCGAACACGCAGTCGCCAAACAGCCGTTCGCCGTGGCTCTTGACCATGCCGTGATAGTGGCGCCGGTAGATCCAGCCCAGCCCCAGCCGATAGGGGGTAGCGGTGAGGCCGAGGATCTTGAGGGCCGGATTGGCGGCCTTGAGGTGGTCGATCACCTGATGGTACTGGCTGTCGTCATCGAGCGAGACCCGGTGGCACTCGTCGATGATGAGCAGAGAGAAGGCGCTGTCGAAGGCCGCCAGATTGCGGGCGACCGACTGCACCGAGCCGAACACCACCTGGGCGCTTGCCTCCTTGCGGGCGAGACCGGCGGCAAAAATGTCGGCCTTGAGCCCCCACGCCTCGTACTTGGCGTGGTTCTGCTCCACCAGCTCCTTGACGTGGGCCAGTACCAGCACCCGTCCGCGCGCCTTGCGGGCCAGTTCGGCGATCACCAGACTCTTGCCGGCCCCGGTGGGCAGCACCACCACGGCGGGATCCGGGTGTTTGCGAAAGTGGCTGATAACGGCGTTGACGGCGTCGGTCTGATAGGGTCTGAGAACGAACATGCAGGTTTGGCGCGGGGCTTGGCAGGATGGCGCCATTATAGGGATCTTGCCGCCAAAAAACAGCGGGCCGACATGATGCCGGCCCGTTGAATACATTGCGTGCTTAGTGGAAGGGGAAGAGGTAATTCATCCAGCTTGCCATGCGCAGCAGCACTTTGCGCATTACAGAAACATGGTGGAAATACTCGGTATAGACAGCGGCTTGTCCGCTGGCACCCGCGATTACCTGATACTTTGCCCATTCGGGGTCGGTAATGGAGATCAGTACCGGCATACGACCTGGACGAATGGCGCTATTCTGGTCAAGCAGCATAGCGTTGGCCTGCACGTTACCGGCGGCAATGGCCGGGATCACGGCGGTCACCTTGCCCTTGAAGATCTTGCCGGGAATACCGTCGATCACCACTTCGGCCTCATCACCCACCGCCAGACGCTGCATGCTGTTCTGCCAGAACCAGCCAACATAGGCAGTCTCATCTTTGTGGATGAAGGTCATCACCGGACGGTACATAAACGGGGTGGCGATCATGCCTGGACGCAGGGCAAGCTGCACCACATGGCCATCGCTCGGGGCATAGACCACGGTCTGGGCCAGCTGGTATTTGGCTTCATCGAGCTGGGCCTGCAAATCTTCCAGCGTGGCGCGTTGCTGATCCATCTGGGCGGCGATCTCGTCTACGCTCGCCTGGGTCACGTCGAGGTCACGCTGCTTGCCGACGCCGCGGCGCATCAGGTCACTGGCGCGATCTCTGTCCAGTTTGGCTGAGCGTAGTCTGGCGTCAATGGACTTGAGTTGATCCTTGTTGGCATCGAGGCGAGCGCTCAGGCTCTCCACTTTCAGTCTGAAAGGCTCGTCATCGAGGCGAAACAGCACATCGCCCTTCTTCACCGGCTGGTTGGCTTGCACCGGCACCTCGACCACCCGGCCCTTGACCAGCGGTACGATAGGGGTAGAGAGGTAGTAGTTGCGCGCCATCTCGGAGTAGGGGTGGTTGTAGTTCATCAGCATGATGAGGGTGCCGATGAGCAGCACGCCGCCCAGTGCTGCGGTGGGGACGGTCCACTTGTTGAGCGGGATGCGGAAAATTTTGAATATGGCGACACACAGCGCCGTGTAGGTCAGGATCAGTAGCAGGTCCATGGTTTATCCCTGTTGCTCACTCTGTTCGATAGTGCTGATACGGCTCTTCAGATCCGCCAACTCCTGCTTGAGGGCCGCCAGCTCCTCTTCATCTTTTTGCAGCCGCTGGCTAAAGCCCCAACCGCGATCGGGGCGGTAGAGGGTGGCCCAGATCCAGAGGAAAGGCCACAACACGTGCAGCGTAAACAGGCTGACCCAGCCGGCAACATGGATGGCATCCTGATGGGGATGATTGCGATGTTTGGCGATTTCGTAAGGAATATCGTGGATCACGATGATTCCGTAGAAGATGACCAGCGCGACAAAGACGAGCAGGCCAAGGGCAAAGTAATCAAGGAACATGTATAACCTCCACTGGCTTTAAGCACAGCTTTATCATTGATTCATATATTCGGGAAAGCAATTTAAAATCACATATTTATCGTCAGGTCGCACGGAATCTTAAGGGCTTGTGCTGTATAGGAGCTTAAGGGAATAACGAGTTGTTTTATTGGTTCTTTTGTCAATTAAAAAGGGGCCTTTTGGCCCCCTTTTTTACCACCTCAAGTCAGACATCACCCTTCACTGGGATTGCTAACCAGTGGTTGGCGGAACTTCATCAGGAAGGCCACGGTAATGGCCGCTGTGGCAGTCAGGCCGATGATGGTGGAGGTCCCCATCTCCAGCCCGAACCCGATGGGGGCGTTGGCCAGATAGGTGAACACCACGGCGGTCATGAACATGGCGGGAATAGTGCAGATCCAGTGCAGCTTGCCCTCTTTGATGAGGTAGGCAGCCGCAGCCCACAGCATGATGACGGCGGTGGTCTGGTTGGCCCAGCCGAAGTAGCGCCAGATCACCCCGAATTCAGCCTTGGAGATGATGAAGCCAAGGATAAACATGGGGATGGCGATCAGCAGACGCTTGGCCAGCGGCTTCTGGGTCATTTTCAGGAAGTCCGCCACGATCAGGCGAGCACTGCGAAACGCGGTGTCACCGGAGGTGATGGGCAGGATCACCACGCCGAGGATGGCCAGAATGCCGCCGACTGTACCGAGCAGGCTGGTGGAGACTTCGTGTACCACGGCTGCCGGACCGCCGTTGGCCATGGTAGCGTTGAGCGCTTCGGTGCTGTCGTAGAAGGAGAGACCCAGGGTGCACCAGATAAGGGCGATGATCCCTTCACCTATCATTGCGCCGTAGAAGATGAAACGGCCGGACTTCTCGTTTTGCATGCAGCGCGCCATCAGCGGTGACTGGGTAGCGTGGAAGCCCGATACCGCGCCACAGGCGATGGTGATGAAGAGCAGCGGCCACAGTGGCAGCTCGGTCGGGTGCAGGTTGGAGAAGTCCATCCCGGTGTTGTAGAAGCCTTTGCCGGAGACGATCAAGCCAACGATGAGGCCGACGGACATGAAGACCAGCAGGGCACCAAAGATGGGGTAGAAGCGACCGATGATTTTGTCGATGGGGACGATTGTCGCGAGGATGTAGTAAGCAAAAATCGCCACAATCCAGTAGACCAGATCGGTGGAGGTGAGGTTGGCGAGCAAGCCGGCCGGGCTCAGCACGAATACCACGCCCACCAGCATCAGCAGCACCACGGCAAACAGGTTCATGAAGTGCTTGGCGGCGGTGCCCAGATGTTCACCGACCACGGTTGGCACCGAGGCCCCCTTGGCGCGTACCGACAGCATGCCGGAGAAGTAGTCATGTACCGCACCGGCGAAGATGCAACCGAAGACGATCCAGAGCATGGCGACCGGGCCGTAGAGGGCACCCAGGATGGGGCCGAAGATGGGGCCGACGCCAGCGATGTTGAGCAGTTGAACCAGATAGACTTTCTTGTCCGACATCGGGACATAGTCCACCCCGTCAGCCATGGTGATGGCGGGGGTTTTCAGCTCGGGTTTCGGGCTGAATATCCGTTCGATGAATTTGCCGTATATGAAGTAGCCGGCCACAAGTAAGCCGACACAGAGGAAGAACCAGATCATTGCTACGCTCCTGCATTGTTATTTTTTAGTGTGCAGAGCGAGTCTAAAACGGTTGCGCCTGACTGGCAGGTGAAACTCCCCGAGCGGCGCTTTGGCGCGCCGAGCGGTCGGCGGCTGTGATCAGGCGCACACTCCGCGGCTCAGTCCAGCCCCAGCTGATCTTTCAGCTCCTTGAGATAGCGACGACTGACCGGCACCCGTGCGCCGCTCGGGGTGACAATCTCTGCCAACTGGTTATCCAGCAACCGGATCTCGAAGATGGCGTTGGGAGAGACCAGATATTGGCGGTGGCAGCGCAGCAGCGGGCTCTTTTCCTCCAGTGATTTGAGGGTGAGCTGGGTGTGGAACAGCTCGCCCTGACAGGCCACATGGACCCCGCCCAGATCGGAGAAGGCATACTCCACCTGCGCGATGGGCAGCAGTCTGACCCGGTTGTGCAGATAGCCCGGAATATGTGCGATGGTGGGGGCCAGCCGCTCGATGGGCTGCGGGGAGATATCCTGCTTGAGGCGTGCCAGCGTTTTGGCGAGGCGTGCGGGTTCCACCGGCTTTAGCAGGTAGTCGAAGGCGTTCTCCTCAAAGGCCTGAATGGCATATTCGTCAAAGGCGGTGACAAAGACGATGCGGGGCAGGGGATCGAGCATGGCCACCAGCTCCATACCGCTCAGCTTGGGCATCTGTATATCGAGGAATACCACGTCGGGTTTGAGGCGCTGAATAAGCGGCAGCGCCTCGATGGCGTTGGCCGCTTCCCCCACGATCTCGATGGCAGGATCGCAAGCCAGCTGCTGCCTCAGCTCTTCGCGGGCGTAGTGTTCGTCATCGACAATCAGGGTGCGGATCATGGTAGCTCCTTGGGGATGGTGAACGACACCCGGGTCCACTGCTCAGGCTCGCAGGCAATAGTCACGCCATAGCGCTCGCCAAAGGCGCTTTTCAGTCGCCGATCGACAATGGTCATGCCCAGACCGTCGCCAGCGGGGTGCGCTTGCCAGGTGCCTGCATTATCTTCCACGTGGATGGTGACGCTGGTGGGATGCTCATCGGTCCAGAGGCGAATGCGCCCCTGCTCCAGTAGGGTCGAGATGCCGTGCTTGATGGCATTCTCGATCAACGGTTGCAGGGTGAAGCTGGGTAGTCGCAGTGTAGCCAGATGGGGCGGGATCTCGTTTATCACCGTCAGCCGATCGCCAAAGCGGGCCAGCTCGATCTCCAGATAGGATTGGCAGTGCTCCTGCTCCTCCTGCAGGGTCGCAAGGCCGCTCTGGCGCTTGAGGTTCTTGCGAAAGAACAGTGAAAGATGCAGCAGCAGATCCCGCGCCTTGTCCGGATCGCGCCGGGTGATGGCACTGATGGTGTTGAGGGTGTTGAACAGAAAGTGGGGGTTGATCTGGGCCTGGATAAGTTTCAACTCGGACTGTACCAGCAGCCGCTGATGTTGCTCCAGCCGACCGGCCAGCAACTGCTGTGACAGCAGGTTGGCAATCCCTTCCCCTAGGGTGTGGTTGATCTTGAGAAACAGCCGCTTCTTCGGCTCGTAGAGCTTGATGGTGCCGATCACTCCCTTGTCCCCCTGCAGCGGGATCACCAGCACCGAACCCAGTTGGCATGCGGAGGAGAGGCTGCAGCGATAGGGTTGACTGTTGCCATCGGCAAACAGCACCTTGTTCTGGGCGATGGCCTGCATGGTGATGGCTGACGCAATGGGGGTGCCCGGTAGGTGGTGATCTTCGCCGGTGCCGATAAAGGCGAGGATCTGCTCGGTGTCCGTGATGGCGACCGCCCCCACGCCGGTCTCCTCCTGAATGATGCGGGCAATCTTGTTGCTCGCCTCCGGGGTAAAGCCCTGACTCATGATCCCCACTGTGCGGTTGGCGATATTGAGCGCCTTGGCGGAGAAGACCCGGGAGAACTTCTCATACATCCGCTGCTGGTCGCGGATCATGCTGATAAAGAGCGCCGCGCCGCAGGAGTTGGCCAGAATCATCGGGGTGGCGATGGTGCGCACCAGCAGCAGGGATTTGTCGAACGGGGTCGCCACCAGCAGGATGATGACCATCTGCATGATCTCGGCATAGAGAGTGGTAAAGAAGGCGATGCGTGGTTCAAACAGAGCATCTGTTCGCCCCGAGCGCATCAGTCGCCAGTGCACTATGCCCCCGAGCAACCCCTCGCAGGTGGTGGAGATGGCGCAGGCGAGATCGGTAAATCCCCCCAGCGTATAGCGGTGCAGGCCGCCGGTCAGCCCCACCAGAAAGCCCACCAGCGGTCCCCCCAATAATCCCCCCAAGACGGCGCCGACCGCCCGGGTGTTGGCGATGGCATCGTCGATATCGAGGCCCACATAGGTGCCGAGGATACAAAAGCTGGAAAAGATGATGTATATCAGTATCTTGTGAGGTAGTCTCACGGAATAGTTGGCAAGCGGGCGCAGCAGCGGGCTTTTCGAGAAGAGATAGGCGATCACCAGGCTGACGCTCATCTGTTGCAGCAAGGAGAGGACCAACTGCATAAAAAACGCTCCTCATAAGCCAGCTGAAAAAATAGTCAGCCCGTGAATAAGTGTGATCAGGATCTTGTTCTGTTGGCCCAACTGGGCGCAACGGGCCGCCAGTTTGCCAGAACAAGTGGATAAAACCATATCAAATCAGCATGTTAAATTGATATTTGTGTAAGCGGCAGCGGGTTGATATTGATGGATGGAGCATGAATGTATCCACTGGATACGCCACACGGAGGTGGCATGCTCCGCCCGGCCCCTTGGCTGGGCGTTTTTTATACATGGTCAGTTGGCAACCTTCTGATGGGGGTTTGAGCAATTATTCCGGTTTGTCCAATGAGTTATCCCCAGCTTCTGGGGATAACTCAGAATGCAAAGTAGTAGCAGAAGCGGCGGGTCAGGTTAAAGAACTGCCGTTGTCCCTCATCCAGCTCTTCCTGTTTGATAAAAGCAGTGATGGTGCGTTCATCTTCCCGCAGATCGATCATGGCGACGGCTTCCGGGCGCTGGGCTTTGATAAAGGGCAGGATCTTCGGCTTGAGAGGCATGGTGGGCTCGGTAGAGAGCACCAGCGCAATACTCTCGTCTGAGAGTTTCACCAGGGAGCCAGGCGGGTATACTCCCAGCACCTTCACCAGTAACTTGACCAGATTCTGGTCGAACTTCTTCTGGGATAACTTGTAGAGCTGGCTGATGGCCTGACTCGGCGCTGCCGGCGTGCCGCTGTTGCGCGGATGAAGCAGCTCATCGTAGAAGTCGACCAGTCCGATCAGCCGGGCTAATGGCGGGATCTCTCCCCCCTTGATCCCGAGTGGATAACCGCTGCCATCGAGTCGCTCGTGGTGCAGATGGGCGACCTGACGGATTTTCGGTTCAAAGGCGTTGAGCTGGGTCAGCATTTCCAGCCCGTACTGGGGATGCATCTTGAGAAAGTTCTGCTCGGCCTTGTTGAGTTCCCCGCGCTTTTGGGTGATCTGGCTCGGAATTTTCAGCTCGCCGATGTCGTGGATAAGTCCTGCAAGTCCGGTCTCCTCCAATTCGATGGGGTTCATCCCCAGTTCGCGCGCCATCAGCATGGCAATGAAAGCTACGTTGAGGCTGTGCTGTAGCAGAACATCGGTGTGGGGGCTACGAATAAGGTGGAGACCGAGCGGACCTTCGTGCTGACTGAGGGTGAAGGCGGCGTTGCGGACGATCTGGGCGGTGTTGGCTAACCCCTCGTCCGGTTTGAGGTTGAGCGCCCCGAGTGCATCGCGCAGCTCACTCATGGACTGGCCAAAGGCTTTGTCGGCGGCGCGCATGGAGCGACGAAAGGCTTTTTCGTCAAAAGGGGGTGGACCTGCATCAATCAGGGATTCCAGCTCATCGAGATCGGGTCCGGCATCAGGAATATCGCCACGCAGTAGCGGCTCGATAGGCAGATCGCTCTTGTCCGGATCCACCATCATCAGGTTCAGATCTAGGTGGCGGATGATGTCCAGCTGCTGCTGATCTTTGATTTTGAAGGCATTGAACATGAACGGGTGATTGGTCCATCCGGTGGGGAGATGGATATAGTGGCCTACCCGCAACTGTTCGATTGAGGCTTGGATCAGTGCCATCGGTTAACCTGCATTTCTGGAATGCCTACTCAACAAGCTAGCAAAATCCGATGGATAGACAACTAAAAATCCATGAAGGAGACCGGGAACCATCCGCGCTGTGATAAAGCGCACGAGCATCAGAACTCTCTTAATTCGCTCTTAAGTTTTACTTCCTACGCTGGCTCCGTTGTTTTCGTTTGCTTGACCGGCTCTGCAGGCCGGTATTTAGGAGTGATGTATGCGTGTAACGCTCGGTGTGCTGCAGACCAATCTGCTGCTTGTGCTCTTTTTCGCGCTGGTTCTTAACTGGCCTATCCTTTTGCACTTCTATTCGGTGCTCAGTGAGCTGAATCACGTCAAAGCCGGATTCGCCATCTCGATCCCGCTGGTGCTGATTGCGGCACTCAATGCCGTGTTTATTCCCTTCACGTTCCGGTTTGTGCTCAAACCCTTTTTTACCGTATTGATCCTGAGTGGCTCCATCGTCAGTTACGCCATGCTCAAATATGGCGTCATCTTTGACGCCGGTATGATGCAAAACATAGTAGAGACTAACAGTGGTGAGGCGGGTGCCTATTTGAATGGCTCGGTTGCGCTCTGGTTCTTGCTGACCGGGCTACTGCCCACTCTGATGCTCTGGTCACTGCGGATCCGCTATCCGGCTCGCTGGTATCATGGGTTGGCGTTGCGCACCGGCGCCCTGGTCCTCTCTCTGCTTTTTATCGGGGGGATCGCGGCTCTTTACTATCAGGATTACGCCTCGGTCGGTCGCAACAACAAGTCGCTGGCCAAAGAGATTGTGCCCGCCAACTATGTGCACGGCCTCTACAAATATGGACGGGATGTGCTGTTTGCCACGCCTATCCCTTACCAGCACCTAGGGACCGATGCCAGGGTGGTAGCACGGGGAAGCAAGCCGACCCTGATGTTCCTGGTGGTCGGGGAGACGGCGCGCAGCCAGAACTACTCCCTTAACGGTTATGGCAAGGCGACCAACAGCTTCACGGCCAAAGAGCAGGGGGTGGTGTCTTTTAAGGATGTGCGTTCCTGTGGCACGGCGACCGCGGTCTCGGTACCTTGCATGTTCTCCAACCTCACGCGGCGTGGTTACGATGAACAGCTTGCCAACTCCCGTGATGGCCTGCTCGATGTGCTGCAACATGCCGGTGTATCTGTGCTGTGGAAAGAGAACGATGGCGGTTGCAAAGGGGTGTGCCGTAATGTGCCGACCATCGAGATCCTTCCCAAATCCTATCCTGCGCTCTGCCAGGGGGAGTCTTGCTATGACGAGGTGCTGCTGGAGGGGCTGGATCAGCAGATTGCCGAGATGAAGGGCAACAAGCTGGTGGCTTTTCACCTGATGGGCAGCCATGGCCCGACCTATTTTCGTCGTTACCCTGCCAGCGAGCGCGTCTTTATGCCGGACTGCCCGCGTAGCGACATTGAAAACTGCAGCAACGAAGAGCTGGTCAACACCTATGACAACACCATCCGCTACACCGACAAGGTGGTGGGACTGCTGATAGACAAGCTCAAGTCGCTGGAGAGCCAGTACGATGTGGGACTGGTCTATCTCTCCGATCACGGCGAATCCCTTGGGGCTATGGGGCTCTATCTGCACGGCACGCCCTACAAGTTTGCGCCGGATGATCAGACCCGGGTGCCGCTGCTGACCTGGTTCTCGCCCCAGTTACAGGCCGATCGCCAGCTTGATATGGGTTGCCTGGCGGCGGAGGCGAGCAGTCAGCGCTTCTCCCATGACAACCTCTTTCACTCCATGCTGGGGATCATGGATGTGCAGACGAGTGTTTACGACAACAAGCTGGATCTGTTCAAGCCATGTCGGGCGGGCTAAACCGCTAGCAAGCACACAATAGAAAACGGCAGCCACTGGCTGCCGTTTTGTTATCTCGCAAGATCAGTGTCTTACTTCTGCTCCATGATGATCTGCAGCAGATCTCCCTCCAGCAGGGCGCGCTTGACCAGCGCAAAGCCGCCATAGGTCGGCTGGTTCTGGAAGCGGGCCTTCACGATGGGCAGGCCACGGTGGAAGCTCGGCAGGGATTGATGCTCGACACAGCGACGAATGGCCGGGAAGAGGAGCTCTTCGGCGGCGGTGATTTCTCCGGCGATCAGCACCTTCTGCGGGTTGAACAGGTTGACCGTAATCGCCACCGCCCGTCCCAGATGCTCACCCACGTTCTCGATGACGCTGCGGGCCAGTTCATCGCCCGCCAGCGCCGCCTTGCACACCTCCTGAATGGTGATGTGCTTCTCTTGCAGCACGCTCTGGTGACCGCGGCTGATAAGCTCCTTCACCTTGTCGACAATGGCCTCGTTGGAGGCGATGGTCTCGAGACAGCCGAAGTTGCCGCAGTGGCAGCGCTTGCCGAGCGGTTCGACCTGGATATGGCCGATCTCGCCGACGTTGCGGTTCTGACCGAGGAACACCTGACCCTTGGTGATGATCCCCGAGCCCGTCCCCTGGTGAACACTCACCAGAATGGAGTCCATGCAGTCGCGGGACTCACCGAAGAAGTGTTCGGCCAGCGCGAGGGAACGGGTGTCGTTACCCACGTAGCAGGGAAGGTTGAAGTGGTTCTCAAGCAGCTTCGCCAGCCCCAGATTGCGGATCTGGTACTTGGGGGTGTAGATGACCATACCGGATTCCGGGTTGACCAGACCCGGCATGGTCAGCGCGATGCTGATGAGGTTGCGACAGCGTTCGCTGTTGGCATCGATGAAGGCGCCAATCTCCCGCAGTAGCATGTCGACCACGGGTTGCTGATCGATCTCGGTCACCTGAATGACGTGCTGGTCGAGCTCCTTGCCATCGAGGTCATAGAGACTCAGTTGCAGGTAGCCGCGGCCCAGCTTGGCAGAGACAAACTGAAAGCGATGTTTGATGGTGGTCAGGGAGATGGCACGCCGCCCGCCGGTTGAGGCTTGCGGAGAGGTCTCCTTAATCAGGCCATGCTCGATCAGTTGCCGGGTTATTTTGGTCACGCTGGCCGGGGCCAGCTGACTCAACTCGGCAATCTTGACCCGGGAGATGGGGCCTTGCAAGTCGATGAGCCGATACACGGCTGCACTGTTGACCTGCTTGATAAGATCTACGTTTGCTATTTGTCCGCCAGTCATGATGTCACTGTTGTGTGTAGTGTCCGTTAACCACGGTCCCACGGACCGTGAAGTCCTGATCGAAGACAGTGAGGTTGGCTACTTTACCGACCTGGATACTACCGAGACGTGAGTCCCATCCAATGGCGCGAGCGGGGTAGAGGCTGGCCATTCTCAGTGCTTCATCGAGCGGTAATCCGACCTGCTTGACCAGATTTTCCACCCCCTCAATCATGGTGAGGGAGGAACCGCCGAGTGTACCATTCTCGTCGACACACTGACCATCGCGTAAAAAGACGGTGGTGCCACAAAAATCAAATTTCTCAAAGCCTTCCGGCGCTCCGGCTGCTGCGGTGGCATCGGTGACCAGCACCAGTCGCTCCCCCAGCGCCTTGTGAGCCAGACGCACGTTGGCCCAGTGCACATGGTGGCCATCGACGATGATGCCCGCGTAGACATCCTTGCGATCGTAGATGGCGCCTACGACGCCCGGCTCGCGACCGTTGAGGGTCGGGGTCATGGCGTTGTAGAGGTGGGTCGCAAAGCGAATACCGTTATCAAACCCGGCCATGGCCTGATCGTAACTGGCGGCAGTGTGACCGGCCGAGACCAGAATGCCCGCTTCCACCAGACGGCGGATATGGGCCGGCTCGTTGCGTTCCGGTGCCAGGGTGATTTTGGTGATGGCATCCGCGTTGGCGCAGAAGAAGTCGATCATCTCGTCCGCTGGCTGACGAATTTGCGCGGCAGGGTGGATCCCCTTGCGCTTGAGGTTGGTGTAAGGCCCTTCCAGATGGACGCCCAGCACCTCGTTGGGGTGTGCAGCCATGTAATCACGGGTCACCGCAACGGCCTGCTTCATGTCGGCATCCGGACTGGTGATCAGGGTCGGCAGGAAGCTGGTGGTACCGGATTTGAGGTTGGCCGCCTGCATGGTTGCCAGGGTCTCGACCGTGATGTCGGTGTTGAACATCACCCCGCCACAGCCGTTGAGCTGCACGTCGATAAAACCGGCGGTCAGGTTGGCGCCCTTGAGGTCAATCTGCTCGATGCCCGCAGGCAGTTCGGCCTGGTGAGAGATGGCGACAATCTTGTCGCCCTCGATAAGCACCCCGTAACCGGTTAGCACGCAGCTGCTGGTGTAGAGGGTGCAGTTGGTCAATGCGTACATGACGACTCCTTACAGACGGCCGATGTTGGCGGCTTCCAGTTGCTGGAAGTAGCGAACGGTCTTGACCTTGAGCTCCATGGTGGAGGGCTCGTCGCACACCATCATTCCCTTCGGATGCAGTTGCAGGGTAGAGATGGTCCACATGTGGTTGACGCTGCCTTCCACTGCGGCCTGCAGGGCCAGTGCCTTGCCGTGACCGGTGACCAAGATCATGATCTCTTCCGCATCCATCAGGGTGCCGACACCCACGGTCAGGGCCAGCTTGGGCACCTGCTCCATGTCGCCACCGAAGAAGCGGGAGTTGGCGATGCGGGTGTCTTCGGTCAGGGTCTTGACCCGGGTGCGGGAAGAGAGGGAAGAGGCCGGCTCGTTGAACGCGATGTGACCATCGTTACCCACGCCACCCATGAACAGGTGGATCTTGCCGTAGGACTTGATCTTCTCTTCGTAGCGCTTGCACTCGGCCACCAGATCCTCGGCATTGCCGTTGAGGATGTTGATGTTTTCGGGACGAATGTCGATGTGACTGAAGAAGTTGTTGTGCATGAAGCTGTGGTAGCTCTCCGGGTGATCTTCCGGCAGGCCGACGTACTCGTCCATGTTGAAGGTGACCACGTTCTGGAAGCTCACTTCACCGGCTTTGTGCAACTCGATCAGGCGCTTGTAGGTATTGAGCGGCGTGCCACCGGTGGGCAGGCCCAGTACGAAGGGACGATCTGCAGTCGGTTTGAACGCATTGATACGGTCAACGATGTAACGGGCAGACCAGAGGCCTACTTGGCTGGCAGATTTCAACGGGATCAGGCGCATGATGGATACCTCTGTTTCGGGTTGCGACCGGTTTGCTGGTGGCAATGGGCTAATACGGATTCTAGTTGTTTTATAGCGTAAATAAAGATTGCGGACTAAGCCACATCTATCCACCACCTTTATCTTGTTTGGGTGATAAAGATCACGATTATTGGTTTATTAATTTGCGCAGCGAAATAAAAGTCCTAGACTGCCAATCAAGCCTTGATGGCTTATGCGTCAAACGTGATAAGCACTTAATTTCTAGAAAAACATTAACTAAGGAGAGGAACCGTGAACATTCTCGGTTATTTGCAAAAGATCGGCCGTGCCCTGATGGTGCCGGTAGCGGTATTGCCTGCCGCAGCGATCCTGATGGGGGTTGGCTACTGGATTGACCCGAATGGTTGGGGTGGTGACAGTGCGCTGGCTGCCTTCCTGATCAAGGCGGGTGCCGCCATTATCGACAACATGTCCGTACTGTTCGCAGTCGGTGTCGCCTACGGTATGTCCAAGGATAAAGACGGTTCTGCTGCCCTGGCAGGTCTGGTTGGCTTCCTGGTCGTGACCACTCTGCTGAGCCCGGGTGCCGTGGCCCAGATCAAGAGCATCCCGCTGGAACAGGTTCCTGCCGCATTCGGCAAGATCAACAACCAGTTCGTGGGTATCCTGTGTGGTGTCATCGCCGCTGAACTGTACAACCGCTTCAGTAGCGTCGAGCTGCACAAGGCGCTCTCCTTCTTCTCCGGTCGTCGTCTGGTACCGATTGTGACCTCCGTGGTGATGATCATCGTATCTTTCATCCTGATGGCCGTGTGGCCGGCAATCTACGGTGGTCTGGTTGGTTTCGGTGAATCCATCGTCAGCCTGGGCTCTACCGGTGCCGGTATCTACGCCTTCTTCAACCGTCTGCTGATCCCGATCGGTCTGCACCACGCCCTGAACTCCGTGTTCTGGTTCAACGTGGCCGGTATCAACGACATCCCGAACTTCCTGGGTGGTCAGGCTACCATCGATGCCGCTCTGGCCGCTGGCAAGAGCCTGGATCAGGTGAAAGGCGTGGTCGGTATGTACCAGGCTGGCTTCTTCCCCATCATGATGTTCGGTCTGCCGGGTGCTGCGTTGGCCATCTACCACTCCGCCAAGAAAGAGAACAAAGAGAAAGTTGCCTCCATCATGATCGCAGCTGCTTTCGCCTCCTTCTTCACCGGGGTGACCGAGCCGCTCGAGTTCTCCTTCATGTTCGTGGCGCCGGTTCTGTATGTCATCCACGCAGTGCTGACCGGTATCTCCGTGTTCATCGCTGCCTCCATGCACTGGATGGCCGGTTTCGGTTTCAGTGCCGGTCTGGTGGATATGGTGCTCTCCAGCCGTAACCCGCTGGCGACTAACTGGTACATGCTGATTGCTCAGGGTCTGGTCTTCTTCGGTCTCTACTACGTGGTATTCCGCGCCGTGATTGCCAAGCTGAACCTGAAAACCCCGGGTCGTGAGGAAGATGAAGATACAGCTCCGGCTGCTGCTCAATCTACCAACCGTACCGAGCTGGCCAAGCAGTACCTGGAAGTGCTGGGTGGTCAAGAGAACCTGGTCTCCATCGATGCCTGCATCACCCGTCTGCGTCTGACTCTGAAAGACCGCAGCATCGTCGATGAGCGCAAGCTGAAAGCCCTGGGTGCGGCCGGTGTGGTCAAACTCGGTGAGCAGAACCTGCAGGTGATTCTGGGCCCATTGGCCGAAATCATCGCCGGTGAGATGAAAGCCCTGCGTTAATCGAGCGACTCGCTCACTTCAAGTCTAAGTCCATTGTTGACATAACTGAGAGCCCCGCTTAGGGGCTCCATATAAAAAAGCCAAGAAAATCCAACCTTTACTTCAAATGAGAGCAGCAGTTATGAACTTGAAACATTCTCTGTTAGCCATTGCCATGTCTACCGTTTTTGTCAGCCAGGCCCAGGCGGCCGATGCAGCCAAGCAAGCCGTGGTCGATTCCCTCGCCAACAACCTGGTGGTCAAGTATGAAGTGGTCACCAACGATGGTGCCGGTGCTGGCCTCGATTGCCAGGCGCTCGGTTCCGAGTGGGCGAGCTGCGGTGTGGCCAAGCTGCACCTGACCAATACCGGTGCTGACGTTACCTCCAAAGACTGGAGCATCTATGTATCTTCCATTCGCCGTATTCAGCGGGTGGATAACGACCAGTTCACCATCGCTCACCTGACCGGCGACCTCTATCGTTTGACGCCAACCGAGAAGTTCCAGGGCTTTGCCAAGGATGCCACGGTCGAAGTGCCGCTGGTGGTGGAATACTGGGTATTGTTCGAATCTGACATTATGCCGAACTGGTATGTCGCCAGCGAAGGTGCCGAGCCGAAAGTACTGGCCAGTATGAGCAATATCGACGACGCCAGCACCTACGAGAAGCCGATGCCGGCTGATGGCTGGAAGCGTACCAAGGATGACAAGAACATCCTGATGAACAGCGAGACCCGTTTCGCGGCCAACCAGACCAGCACCCTGCTGCCGGCTGGCAAGATTGACAACCAGATCCTGCCGACCCCGATGAAGCAGGTAGTCAAAGCTGGTCCGCAAATCGACTTCTCTACCATCAAGCTCAATGCCCTGGATTTGCCGAGCGATCGCGCCGAGGCCCTGAAGGCTCAACTGACCAAGCTGGGTGTTACCCTCTCCGACACCGGCTACCCGGTGACCATCAAGCTCGGCAGCAAGCTCAAGCAGGCTGAAGGCTATGACATGACCATCGGTCAGAAGGGCACCGTGATCCAGGGTCGCGACATCGACGGGGCATTCTGGGGTGCACAATCCCTGATCTCCCTGCTGGGTGTTGATGACAAGCTGGTGAGCCCGATGACCGTCGAGGATGCGCCGCGCTTTGAATACCGTGGCATGCAGACCGACGTGGCCCGCCACTTCCGCAGTCTGGATACCATGAAGAAGCTGGTTGACCAGATGTCTGCCATGAAGCTCAACGTGCTGCACCTTGGCCTGACCAACGATGAAGGCTGGCGTCTGGAGATCCCGGGTCTGCCGGAGCTGACCCAGGTCGGTAGCCAGCGTTGCCACGACGAGTCCGAAACCAAGTGCCTGATGCCGCAACTGGGTTCCGGCCCGACCAGCGACAACCAGGGTTCCGGTTTCTACAGCAAGTCTGACTACGTGGATCTGGTGCGTTATGCCAAGGCCCGCGGTGTGACCGTGATCCCCGAGATTAACATGCCGGCCCACGCTCGTGCTGCCGTGGTCTCCATGGAAGCGCGCTACAAGCGTCTGATGGCGGAAGGCAAAGAAGCGGAAGCCAACCAGTTCCGTCTGACTGATCCGGCTGACACCTCCAACGTCACCTCAGTCCAGTTCTACGACAAGATGTCCTTCATCAACCCTTGCCAGCCAGGTGCTGCCACCTTCGTGGCCAAGGTAATGGATGAAGTTGCCCAGATGCACCAGGCCGCCGGTCAGCCGCTGACCGCATGGCACTACGGTGGTGATGAGGCGAAGAACATCATGCAGGGCGGTGGCTATCAGGATCCGGCCGTCACCAAGAAAGAAGAGCTGGTCGCCTGGAAAGGTAACGTCGACTCCAGCAAGCAGGACAAACCGTTTGGCAAGTCCCCGATGTGCCAGAAGATGATCGATGAAGGCAAGATCAAGGAAGTGGGCGAGCTGCCGGTTTACTTCGCCAAGGAAGTGGGCCAGATGGTCAAAGACCGCGGCTTCTCTACCCTGCAGGCATGGGAAGATGGTCTGAAGTACGCCAGCGGTGCCAAGGACTTCGCCACCGACAACACCCGTGTCAACTTCTGGGAAACCCTCTACTGGGGTGGCTTCAACGAAGCGATGAAGTGGGCGCACAAGGGTTACCAAGTGGTGCTGTCCAACCCGGATTACCTCTACTTCGACTTCCCGAACGAAGTACACCCGGCCGAGCGTGGCTACTACTGGGCTACCCGTTTCAACGACACTCGCAAGGTGTTTGCCTTCGCCCCGGAAAACCTGCCACAGAACGCCGAGACCTCGGTTGACCGCGACGGCAACGCCTTCGTGGCCAAGGGTGACCAGGATCCGGTCAAGTTCAAGGGGATCTCCGGTCAGCAGTGGAGTGAAACCGTGCGTACCGATGCTCAGTACGAGTACATGGTCTACCCGCGTATCTTCTCCGTGGCCGAGCGTGCCTGGCACAAAGGTGGCTTCGAGCTGAACTATGTGAAGGGTCGTGAGTTCTCCGGCGAGACCAAGTTCGTCAACAAGGCCACCCTCAACAAAGAGTGGAACCAGTTTGCCAACGTACTGGGTCAGCGCGTGCTGCCGAAACTGGATCAGGCCGGTGTTGAATACCGCCTCTCCGTACCGGGTGCCAAGGTAGTGAACGGTGTGCTGGAAGCGAACGTGGATCTGCCGGGTCTGCCCATCCAGTACAGCCTGGACGGTACCAACTGGAGTGCCTATGACGCCGCGGCCAAGCCGAGCGTGAATGGCAAGGTCTACCTGCGTACCACCAGCTTCGATGGCAAGCGCACCAGCCGTGTCACCGAACTGAACTGATAGCAGTCAACCGTTAACATGAGGTGGGTCGCAAGACCCGCCTTTCCCAAGGGCGATGGCGCATCGGGTTTGGGAAAGGTTGACTGTGCGTGTGAGCCTTTGTTGTGTGTAATTGTCTGTTTTGTGTTTTTCATCACTTTCAGCCCCGCCCAGTGCGGGGCTTTTTTATGCATTTTGTGTGCAATGTGCCAAGCCACGCCGTTTTTAGCGGTGCAATGGCCGGGAAATGGCCCGGAAGTGCCAAATTCAGGTTGAGACAGCGCCCGTAATAAGGGATCATACCCGGCTTGACGGCGGGGGGATGAGGGTGCCAGCCGGCACAACTTCCGCCAGTGACGCTTTTTTGAGGTGAGCCATGAGTCAGGCGAACAGCCCAACTAACTTTATTCGTCAGATCATTGATGAAGATCTGGCCAGCGGTAAGCACAGCAGCGTGCATACCCGTTTTCCGCCCGAGCCGAACGGTTATCTCCATATCGGCCACGCCAAATCCATCTGCCTGAACTTCGGCATCGCCCGCGACTATCAGGGCCAGTGCAACCTGCGCTTTGACGATACCAACCCGGTGAAGGAAGATATCGAGTACGTTGAGTCTATCAAGCAGGACGTACAGTGGCTCGGCTTCCAGTGGAACGGCGAGATCTGCTACTCCTCCGACTATTTCGACAAGCTGCACGGCTACGCCATCGAGTTGATTGAAAAGGGTCTGGCCTATGTGGACGAGCTGACGCCCGAGCAGATGCGCGAGTACCGTGGCACCCTGACTGAGCCGGGCAAAAACAGCCCGTTCCGCGATCGCAGCGTGGAAGAGAACCTGGCGCTGTTTGCCAAGATGAAGAATGGCGAGTTCGCCGAAGGCACCGCCTGCCTGCGCGCCAAGATCGACATGGCATCCCCCTTCATGGTGATGCGTGATCCGGTTATCTACCGCATCAAGTTTGCCCACCACCACCAGACCGGTGACAAGTGGTGCATCTACCCGATGTATGACTTCACCCACTGCATCTCGGACGCGCTGGAAGGGATCACCCACTCCATCTGTACCCTGGAGTTCCAGGACAACCGTCGTCTGTACGACTGGGTGCTGGACAACATCACCATCGACTGCCACCCGCGTCAGTACGAGTTCTCTCGTCTGAACCTCGAATACACCGTCATGTCCAAGCGCAAGCTGAACCTGCTGGTGACCGAGAAGCACGTCGATGGTTGGGATGACCCACGCATGCTGACCGTCTCCGGTCTGCGTCGTCGTGGTTACACCCCGGCCTCCATCCGCGAGTTCTGCAAGCGCATTGGCGTCACCAAGCAGGACAACATCGTCGAGATGAGCATGCTGGAAGCCTGCATCCGTGAAGACCTCAACGAGCATGCCCCGCGCGCCATGGCCGTGCTGCATCCGGTGAAAGTGGTCATCGAGAACCTGGCTGCCGACGAAGTGCTGACGGCCCCGGCCCACCCGAGCAATGCCGAGATGGGTACCCGCGAGCTGAACTTCACCCGCGAGATCTTCATCGACGAAGCGGACTTCAAAGAAGAGGCGAACAAGCAGTTCAAGCGTCTGGTGCTGGGCAAGGAAGTGCGTCTGCGCAATGCCTATGTGATCAAGGCCGAGCGCATCGAGAAAGATGCCGATGGCAAAGTCACCTGCATCTACTGCTCCTACGATCCCGAGACTCTGGGCAAGGATCCGGCCGATGGCCGCAAGGTGAAAGGGGTGATCCACTGGGTCAGCGCTACTCACTCTCTGCCAGCGGAAGTGCGTCTCTACGATCGTCTGTTCAAGGTGCCGAACCCGGGCGCCGAGGATGACTTTGAAGCCGCGCTGAACCCGGAATCCCTGGTGATCATCGAGGGTGCCCGTGTCGAGGCCTCCCTGAAAAACGCCAAGCCGGAGCAGGCTTACCAGTTCGAGCGTGAAGGTTACTTCTGCGCCGACAACAAGCTCTCCAGCCCGGAACATCTGGTGTTCAACCGCACCGTTGCCCTGCGCGACTCCTGGGGCAAGGTAGAAGGCTAAGCCGATGGGGCAGGGGAGACCCTGCCCTGTGTGCTGCCAGCGGCCTGCGCCGGACAATAAAAAAGCCAGCATCAGCTGGCTTTTTTATTGTCCGTTATCTGCAAGTCGCGGCCGACTTATTCGTCGTGCTTGCACTCACCGGTAGCACAGTGACCGTAGAGGTAGAGGCTGTGGTTGGTGAGACGGATATTGAATTTTTTGGCGATCTCGCGCTGACGCTGTTCGATCACTTCGTCGGAGAACTCGATCACCTTGCCGCAGTCGAGGCAAACCAGGTGGTCGTGGTGCTCCTGAGTGGCCAGCTCGAATACTGACTTGCCACCTTCGAAGTGGTGACGGGTAACGATACCGGCATCATCAAACTGGTTGAGAACGCGATAGACGGTAGCGAGACCAATCTCTTCACCCAGGTCGATCAGTCGTTTATAGAGATCTTCGGCGCTGGTGTGCTGGCAGTCCGGCTGTTGCAGGATTTCCAGGATTTTGACCCGGGGCAAGGTGATCTTGAGCCCGGCCTTTTTTAACGCTTGGTTGTTGTCTGCCATATTCTACTTATTCGCATTCTCGAAGGTGGGGTTATTCTGATGGACTGCCGCAGGAATGGCAACCTTGAACTCGCTTGGCCTGTCATTATAGGTCGTAGCCTCCCTAAAAATAAACCCAGCAATTCAAGGGGTTTAGCCATAAATGGCCGGTTGGATTGAAATAATCAATCGTGTCGTCCGACTTGCTGGCATGGCAGATGTTGATAAAATGTAACTTTCATATTCTGGTCGGATGAGATCCATGGATTGGCTTTTTGACAATGCGGCCTGGGTGCGCCGCGCACTCAACGCCTGGCCCCCTTTCTGGGGCGCCGGTATCAAGATAGAGACCCTGAGCGATGACTTTCGCTACTGCCGGGTGACCCTCAAATCCCGCTGGTGGAACAAGAACGCCAACCGCACCCAGTTTGGCGGCAGCATGTTTGCCATGACGGACCCCATCTATCCGCTGATGCTGATGGGCTACTTCAAGAATCGCTACTACGTCTGGGACAAGGCGGGCAGCATCAACTATATCAAGCCCGGCAAGGGCAAGCTGGTGGCCGAGTTCAACCTGACCGAGGGCAAGCTGGCCGAAATCGTGGCGGCGACTGAAGGTGGCAACAAGCATTTCCCCGAATTCGAGGTGACGGTACAAGATAAGAGCGGCGAGCTGGTGGCGCAGGTCAAGCGCACCCTCTATGTGCGGGCCAAACCGGAGCACAGAGGTGAATAACAGGGAAGAATAAAGGCAGGCATCGCAACAAGCAGATACAACAAGGGCCCCGTCGGGGCCCTTGTTGTCAGAGGTATGAGGGGAGGCGGATTACTCCAGCTCGCCCAGGCACATCTCTTCGTGCAGCTGCTTGCACCAGCCCTTGACGCGCTCGGCGGTCAGCTCCGGCTGGCGATCTTCATCGATACCCAGACCGACAAAGTGTTTGTCATCGACCAGTGCCTTGGAGGCTTCGAACTCGTAGCCGGCAGTCGGCCAGTGACCGATGATGATGGCGCCTTTGGCTTCGACGATGTCGCGCAGGGTGCCCATGGCGTCGAGGAAGTACTCGGAATAGTCTTCCTGATCACCGCAACCGAAGATGGCGACCAGCTTGTTGGTGAAGTCGATTTCGCCCAGATCGGGGAAGAAGTCGTCCCAGTCGGCCTGGGCTTCGCCGTAGTACCAAGTCGGGATGCCGAACATCAGCAGATCAAAGCTCTCGATGTCGGCCTTGCTGCTCTTGGCGATGTCACGGACTTCAATCAGGTTTTTGCCCAGCTCTTTCTGGATCATCTTGGCGACAGCTTCGGTGTTACCGGTATCGCTGCCAAAAAACAGACCTACACTTGCCATAGTGTTTAGTTACCCGTATTTGGTGTTAATGCTCAACGCTCAGACTGCAATGTCCACCGCAAAGGCGGACTCAATCTGTTGTTTCAGGATAGATTGGATCAGCTCGGCTCGGCTGATGTTCTGTTGTAACGCAAGTTGGTTCAGGCGCTCCAGCAACTCGGCCTCCACCTTTAACTCTACCCGCTTCAGCCCATTTTCCCGATCGCGCTTAAGCTGGTTACGCTTGTTGATCTTGAGCTGGGTCTCGCGGGGGAGTGGATTGGTCTTTGGCCTGCCGGGGCGCTTCTCATTTGCGAACAGATCCAGTGTTGTTCGATCAGTTTGCTGTTTGGCCATACATCACAGATGAAAATAAGTTAGCCGAGTCCTGAGCCTTCCCAGCCCAGTTCGATCAGCCCCTTGGCGACAAAACCCGCACAACCCAGAAACAGTACCAACCAGACGATAAAACGACCGAAACGGGGCACGTTGCCGCGCTTGAGCACGTCCTGAATGGCCAGGCCAATCAATATGAAAATGGCCACAAAGAATAACTTGAGGCCCAAACTTTCGATCAGGTCGATATGTTCACTTAGCATGGATTGCGCACACTCCTTATGACGGGCGCACTATATCACAAAGGATTTGAAACTGTTAACCGCCTGTCGACAGGAAATCCACAACCAATTTGTTGAACAGAGCCGGTTTTTCCGCATGCAGCCAGTGGCCGGTACCCGCGATGACACGCACCTTTGCCGCCGGGAATTGAGCCAGTGCCGTCTCGCTGTATTGGGGCTGCATATAGTCAGAATCCCCCCCCTTGATAAAGAGCACCGGCCCCTCGAAGCGGCGCTCATCCTCGGGCCAGCCCATGATGTTGGCGTAGTTTTGCTCAAGGGCGGGCACATTGAAGCGCCAACCCCAGCCATGCTCGCCTCTGGCGAACGATTTGAGCAGGAACTGGCGTACCCCGGCGATCTCGATGTGTTGCGCCAGCATGGCTTCCGCTTCACTGCGGCTTTGCGGCGGCGTGCGTCGTGTGGCGTTGAGTCCGGCAAAGACATTCTGGTGGCGGGAGTGGGGATAGGCGACCGGCGCCATGTCGGCCACCACCAGTTTGGTCACCCGCTCTGGCGCCAGCTTGGCGACCTGCATCGCCACCTTGCCACCCATCGAGTGGCCAATCAGGGTGGCTTCGGCAATCTCCAGCCGATCCATCAGGGTCAGGATGTCGGCCGCTTGCGCCGGATAGCTCATCTCGCTGCTATGAAAGGAGGCACCGTGGTTGCGCAGATCGACGCTGATGACCCGATAGTGCTCGCCGAGGGCGCGGGCCAGCAGGCCGAGGTTGTCGAGGCTGCCAAACAGGCCGTGGATCAGAATGACTGCCGGGCCCTGACCCTGCTCCTTGAAGTTCAATATGCTGTTTTGTTGCAAAATGACACCTTGTCGGTCGTGAGTGCGTATCGCTGTTTTATTTAACGCACTGGAAAGAAAAGGATTTCGTCCAGCGGATGGGAAATAAATGTGGTTTTTTTTCTAAAAAATCCCGTCCGGATCGGCTATCAGTGCGGCTGATCACACACTTGGGCCGCTATTATGCCGTATTCTCGATGAGATTCATGTACATCTGCCAGCCCCTTGCTTGGGCTGTCGGGTTTGCCTATGTATAATCGCCGCATCCGAATTTCGACGAGTCCAGCGCATCCCTATGAAAACCATCGAGCTTGATGACGATCTCTACTTCTATATCGCCAGCCAGACCCGGCACATTGGTGAGAGTGCCTCCGATATCCTGCGCCGTCTGCTGGAACAGCCTGCTCACCAAGGTGTGCCGGTTGCCGAGCCCGTTGCCGTCGCGCAGCCCAGTGCGGTAGCCACCCGGCAAGGGCTGCAAGCCCTGCTTGATTCTGGCGAGCTGCAGCAGGAAGAGAAGTCTATCAACCGTTTCATGCAGGTGCTGAGTACCCTCTACCGGGATGATCCGGTCGGGTTTACCCAGGCCACCGAAATCAAGGGGCGCAAGCGCGTCTATTTCTCGCGGGATCCCGAGGCTCTGCGCGCCAGTGGCAGCACCACCAAGCCCAAGCCGGTACCGGAAACCCCGTTCTGGGTAATCACCAACACCAACACCAGTCGCAAGCAGAACATGGTGGCCCAGCTGATGAGCAGCATGGGTTACGGCGACGAGGTGATCGCGCAGGTGTGCGGCGCAATCTAACGGTTTTTCAAGACTCAGGCCTTGCCCGGCAAGGCCGCCATTACGCAAGGAAAACGCCATGGCTCAGCATTCCCACGCCGGTCAGCCGGCCCGTTTAAGCGACCTGACCAACATTCCCCGTCTGGTCAGCGCCTACTACCTCAACAAGCCGGACATGAGCCGCCCCGAGCAGCGAGTTGCCTTCGGTACCTCCGGCCACCGCGGCAGCGCCCTGCACAGTGCCTTTACCGAATCCCATATTCTGGCAGTGACCCAGGCCCTGGTGGAGTATCGCCAGCAGGCCGGTATCACTGGCCCGCTGTTTGTCGGCATGGATACTCACGCCCTGTCCGAATCTGCCTTTGCCAGCGCCGTCGAAGTGCTGGCCGCCAACGGCGTTGAAACCCGCATTCAGGCTGGCCTCGGTTTTACCCCGACCCCGGTCATCTCTCACGCCATCCTGCGCCACAATGCAGGCAAACCGGCTGCCCGTGCTGACGGCGTGGTGATCACTCCGTCCCACAACCCGCCGGAAGATGGTGGCTTCAAGTACAACCCGCCTCACGGTGGCCCCGCCGAAGGGGAGATCACCAAGTGGGTCGAGGACCGTGCCAACGCCATTCTGGAAGCGGGTCTGGCTGGCGTGAAACGGATGCCGTTCGCCGAGGCGCTCAAGAGCCCGTTCGTGGCCCTGCACGACTATGTCACCCCCTATGTGGATGATCTGAAGAACGTGTTGGACATGGACGCCATCAAGAACGCAGGCATCAAGATCGGTGTCGATCCGCTGGGCGGCTCCGGCGTCGCCTACTGGGACGTCATCGCCAAGACCTACGGCCTGAACATCGAGGTGGTGAACTACAAGGTCGACCCGACCTTCTCCTTCATGACCCTGGATAAAGACGGCAAGATCCGGATGGACTGCTCCAGCCCGTTCGCCATGGCCAGTCTGATCGCGCTCAAGGACAAGTTCGACATCGCCCTTGGCAACGACCCTGACTACGACCGTCACGGCATCGTTACCAAGTCCGGCCTGATGAACCCGAACCACTATCTGGCGGTGGCAATCCAGTATCTGTTTACCCATCGCACCGGCTGGTCTGCGGATGCGGCCGTCGGCAAGACGCTGGTCTCTTCCTCCATGATCGACCGGGTTGCCGGCGAGATTGGCCGCACCCTCAAAGAGGTGCCGGTCGGCTTCAAGTGGTTCGTGGATGGCCTCTACAGCGGCGAGTTCGGCTTTGGTGGCGAGGAGAGCGCGGGCGCCTCCTTCCTGCGCAAAGATGGCACCGTCTGGACCACTGACAAGGATGGCTTCATTCTGGCGCTGCTGGCGGCGGAAATTCTGGCGGTCACCGGCAAGGATCCGCAGGCTCATTACGACGCACTGGAAGCCAAGTTTGGCCGCTCCAGCTATCGTCGTATCGACGCACCGGCCAACAGTGCCCAGAAAGCGGTGCTCTCCAAGCTGGATCCGGCACTGGTGGAAGCCTCAACCCTGGCCGGTGAGCCCATCATCGCCAAGTTGACCAAGGCGCCGGGCAACGATGCCGCCATCGGCGGTCTCAAGGTGGTGACCGAGAACGGCTGGTTCGCGGCGCGCCCCTCCGGCACCGAGTCCATCTACAAGATCTATATGGAGAGCTTCAAGGGCGACGCGCACCTCGACCTCATCCAGCAAGAGGCCCAGCAGATCGTCTCTGCTGCGCTGGCCAAGGCAGGCGTCTAAATCAGGTAGCCATCCTTGAGCCCCTGATGAGGTGGAACGTTGGATATAACAAAGGAGCCATGATGGCTCCTTTTTCATTGTCTGTTTTATGCCAGCGAGTTATCAGCGCGCCGCCTTCACCGCCAGCCCCAGCTGCCACACCGCCATGGCGTAGTGAGTGCTGTGGTTGTATCGGGTGATGGTGTAGAAGTTGGGCAGACCGTACCAGTATTGGTAGCCGGTGCCGACATCGAGGCGCAGCAGGCTCGCTTCGTTGTGGTTGCCCAGGCTACTGGTGGGGGTGAGCCCTGCGCGGCGCAGGGTGGCGACCGGGTAGCGGGTCTGGAAGCCATGCTCATAGCCGGGCAGTTGGCCCTGACTGCGCACCGCCACCGGTTGCCCTTTCTCCCAGCCGTGGGCCTTGAAGTAGTTGGCGACGCTGCCGATGGCATCCACCGGATCCCACAGGTTGGTGTGGCCGTTGCCATCAAAGTCCACCGCATAGCGCTGGAAGCTGGAGGGCATAAACTGGCCGTAGCCCATGGCGCCCGCATAGGAGCCCTTGGGTTCGGTGGGATCCATCCCCTCATCGCGGGTCATCACCAGGAAGGCTTCCAATTCGCTCGTGAAGAATTCGGCGCGGCGCGGGTAATCAAACGCCAGGGTGGCCAGTGCATCCAGAATGCGGGTCTTGCCCATAACCCGGCCCCAGCGGGTCTCGACCCCGATAATGCCGACGATGATCTCCGGCGGCACCCCGTAGATCTGCTCCGCCCGGTTCAGCTCGCTTGCGTATTCACGCCAGAAGTTGACGCCGTTCTGTACGTTGTCGGGGGTGATGAACTTGGCGCGATAGCGGTTCCAGGCGCCGGTCGGGCCAGTGGGCTTGGGGGTGGTCGGTGCCTGGGCATCCATCAGGCGGATGATCCAGTCGTAACGCTCTGCCTGTGCCAGCACCCGATGCAGCTGGGCGTTGTCAAAACCGTGCTTCTCGACCATTTTCTGGACGAACCGGTCCACGTTGGGGCGATTGGCGAAGTCCCCCTTGCTAACCCCTTGTGTATAAACGGGTTTGCTGGATGGCGCCTGATTGATAAAGGCGCTCTTGGGTTGGGGGACGACCACGGGCTTTGGCGCGGGGGCGCTGCTGCAGCCACCGAGCAGGGGGAATAACGACAGAGTGAGAAGAGAGGCAAGGCGACGCATAGGGTTCTCAAAGAGACTGATAAAAGTGTCGTCATGGTAAAACAATGCCATCCCCGTGCAAGTGTTCCGTGCGCCTTGTTTGCCGCCAATTCATCGTGCGATGGATTAGCCCTTCTGTGAGGGCTGTGCTGTTTAGGGCTGGGGGGGACGCAGGGTGTGGTAGCCGCTCCAGAGTCGGGTCAGGGTGGTGATGGCGCAGAGCAGGGCAAAGCCGTAGGCGAGCGGGGCGAAGGCGGCGGGCCACAGGCACATCAGCACAAAGAGGGCGATGGTCTCGCTCCCCTCGGTGAGGCCGCCCAGATAGTAGAGGGATTTGTGGTGGTAGACCGGATTGTCGATGCCCCGCTTGCCCGCCATGATGGCAAACGCCAGAAAGCTCGAGCCGGTGCCCATAAAGGCAAACAGCAGGGTGGCGGCGGGCAGCGCATTGGCGGGGGCGGCGAGGGCAAAGCCCAGCACCACGGCGGCGTAGAAAATAAAGTCGAGGGTGATGTCGAGAAAGCCGCCGCAGTCGGTGATGCCGGTTTCCCGCGCCACGGCGCCATCGAGCCCGTCCAGCAGCCGGTTGAGCAGAATGGCTGCGAGCGCCCATTGATAGCAGCCAAAGGCCAGTAGCGGCAGCGCCAACATGCCGATGGCAAAGCCGGTGAGGCTCACCTGATTGGCACTGATCCCGGCGCGGCAGAGCGGTTTGGCAAGCTGGGTGAGGGGGCTGCGGATCACGGGGATCAGATGGCGATCAAACAAGGTGAACACTCCTCGGTTAACAGTGGCATTCGGTGAGGTTGAGTATGGTGCCCGGTGCGTCTTCCGCATCGTGGGTCACCAAGATGGCGGGGATGGCCAGCGCCTTGATCTGCGCGAACACCAGCTCGCGAAAGGCGGCCCGCAGCGGCTTGTCGAGGCGGGAGAAGGGCTCGTCCAGCAGCAGGGCGTCGGGTTCCGCCAACAGCGCCCGCAGCAGACTGACCCGCGCTCGCTGACCCCCTGACAACAGTTGTGGCAGCTTGTCAGCCTGATCCGCCAGTGCGACCTGTGCCAATGCGGTCAGCGCCTTTTCCCGCCGCGCACGTTTTCCCTTGATGATCGCAGGCATGCCGAACATCAGGTTCTCCGCCACTGTCAGATGGTCGAACAGCAGGTCATCCTGAAACAGCATGCCGATGCGCCGCGCTTGCGCAGGCAAGGTGTTGAGTGGCCGCTCGCCGAGCCTTATCTCCCCCTCCAGCCGGATCGGGCCATTTTCTGTCTGCGCGCTCGGTAGTACCCCGGCCAGCCCCGCCAGCAGGGAGCTTTTGCCGCAGCCGCTTGGCCCCATCAGGGTCAATACCTCGCCGGGGGCCACCTGCAGGGGGGGCAGCGAAAGCAGCAGATTTTCATCAAGGTAAAGTCGAAGAGGCGTGGTGCTCAGCATATGGCTGTTTCCATCGTGAGAGTTCATCGTGAGCCGCCCCCCTTGAGCGCCGGATTGATCCGCGCTGGCAGCCATAGCGCCAGCAGATAGATAACGAGCGGCAGCAGCAGTTGCAGCAGGCCGTAGAGCCCCGCCAGCCGCCGGTTGAGGCCGCTGCCGATGGCCACCGCTTCGGTGGTGATGGTGACCACTCTGCCAGCACCAAAGAGCAGGGTCGGCAGATACTGGGCCAAACTCACCGCCGCCCCGACGCTGAAGGCAAACAGCAGCGGGCGCGCCAGCAGCGGCGCTTTCACTTGCCACCAGGCTCGCCATGGCGTTGCCCCCAGCAGCAGGGCGCTCTGGGTGATCCGTGGATCGAACTGGCGATAGGGGCCGTGCAGACACAAATAGACATAGGGAAAGACAAACAGCAGCTGGCTCCAGAGCACCCAGCCCCAGCCAATGCCGCTGCTTATCGAGTCATGTGCAAGCCAGTCCAACCCGAGCCGGATACCAAACAGCAGGCTCGCCTGTGGCAGCAACAGCGGCAGGCAGATGAGCCAGAGCGGCCAGGGGCGGCGCCCGGCTTGCGCCTCCAGACTACACACCGCCATCATCAGTGCCAGCAAGCCGCTCACCAGCGCCAGCAGTACGCTGGTTGCCAGCAGTGGCAGCAGGGTTGGCAGCAGATCCAGCCAGTAATGACTGCGCCACTGGCTGGGCCAGAGGGCGGGAAAGGGCCAGCGGCGCGCCAGTGACCAGAGTAGCAGGGCCGCCAGCACCGCCAGATTGAGGGTGATCAGAGTGAGTGCAGAGCCTGCTGCGAGCCGGTTGGCAAAGGAGTGGGACGCAGCTCGTTTGCCATCGAGCCAGCAGCCTTTGCCCACCTCTTGATGAAGCCACTCCAGTAATCTGAGCATGGCGATCAGCAGCGCCGTGATAGCGAGCAGCAGCAGGGCGCCGCTGGCGGTGGCGCCGCGCCAGAGCAGATCCGGATCCTGATACCAAAGCCACAGCCGTACCGCCAGCGGGGCGGGGGTGTCAGGCCCGAGCAGCTGGGCGAGATCCACCACCGCCACTCCGTAGGCCGCCACCGCATAGATGGGCAGGCGCAGGGCAGGCCAGAGGGCGGGCAGCAGCAGGCGCCACCAGATCTGGGGGGCGCTGAAGCCAAGGCTTGTCCCCAGCCACTGCTGGCGTGCCAGCTGGATGGGTTGCTGCGCGGCCATCGCCATCAGCAGCAAAAAGGGGGTCTCCTTGAAAACGAGCAGTGCAATCAGCCCGAGCCCCCAAGGATCCCGAATGGTTTGCCAATCGGGGGGAAGATCAAACCCCGTTAGAGCTGGCGAGAGGAGCCGCAGCAGCCAGCCGGAGGGGGCGAGCAGAAAGGCAAAGCCGATGGCAAAGGCGACGTGGGGCATGGCCAGCATAGGCGAGAGCAGGCGACGGAGCAGCCCGAAAGCCCGGCTGTCGCTGTGGGCCAGCAGCAGGGCGGTCAACAGCAGGCTGCCAAGGGTCGAGGCGGCGCCAATCCACAGGCTCAGTGCTGCTGAGTGCCAAAGACCGGGTTGGGCGAGCAGCAAGGCGAGATGAGAGGCGGCCATCCCCTCCGCCAGCAGTTGCCACAGCCCCGCCAGCAATGGGATGACGAAGAGTGCCAGATAAATGACCGCCATCCCCGTACTCATAGTGGGGTGGCGTGTCAACTGGCGCCACGGTCGGGAGCGGGAAAGCGGGTGACCAGCGGCACTCATCAGTGACCGTAACGCTCGGCCCAGGCCGCTTCCAGCTTGAGCTGCCAGCTGGGGTGAGGCTCGGCCACCGCTTTGAAGCGCAGTGCCGGTTGCCCCTTGGCGGGGTCAGGCAGGGCACCGGCCCGCAGCACGCTGGGATCACCCCA
This sequence comes from Aeromonas sp. 600774, assembly GCF_049175075.1. Classification (NCBI taxonomy): domain Bacteria; kingdom Pseudomonadati; phylum Pseudomonadota; class Gammaproteobacteria; order Aeromonadales; family Aeromonadaceae; genus Aeromonas; species Aeromonas sp. 600774. Next base: position 136,015 of record NZ_JAAKUJ010000016.1, read on the forward strand.
GAAGGCCGGATTGGCCTTGCGCGCCTGCGCCGCCGGGCTCAGCAGGAAGTTGGCCACCACCTTGGCACCCGCACGGGCACTGGCGTTAAAGGGGATGGCGAGAAAATGGCTGTTGGTGAGCGCCCCTTTCTCCATGGCTACCGCTTCCACGCTGGGGGGCAGGGCGCCAATCTGGGCGGCGCTCTGCGCCTCCTGCGGATTGAAGCTGATGGCCATGGCCAGTTCGCCATCATCGAGTAACTGGCGGGTTTCGGCGGCGCTGGTGGGGAACAGTTTGCCCTTGCGCCAGAGTGCCGGATGCAGCTCATCGAGCCAGGCCCAGAGCGGGGCGGTGAGTTGGGTAAACTCGGTATCGGTCGCCTCCCGATAGAGGGGGGCGGGGTCTGGCGTCAACTCCAGCAGGATCTGCTTGAGAAAGCTGGAGCCATGGAACTGGGGCGGCTTGGGGTAGGTGAAGCGACCGGGATGGGCCTTGGCCCACGCCAGCAGGGCTGCTGCCGAGGTGGGCGCTCTGGCGACCTCTTCGGTGTCGACCATCAGATTGAGCTGGCCGATGCCCCAGGGGGCTTCCAGCCCTTCTACCGGCAGGGTGAAGTCCTCACTCACCGGCAGGCTGCTGTCGACCAGCGCCATGTTGGGTAGCTCGGCGGTAAAGGGAGCGCCAAGCAGCCCCTGCTCCTTGAGCGCCTTGAAGTTCTCGCCATTCACCCAGAGCAGATCGATGGGGCCGTTTACCTGTTTGCCCGCCTGCTTGTTGGCCAGCAACTGGCTGACGCTCTGGGCGATGTCATCCACCTTCACCTGCACCAGCTTGACCTGATAGTCGCGCGCCAGCTCCTGCCCGGCCCACACCAGATAGGCGTTGATCTCCGGGCTGCCGCCCCAGGCGTTGAAGTAGACGGTCTGTCCCCTCGCCTCCTCAAGGGTCTGTTGCCAGTTACCGTCTGGATTGGCCGCCAACAGCGAGCCGCTGGCCAGTAGTGGCAGGGCGCACAGCAGGGCGTTTAGCCGCTGTTTGAGCTGTGAGTTGAGTTGTGAGAATGGCTTGAGCATAAACGTTTCCCTGATTGTCAGGCGCCACGGCGCCAGCGGTGATAACGGGTCAGCAACGCCAGCACCCGGGTGGGCTGGTGGGCCCGTTTCCATTCACCCGCCACATATTTGTTCCCCTCCATCAGGGTGGGATAGGCGTGAATGGTGCCGAGGATCTTGCCAAGGCCGAGGCGGTGACGCATGGCGAGCACGAACTCGGCGATCCGTTCACCGGCGTGAGTGCCCACTATGGTGGCGCCAAGGATAGTATCCTTGCCCGGCACGGTCAGCACCTCGACAAAACCGTGGCGCTCCCCATCGGCGATGGCTCTGTCCAGCTCGGCCAGCTCGAAGCGGGTCGCCTCGAAGGGAATCCCCTGCGCCTCGGCTTCCTTGCGATTGAGGCCAACCCGGGCAATCTCCGGCGTGGTGTAGGTGGCCGCCGGAATGACCCGATAGTCGGCCCGAAAGCGCTTGAACTGACCAAACAGGGCATTGACCGCCGCATACCAGGCCTGATGGGCGGCGAAGTGGGTGAACTGGTAAGGGCCCGCTACGTCTCCTACCGCCAGTATGCTGGGGAAGTTGGTGGCAAGGAAGCCATCGACCGCTATGGTGCCGCGGGGGGCCAGCTCGACCCCCAACGCTTCGAGCCCGAAGCCGCTGACGTTGGCGACCCGACCCAGTGCCAGCAGCAGTTGATCCCCTTCAACCACTTGTGTCTCATCGCCCCGGCGCAGTTGCAGCCGGATGGGAAGATCCCTCTCGGCTGCGGGCAGATAGTCGGCTCGTTCGGCGCGCCAGCCGGTGAGTAGCCGCACGCCATCTCGGCTCATCTGCCCGGCCAGGGCGTCGGCTACCTCTCTCTCTTCGCGGGGCAGCAGTTGCTCCGAGAGTTCCACCAAGGTCACGGGAATGCCGAGCAGGGCGAAGCTCTGGGCCAGCTCGCAGCCGATAGGGCCACCGCCCAGCACCAGTAGGCGGCGCGGCGGGGTGCGCAGTTGCCAGAGGCTATCCGAGGTGAGGTAAGGCACCTGATCCAGCCCCGGCAGCTTGGGCACCAGCGGCCGGGCGCCGGTGGCGATAACGATATGGCGGCTGGCAAGGCGCTGGCCGTTAACCTCCACCTCCCAGGGAGAGACCAGCCGCGCCTCCCCTTCGATGCATTCCACTCCAAGCACCTGATAGCGCTCTATGGAGTCGTGGGGCTCGACCTCCTTGATAACCTCAGCCACCCGCTCCATCACGGCGGCAAAATCGGCGCGGGAGTGGCTTGGGCTAAAGCCCAGCTCGTCGGCTTTACGCTGCTCTGCGGCAAAGCGGGCGCTTCGGATCAATGCCTTGGAGGGGACACAGCCGCTATTGAGGCAATCGCCCCCCATCTTGTGTTTCTCGATGAGCGCCACCTTGGCCTTCACCGCTGCCGCGATATAGCTGGTGACCAGCCCACCTGCACCGGCACCGATCACCAGCAGGTTGTAGTCGTAGCGAGCGGGTTTGCGGTAGGGGGAGAGCAAGCGGCGCAGCGCGAGCTTGTCGGTCAATTTCTTGACCAGCCAGGGCATCAGCCCCAGCAGGGTCAACGCGACCATCAGGCCGGGGGAGAGGATATTGCCGGTGCTGGTTAACTGGCCAAGCTCGCTGCCCGCCAGCACATAGACGAAGGTGCCGGGCAGCATGCCAAGCTGGCTGACCCAGTAGTAGGTGCTGACTCTGATGGGGGTGAGCCCCATCAGCAGATTGACCAAAAAGAAGGGGAAGATGGGGATGAGGCGCAGGCTGAGCAGATAGAAGGCCCCCTCCTTCGCCATGCCGGACTGAAAGGTGGCCAGCTTGTCGCCAAAGCGCCGCTCGACCCAGTCGCGCAGCAGAAAGCGGGCGCTGAGAAAAGCCAGGGTTGCGCCTAGGGTGCTGGCGAAAGAGACCAGCAGTAGCCCCCAGCCGACGCCGAACACAGCGCTGCCACCCAGTGTGAGCAAGCTGGCGCCGGGTAGGGATAGGGCGGTGCTCAGCACATAGATAAGCACGAACAGCAGGCTGGCCGAGACAAAGTGGCCGTCGACCCATTGCGCCACTGCCGCCTGCTGGGCCTGCAAGGCGTCCAGAGTGAGGTAACGGCCAAGATCGAGGGCAAAAAAGGTGCCGATAAGGCTCCCCATCACCAGTGCAAGCAGCAGGCGGGTCCGGTTCATCAGGCGTCCTTGCTGTCTGGCTGGGCAGGGCGTTCCGGTTGCACCGGCAGCTGGCAGAAGCCCTGCGGGGCGATATCGAGGGCGGCGTTGAACTTGGCCGACATGTTCTGGAAGGCGATGAGGCCGGTCAGCTCCACCATGGCGTCGTCGTCAAACCAGGGCTTGAGGCGGGCGGCCTGCTCATCGCTGACCCCATCGAGGCCAGTCATCGCTTCGGTATAGTCGAGCACCGCTTTTTCCCGCTCGTCAAACAAGGGGCTTTCGCGCCAGTTGGCCAGCGCCTCCACTTTCTCGCTGGAACCGGCTCTCTTTACCAAGGTCATGGCGTTGATGTCGACGCAAAAACGGCACCAGTTGAGCTGGGAGACCCGCACCGTCACCAGCGAGCGCAGCACGGGATCTATGGGGGAGCGCTTGCGGTTGATGACGCCATAGAGGGTGGCGACGGCGGCAAAGAGGCGCGGCGAGCGGCCCCAGCACTTGCCCGGAATAAGCACCTGACCATAGTTGCGCTTTTGCAGCCAGAAAAAGGGGCGGATAAACCAGGCATATTCCCGGTCGGGTTTGACCTCAACGCGCATCAGTTACCTTCTTGTTGTTTCACACTTACGGTTTCAAATTGGGTTTGTAGGCCTGGCCGAGGCGCTCGTTCAGGCGGGTCAGGAAATCCTCGATCCGCGCCCGGTTGGTGCCCAGATCGCTTTGCCCCTGACGGGAGGCTGATCGCATATCGATGCGGGTCTCTTTGGGGCCAGCAAAGACCCGCAGCGCCACATCATCCTGAAAGCCGAACCAGCCGGTGGTGACCACTGCATCCAGACCGTCGGGGCTGGGTCGTACCTGCCAGCCCAGCTCCTGCATCAGCTCCTCAGCCTCAATAACCACCTCTTCGGGGGCGGTATGGGTAAAGAGAGGACCGGGTTTTGCCTCAACTGCTTTCAGCGGGGCGCTATTTATTGGCAGATCCTGCGCGGTTCTCAGCTCTGCCGCCCAGCGTAGCTGGGGGGGATTGTAGGGATCTGTGCTCACATCGTTGATCAGCGGCATGCGCAGCGCCTGTGCCACAAAGGTCAGCGGTAGCAGCAGTGGCAAGGCGCCAAGGCCGCTGGCGTAGCGGTTGCGGCTCCAGGGTAGGCGTACCAGCAAGATCAGGGAGACAAGGGCTCCGATGAGACAGATCGCAAAACCGATCCACCAGGGCCAGAGATGAAAGCGGCTGCCGAGGGCGCCAGCGAGCGGGAGTAACCAGGCCAGCAGGGGCCACAAGCAAGAGCGGGGCATAGCACGGGATCCATCGTCGAATGTGGACAATGCCGAGAAGGATAAACTTAATTGCCTGATAACGTTAGTAAATTGATGCGAGTTTGGCGTGGTTTTGGTCAGTTTTGCGAGGGGAATGCAGAGGTCGGTGAAGCCCGCCTGACGGGAGCTTCACCGAGAAAATGGTCAGTTGCGATGACTTAGTTGCGATAGAGCACTTTGATCAGATGGAAGCCGAACTTGGTGCGCACCGGCCCCAGCACCTTGAGCAGTTCACCCTTGAAGACGGCATCGTCGAAGGGCTTGACCATATCCCCTTTATTGAACTCCCCCAGATCGCCGCTGCGTTTTGCAGAAGCGCAGGTGGAGAAGCGCTTGGCCATCTGGCCGAAGTCGGCTCCCTTCTCGATCTTCTCCTTGATCTCCAGACACTGTTTTTCGGTCTTGACCAGAATGTGCTGGGCACAGGCTTTTTTCATCGGGGCGCTCCTGGGTGTGATGGCGAAGGTTGTTAACGCCAAGGGTGGTAGCAAATCGGGGCGCAAGAGTACCCCAATTTGCCACCGGCGTCAGCCATCACAGCCCGCCCTTTATCGGTCGTATTATTGGCGAGCGCGGGTGGCCAGCACGGCGCGGGGACGCGCTTGCCAGATGATCTCCAGCCCGAGCAGGGCGTAGAGGCTCCAGATGGCCAGCGGATTGAGCCACTCACCCCCCAGTTGCAGGGTCATCAGGGCGCAACCTGCCAGCAGCAAGGTGATGCCCGGCAGCCGCCAGTGGACGGGCAGGGGGGCCAGCAGCGCCATCGCCAGCAGAATGCCGAGGCCAAACGGCAGGTTCAGGGCGGTAAAGGCCAGCGCCTGCTGGCCACTCATGCCGGTCAGCAGGGCCAGCAGGGCGCTGCAACAGGCGAGAAAGGTGATGAACTCGAGACGATCGGCAATATAGTCAGCCATCTGTTCGCTACGTGCATGCATGATGTGTCTCCTTCAGTTGATGGTTCAAGTGTGAGGGAGGGACGTTCGCAAAGGCAGCGGGATAATTCGATTGTGCTGAACGAGCAATTCTTAATCACCCGCTACGGCGGGCTTTAGGGTGTGCCGGGTCTGTTAAACGGTGAGGGTGGGGCGATGCCGACAAACTCTGTCGTGGTGGGTTTCTGGTGGTAAAGAGAGGGGGAGAGGTGACAAATGGTGCCTGACGACGAAGTGAACCTTGTTCAGGGCAGGTCAATTCGCCCTCATCGGGAAAGCGGGCGGCGTCATTGTCAGCAAAATGTGTGATTTGTGGTCAACCTCTTAAAAGATATGGTGAATTTGCCAATGGTGCCGCGCTGTCGCTGGCCGATGCCTATGTTAGGATAAGGTTCGCCATTTTTCTGGCGCGCATTTTTGTGTCACGGCCATGCTCGGCATGGCGTGCTGCGCCGCATTCGGGGTTGGCCCGAAAGGGCGCTGTTTTCCTTCACCACAGATTCAGGAATATTGACCTTTGACAGGATGCATTTCATCCCTGCTGGCAGGGCGTTCACTGTCCGGCCCTGCGTTTCGCCGCGGCCTGCGGGTACTGGGGGTGGGCCTGTTGCTGTCGCTGCTGGCTTCGCCCGCGTTTGCCGCCAAGCTCACCTATCAGGTCAAGGGGTTGAAAGGGGAGAACAAGGATAACGTTGAAGCCTACCTCAATGCCCTGCCGGTCTATCAGGAGCGGCAATACCGCCCGGCTCGAGCCAAAATCACCGAGAGCGTGCAAAAGGCGCTGCAGGTTTATGGCTACTACCAGCCGAAAATCACCCTGAGTCGCGACAAGAAAACCCCGTCCAAAGTGGTGATTGAGGTAGATAAAGGGGAGCCGGTCATCGTCTCCCGCCTCGATATTCTGCTGGAGGGGGATGCGGGTAGCGACGAGCTCTACAGCGCCCTGCTGGACAAGTTGCCCCTCAAAGAGGGGGATCCCCTCAATCATGCCAAATATGAATCCATCAAGGCGGATCTCGGCAGCCTCGGGCTGGCTCGCGGTTACTTTGATGCCAAGCTGAGCAAGAGTCAGGTCAAGGTGTTCCCGGACAAGGGGACGGCGGAGATATTCATTCTGTTCGAATCGGGCCATCGCTACCGTTTCGGCGAGATCCGCTACGATGCCACCCCCGAGGCACTCCACCTTATTCGCCCGCTTATCAACATCAAGAGCGGTGACCCCTATCTTGCCATCCGTCTGGCCGAGATGTCGCAGGATGTCTCCTCCACCAAGCTGTTCCGTCAGGTCGATATCAAGCCGGTATTGAGCGAGGCGAGCAACTATCGGGTGCCCATCGCGGTGACGCTGGATAACCGGGTCGATCACGAAATCGAGACCGGTATCGGTTACGCCACCGACGTAGGCCCGCGGATGAGTGCCACCTGGGAGAAGCCTTGGGTCAACCGCTATGGTCACCGTCTGTTTGCCACCGCCAAGGTCTCCCAACCGGAGGCAGAGCTCAGCTTCGACTACCAGATCCCGGTGGGCAACCCGCTGCGGGACTACTACTCCATCCAGACCGGTTACCAGTACAAGGACAACAACGATACCCGCTCCGATCTCACTACCATCGGTGTGCACCGCTGGACGCGACGGCCGGAGAGCTGGGATCGGGACGTCTTTATCCGGTTGGAGAACGAGATCTATACCCAGGGCGCCGACGAGGGGAACAGCTTGCTGCTGATCCCGGGAGTCTCCTGGTCTCGGCTGCGGGTGCGCGGCACCCTGGTGCCCGACTGGGGGGATCGTCAGCAGTTGACGCTGGAGTTCTCCGACCCCAGATGGGGCTCCGACATCAGCTTTATGCGGGTGTGGGGGCGCAGCAAGTGGCTGCGTACCCTCGGCGATAACCACAGATTCCTGATGCGTGCCGAGCAGGGGGCCATCATAGGTGACAGCTTTTCTCTGGTGCCGCCGTCCTTGCGCTTCTTTACTGGTGGTGATCAGACGGTGCGCGGCTTTGGATACGAGAGCATCTCCCCCACCGGGCCGGATGGCAAGCTGACCGGTGGCCGCTACACCAGCGTGGCCAGTCTGGAATACAACTACCGCTTCAGCGAGAAGTGGCTGGGGGCCATGTTTGTGGATGGCGGCACCTCCACCACCGATTACAGCGAGCCCTGGAAAATAGGTACCGGCGTCGGTGTGCGCTGGGTCACCCCCATCGGCCAGGTCAGGCTGGATCTGGCGGTCGGGGTATCGGAGGAGGACAAGCCCTTGCGGCTGCATTTCGCATTGGGGCCTGAATTATGATGTTGTCTAAACGCTTTTTTCTTTGGCCGCTGCGGCTGTATCTTGCGCGGGGGTCTGCATTGTGATCTGGCTAAAACGTATTTTTCTCTGGCTTATGGGGCTGGTGTTCCTGCTGCTCATCGGCGTCAGCCTGCTGGGCTTTACCCATCAGGGCAACAAGTGGTTGTGGCAACAGGCCAAGGGAGCGCTTCCTTCCCTCAAGGGGGAGCTGGTGGCCGGTCAGCTTGGCTATGGCTGGACTCTGGAAGGGGCCGGCTGGCAGGATGAGCTGGTGGATGTCACGGTGGATCGCGCCGTGCTCGACTGGGATCTGGGCAAGTTGCTGCAGGGCAAGCTCTGGATAAAATCCCTGGCGGTGACCCATCCGGTGGTCAAGGTAGCCGACTCCGAGCCTGCTCCGGAAGAGCCTTCCGAACCCTTTGTCTGGCGCCCGCTGCCACTCAAGATCCAGGTCGATAGCCTCAAGGTGGTCGATCTCGATCTGGCTGTGCCCGGTGTGGCCGTGACGCTGGGGTCGCTTGATATCGGCGCCACCCTCAACCGCAAGGGGCTGATTGTACGCGGCCCGGTGCTCGATAACCTGAAGGTGACGCTGGACGACGCGGCACCCGCCAGCACAGCCAATTCCGCCAAGCAGCCGGCCGCTTACGAGAAGCAAGCCGTGACTGCGGTTGCTCGTACCGACAAGGCCAGCGCCAAGACCGTCAAACAGGGCAAAGGGACGCCTGCTGCGAACACGGCAAAGGCAGCCCCCATTCTCCTGCCCGCCATTCATCTTCCTTTCCCCATCCAGCTGGAAGGGGTCAGCGCGACTCGCGTGAAATATAAGCAGGGCGAGCTGATCGAAGGGCTCGACAAGCTGCTGCTGTCGGCCACCGCTGCCGACGATCGCATCGAGGTGCGCGAGCTTTCGCTGCGCCACGCCATGGCCGATCTGGCGCTCAAGGGACACATCCAGCTCAGTGATGACTATCCGCTGGCGGTGACGCTGGATGCCAAGGCTCGCAAAGGGCTGCTAGATGGCGAGCTGCAAGGGGAGCAGGCCACGCTGGCGCTGAGCGGTTCGGTCGGCAAGCTGGGGCTGGCGTTGTCGGCAAAGGGGCCGATTGCAGCCAATCTCAAGGGCTCGCTGGCCGCCCTCGACCCGGATCTCCCTTTTGATGTGGCCCTCGACTGGAAGAGCCTCGGCTGGCCTCTTCACAAGCCTGCCAAAGATGAGCCGAGCTATCGGCTGGACAAGGGGAGCCTGACTGCCAAGGGCAAGCTCTCCGGCTATCAATTTGCCCTCAATACCTCCGGCAAGGGGACCGATGTTCCCCCTTTCAAGCTTGCGCTGGACGGGAAGGGGGATCTGGAGCGGCTCAGCAAGATCGCCTTGCAGCTCAACGCCCTCAAGGGGGAGCTCAAGCTCGATGGCAAACTCGCCTGGAACAAGGGGATCGAGTGGCAGGGAACCACCCTGTTCAAGGGGATCAATCCGGCCGAGCTGCTGCCCGAGCTGAAAGGGACGCTGGCCGGTGACCTGGAGAGCCGTTTCGTGATGAACGAAGCGGGCCACTGGGAGCTGAAACTGCCCAAGCTCAAGGTGGATGGCAAACTCAACCAGTACCCGCTGGCCCTCAAGGGGGAGCTTAGCGGCAACGACAAGATGGAGTGGCTGATCCCGGCGCTCTCGCTGCAAAGTGGCCCCAACCAGTTGCAGGCCAAGGGCAGTATCAGCAGCGCCCAGTGGAAGCTCGATGCCAACCTGCAGGCTCCCCAGCTGGGGGGCATCTATCCTGGCCTGAAAGGGGATATCAAGGGACAGGTGAAGGTCAGTGGCAATCAGCAGACGCCAAAAATCGATGCGGATCTCGCCTCCGAGCGGCTCTACTATGCCGGCACCGACCTGAAGGGCATTAGTCTCAAGGGCAATGCGGTGATCGGCGCCAAACCGGCCGGTGAGCTCGCGTTGTTGGTGGCGCAGCTGAAACAGGGTGAGACCAAGCTCAGCCAGCTGGCCCTGAACCTCAGCGGCGATATCAGTCAGCATCTGTTGACCCTGACCATGAAGGGTGACCCTGTTGCGGCCAACCTCAAACTGGGTGGCGGCGTGCGGGGGGATCACTGGCGCGGGGCGCTCTCCGAGTTGCAGTTGAAAACCCCGCTGCGCCGTTGGGACTTGAGCTCCCCCTGGGCACTGGATCTCGATCTGCCGCGTCAGCGGCTGGCGATGGGGGATCTCTGCCTCGGCTCCCAGGGGGCCAGCCTCTGCGTCAAGGGGAGTCAGGTTTCCGCTGCACAGGGGACTCTGGAGTTTGCCCTGAGCGAGTTTGATCTCAAGCGGCTGCGCCCCTGGTTGCCGGACAACTTCCGCTGGCAAGCGATGCTCTCGGCCGATGGCCGTGCCAGCTGGCGTGGCAATCAGCCGACCCTGCATGCGGTGGTGCGCACCACGCCGGGCACTTTTGTGGCAGATGGCCTCAAGACCGACTATCAGCAGCTGGCTCTGGCCCTTGATTTCGAGCGGCAGCAGGCGGCCATTCGCCTCGATTTTGCCTCCAAGCAGATCGGCAATATTGATACCGATCTGCTGATCAGGGAGCCTGCCGGTCGCGGTCTGCTCGGCGGTCAGCTCAAGTTTGACGATCTCAAGCTCAATACCTTTGCGCCGCTCATCCCTGAGGTGCGCTCCCTGCAAGGGATCATCTCCGCCGATGCCCGTTTCGACGGCACCCTGGCGGCGCCCCTGCTGTTTGGCCAGCTCAACCTGCGTGACGGTGAAGTGCAGACCCACTCTGACATGGTGACCCTGACCAAGCTGGTGACCCGCCTCAAGATCGAGGGCAACCGCGCCGAGCTCGATGGCTCCATGCTGGTGGGCAAGGGGCCGCTGGCGTTGGGCGGCTGGCTCAGCTGGGCCAAGATGCCGGTCAGCGGCAGCCTCACCATTCAGGGCAAGGATCTGGAGGCACAATATCCGGGCATGGGCCGGGTCAGAGTCTCGCCCGATATCGCGGTGTCGCTGGGTGAGGAGACCCGGATTACCGGTCAGGTGGATATTCCCTGGGCGCGCATTCTGGTCAAGAGTCTGCCGGATTCGGCGGTGGCGGTCTCCGATGATGTGACCGTGGTCTATGACGATTTGCCCCCTGCTCCCAAGCAGGCAAGTCTGCCGCTGGCGATGAAGGTGGCGATCCGCCTTGGCAACGATGTGAAGCTCGATGCCATGGGACTGAAGACCGATGTCTCCGGCGGTCTCAATATCCGTCAGGACCCCGAGAAACCGCTGGCAGGCAACGGCCAGCTGGTGCTGACCAACGGCCGCTTCAAGGCTTACGGTCAGAACCTTATCATCAAGGAGGGGCGGATCCTCTTCTCCGGTCCGCTGGATCGGCCGTTCCTCAACATCGAAGCCAACCGGGATCCCGATACCATCGAGGGTCAGGTGACGGTCGGGGTGCGGGTGACAGGCCCTGCCAGCAAGCCTGAGATCACTGTCTACTCCGAACCGCAGATGGCGCAGTCGGAACAGCTCTCCTATCTGCTGCGCGGCAAAGGGTTGCAGACCGGCGGTGAGGATGGCGGTTTCAACGGCCTGCTGGTAGCCGGAGCGGTGAGTCAGGCCAACGGCGTGGTGTCGAGCATCGGCGAGTCGCTGGGTATGAGCGATGTCTCCCTCGATACGGCGGGCAGTGGTGACAACACCCAGGTGACGCTGTCGGCCTATCTGCTGCCGGGTTTGCAGTTCCAGTACGGGGTTGGGGTCTTCAGTCCCATCGCCGAATTCAAGCTGCGCTACGAGGTATTGCCACGGCTCTATCTACAGGCGATGAGCGGAGTGGCTCAGGCGGTTGATATCTTCTATCGCTTTACCCTGTAACGCGTCACTCTGTAGCAAGGCAGAGATGAGAGTAAAACGGGAGGCACAGGCCTCCCGTTTTTATTGCGTGATTGGCAGCAGGCCACGGCTATAAGGCACTGGAGGGAAGAGAAATAGCAGATGGGGCAGGCCAGATATGCGAAAACCCGGCGCCAGGCCGGGTTTTCTGAATGATGGTGGAGGGAGAAGGATTCGAACCTTCGAAGGCAGAGCCGTCAGATTTACAGTCTG